>NZ_JBDPHA010000010.1:0-91440 GCF_039841805.1 Romboutsia sp. 1001216sp1
GAGTTTGGACCGTGTCTCAGTTCCAATGTGGCCGATCACCCTCTCAGGTCGGCTACTGATCGTCGCCTTGGTAAGCCGTTACCTTACCAACTAGCTAATCAGACGCGGGTCCATCCTGTACCGCAAAAGCTTTGATATTTTTACCATGCGATAAAAACATGTTATCTCGTATTAGCATACCTTTCGGTATGTTATCCGTGTGTACAGGGCAGGTTACCCACGCGTTACTCACCCGTCCGCCGCTCTTTACCGAAGTAAATCGCTCGACTTGCATGTGTTAGGCACGCCGCCAGCGTTCATCCTGAGCCAGGATCAAACTCTCAAATAAAAGTTGTTACCTGCTCAGACTATCATTATCTGAATATCTGGCTTGGTTTGTTTTCGATTCTTTTAAGAATCAGTTATATAAATTAACCTACTGTTTAATTTTCAAAGTTCATTTTCGTTTTTGCCCTTTTCTTAAGGACAAGTAATACTATATCACCTTACATTTATATCGTCAACACTTTTTTAAAACTTTTTTAAAAAAATTATTATTATTTATATTTTAAACATAAATTAATATATCCAAAACTCTTGTATTTAAGAGAATTTCCAGTTAATTTGGTTTTATTTTTTATTGAAAAATTTTTTTAAAGTATATATACATTTACAAATTAGAGTATAATAGTAATATAGTATTAAAACCAGATACTAATTTTGTTATAATTTGTTGGTTTATTTACTTATTTATGTAAAAACGTTTAAAATGAATTATATATTCAACTTTAATTTATGGAGGTAAATTATGAATAATTATCTTAGAGAGCCAATTAATGGTTTCACACACCTTGCTGGTGCAATCTTATCCTTTATTGGTCTACTAGCATTGGTAATAAAAACAACATTAAATACCCCATCTACTTTAGAGCTAACAGCTGTAATAATATTTGGATTAAGTATGATTCTTCTATATGCAGCTTCTGCAACTTATCATTTAGTTATTTCTAGTGATAAGGTAATAGGATTTTTAAGAAGATTAGACCACGCTATGATATTTGTTTTAATAGCAGGTTCATATACACCATTTTGCTTGATAGCTTTAGATGGTCCTACTGGATGGATTTTATTTGGAGTTATAATGGCTACTGCTATTGCTGGCATATCTTTTAAATTAATTTGGTTTAACTGCCCTAGATGGATTTCAACAGCTATATATGTTGCTATGGGATGGATTTCTATATTTCTTATTAGTCCATTATATAAAGCTTTATCATTCCATGGACTTTCTTTACTTGTATTAGGTGGAGTTTTTTATACTATAGGAGCTTTAATATATGCAACTAAACCAAAATTTTTAGAATTTAAATACTTAGGTTTTCACGAAATCTTCCACATATTTATAATGCTTGGAAGTTTAACTCATTTTTTCTGTGTATTTAATTTTGTCATATAATAAAAAAGGAGAACTATCAGTTTTGATTAGTCTCCTTTTTTATTTATCTAAAGTATTATTTCTATTTTTGTACCACTACCTATATTGCTTTCTACTTTTATATCTCCATTATGAGCCTTTACAATATCTCTACTTATGGCCATACCTAAGCCTGATCCTTTATGAGCATAACCTGTATTAGTTCCTCTATAATATCTCTCAAATATATACTTAAGATCTTCTTCAGATATTCCCCTTCCATTATCTTCAATAATTATATGTGTCTTTTCATCCAAAATTATATTTACTTTTATACTTACATCTTCATTATTGTGAATAATAGAGTTGTATAAGAGGTTATTTATTGCTCTCTTCATTAGTAATTCATCTATTTTCAATACTATATTATCTTCTTTCGAATTAAAATCTATATATACATTATTATATTTAGGGTTGTTAAGTATATCTATAATACATCCTCTAACCAGTGATACTATATTCTTTTCTTCCCTGGATATATTTGAATATCCATCTTTTAGCTTCATAGTTAAATTTAAATCATCAACTAATTCTTTTATATAGTTTGCCTTACTATCTATAATCTCTGCATATTGAGATACTTCATCTACTTCTATATCATATCCGCTAGACATTAATTCTGCATATCCTTTTATAGATGCTAAAGGTGTTTTTATATCATGAGAGATATTTGCTATCCACTCATTTCTCATGGATTCGATTTTTTTTCTTTCTCTTTCATTTGATTTTAATGTGTCTGCTAAATTATTCAATTTATTAAATACTGGCTTGTATATTCCTTTTTCTTTATAATATGATTCATAGTTTCCACCAGCTAGATCTTCAACTCCACCAATTATACTTTTTACAGGTTTAGTTAAAGATTTACTAAATATATACCCTATCACTGTAGCTACTATACAGTCTACTATTATAATCGCCAATATAACTTTTGATATTATATTTCTTAATGACTCAGATTCAGTAACTATACTAGTTCTACTCACCTTGTTCATTGGAAATCCAATTAGGTATGTATATGAGTAATTATTTATATTTTTTTCAGCAACTAAAACTGTAGATTTATTATCTTCTACTCCAGCATATTTATATGTATTTATTAACTGAACAGGTGTGTATTTATTTCGGATATTATTAGGTGCATTATACTTGTAAATTACACTTCCATCACTGTCTAATATTTGTATCCACATTTTATCTTTTTTTAATATTTCTTTACCTTTATCATTCACATAAACGTTATTTATATCATCTGTATCATTAAAAATATTTTTATTAAAATCTCTTACAAATGCCTCTACATTATTAAATATTCCATGTCCATTTTGTGAAGAATCCGCATTTATCATAACAGATATAAAAATAGCTATAGCTATATTTAATTGAACAACTATCATAGCTACTATTACAGTTGATAAAAGGTACTTTAAAGTCAATTTCCATTTCATACTAAATCATCCTTAGCTATCTATTCTTTTACTAAAAACTTATATCCAAGCCCTTTTACATTTATTATATATTCTGGCTTTGAAGGATTATCTTCAATCTTTTCTCTCAGTCTTCTTATATGAACCATTATGGTATTATCATATCCTATAAAATCATCTCCCCATACTTCATCACAAAACTTTTCTTTACTTATTATCTGATTTTTATGTTTTACCATATACATAAACATCTTTAATTCTTTAGGCTTTAATTCTAATAATTCTCCATTTTTCTTTACCTCTAAAGTCTGCTCATTCACTTCAAATGGCCCTACTTTTATAATATTATTATTTATTTTTTCTTCTATATTAAATTGCTTCTTACTTCTTCTAAGTTGAATTTTTACCCTAAGTGCTAGTTCTTTTATGCTAAATGGCTTTGTTATATAATCATCAGCACCTATAGATAACCCTACTAATTTATCTAATTCTTCTCCTTTCGCTGATAAAAATAATACTGGTATGTCTGATGTTTGTCTTATTTTTTTACATACATCATATCCTTCGATATCCGGAAGCATAATATCTAGTATGGCTAAATCTGGATTTTCATTTTTGAATATTTCTAATCCATTAGTTCCATTATCAGCTATATAAATATTTTCAAATCCTTCTTTTTTAAGTGCCTTTTTTATTAAATTTAATATCTCTACTTCGTCATCTACTACTAATATCTTACTTTTTCTTATTAAGGACTCCATTTAAAACCCTCCTATCGCTATGATAAAATTTTTTACTACACGTTATTTTAATTTTACGTTTTTTTATATTTAATTTATACCATATTTTATAACTTTTATTTCTAATGAAAAAAGAAAAGCATAACTAATGTTTTGCTTTTCTTTTTATTATTTCTAAATTATTTATATTTATATATTATCTTTCACTTAAAAAACTTCTCTTAGCTAAATTGTAAAATAATACTACTCCCACTACACTTGTCCCTATAAATACAGCCCATATACTTAATGGTAGTTTATATCTTATAATTGGAGTTGCATACATTCCTAATATAGGCCATTCTAAAATATTACTAACCATACCTCTAGCCTCCATAAAGTAAGGTATTGCCATACATGCTCCACCTATTAAAAATGGTACTATTGCATTTTTACTTATAGATGATAAAAATAATCCTAAAGCTGCTAGTAAGAATGATCCTATTATTATGTTGATAGTCATCATTAATATCATTTGAATTACTGTTATATTAGATCCGCTATTTCCAAAGTACCATAAATTCTTTAATGGAGTATCTAATCCTTTAAAGTTTAAGGATACTAATGCTCTTAATACCATTGTATATAATATTGAAAGATTTACTATGCTAGCACTTACTCCAGCTGCTATAAATTTACTTATAACTAACTGTTTCTTACCATTTTTTGTAGCTTTTATCAATCCATCCATGTTTGAATTATACTCTATAATAAAACTTCCTGAAAACATCATAAACATAGTTAATCCCATAAATGGAGCAAGGCCAAACCATTTAGAAAATAAATTTGCATATGTCTCATTAATATCAAAATTATAAGTAGAGCTATATGCTAAAAATATTGTTAACATCCAAACAATAATTACTCCAAACTTAAAATTCTTTTTTATCTCTGCCTTGACAACTGAGAACATGATTATACCTCCCTTGCATCTTCTAACTCAAAATAGAACATGTAAACATCTTCAAATCTTGGTTCTGTTAGTTTTGTATTTTCATATGATGGCGCTTTATCACTTATTATTCTTAGTTGAGTATCTTCAACACCACGATTTATACTTACTACTTTGTAGTTTCTTTGAATCTCATTTACTTCACTTTCATTTTTTGTAGTTATTGTATATACTTTACCTTTCATGTCTTCTAAAATTTCTCTATGAGTTCCTTTTAGAAGTAATTTACCATCTTTTATCATAATAGTTTCTTTAGCTACTGACTCTATATCAGAAATTATATGAGTTGAAAGTATTACTATTGTTTCCGTTCCTATATTTGATAATAAATTTCTAAATCTAGTTCTCTCCTGAGGGTCAAGACCTGCTGTTGGTTCATCTAATATTAATATCTTAGGGTTATTCAGTAATGCCTGTGCTATACCAACTCTTCTTTTCATTCCTCCAGAAAACTTAGACACATTCTTATTTCTTACTTCATAAAGACCTACTAATTTTAATAACTCATCTACTTTTTTCTTAGCTTCACTATTATTCATTCCTTTAAGCGCCGCCATGTACATTAAAAACTCTCTCGCTTTAAAGTTTTTATATGCATCAAAATCTTGTGGTAAATATCCAACTAAAGCTCTATATTCATCATCTAAAGATACTATATCTTTTTCGTTATATAATATTTTCCCGCTACTTGGTGTTGTTATAGTTGCTAATTGTTTCATTAAAGTTGATTTACCAGCTCCATTAGGACCTAATAAACCATATACTCCACTATTTAAAGTTAAACTTATATTTTCATTTGCATTTTTATGTTTATATGTTTTAGTTAAATTTACAATTTCTAATTTATTCATTTTTACTTCCTCCATATTTTTATTTATCTATTTAGTACTTTCTTAAATACGTAAACATTTAGTAGTATCCCAGATACAATTATTAATCCTAATGTACTTAAACAAGTTATAACTAAGTCAAAATTCATTGAAAATAATTTAATTTGACCCATATATGCAGTAGATATAAAACTATTTTTTGAAAGTATATCTATAAAACTACATTGGTGTATTATCAGCATTAATTCATAAGGTAAAAATTTAAAAAATACCAGTATTTTTCCCATAGCTATAAATAAAATCGAACAAGATATAGATTGTATCGAGTTTTTCGTTATAAATGAAAATAAAGCTGAGAATATTGATATAGCTATAAATACTAAAGATATTACTCCTACTTCAGATGCTATATATTGAACAATACTCTTTTCTCTAACTAAACTTGCCATACTAGATATTCTATATGCTTGTAAGCCTCCATTCATCGGCGCCCCATATTGAATATATGTTGCTATAAAAGTTGCAATTAAATAAATTGCATAAACAATAATTGGTAAAATTATTGATATTAAAAGCTTTGAATTTAAAGCTTTATATTTATTTTTAGATGATAAGATTATAGTATCTACATTTGATAATCTTTCATCTGTATATAAATTTGAAGAAAGTGTAACTATTATAGCTACAATCAGTAGTGTAGCTAAAGGAAAAGTTGCTCTATTTTCAAATACTTGATAGAATGTTACGTCTTTATATTTTTTACCATTATCTTTACTTAGCTTTTCTTTTGACATTTTGCTAATTTGCTTTTCATTTTTATCTTTTAAGCCATGAGTATTCTTATTAGCAATCGATTTTATCTCATTTACTTTATTGTCTAATTTTTCCTGTGCTATTACATCTACTGGTCTTTTGTCTACTATATATTCATTTTTACTTTCATCGAAATATTCATTTTGAGTTTCTAACATAGGCTTTACAAATCCAATTTGTATAAATAAAAGTCCCATAAGTATAAGTGCTATTATTGAGGTTTTATTTTTAACTATTTTTTTTAATTCCCATCTTAACATGTTTGTTCTCCTCTCTTGTGATTACAAATTTATTATATATATCTAGATTTACACCATCATAAACTTAATCTTAAATAAACCTTACAATTCAAATTTTTCTTATTTAATATAAATTATCTGGCAAAATAAATAAGAGCAAAGCTATTTTTTGCATAACTTTGCTCTTATTTATATATTTTTTTAATTATTGTTATTTACTAAATCAACTATTTTTTGTCCTTGTTTTAGTAATTCATTATAATCATTTTCTTCTTTTATCTGATTTATTTTATCTTCTGTAATATCTTTATCTGAGATGTTAAAGTATTTCTTTAGTATTTTATATTGAGTTTCTCCATTTTTATCTTTACGATCTTCTATGCCTTTTTTCCAATTTATATCTATTTTATCCATTACCAACCCTAAAGCAGATCCCGTTTCATACTTCATTGATCTTTCTAAATAAGATGGCGATTCTGCTTGACCATTTGCAATATAATCATATGCCTGCATAAATGTAACATGGTATGGACTTTCTTTTTTTGCAAGTACAGTTAACTTTCCTCCTGTTAAATCACTATATTTATATTCAATGTATCTTGCAGTTCCTTCTATTGCTTCTGTGTTTGTTTCTGCTACTAACTGTGGCCATTTTTTATATCTATAAGCACGTGCAGTTGTCCATTGTTTTAGGTACTTCTTAACTTCTTCTTTGTTATTAGTTTCCATGCATTTATCTAAAAACTTGAATTCTAATCCCATTAAAGCATAGTTTTCTTTATTTACTGGATAATTTTCTATATACTCTCCATCACCTTTATCATATGTCCAATCTTTTTGCTTATATGTATGGAATGATTCATGTAATAAAAATGAAGTGAAATCAAAATATAATTCTGGATTTTCTATCATTTTAGGGTGATATTTAAAATAAAAAATACTTTTACCATTAATATCTACAGTACCAAAATTTGAAGGCGCCCAGGTTGAAATCAGACTTATATCAAACTTACTTATTCTATAAACTTCTGGTAGATTTAAAGATTTAGGCATATTCATTTTCCTTGCAAGAAAGCTTTTTTCAATTCCTTTTACGTTAACTGCATAGGCATACTTTCTTATAATCCCTTTATCTTTATTAGTTCTTATTAGAATTATAGGCTCCTTATTTAATTTATATTTATTGTTCCATAGTTTTTCACCATTTTCATTAAATTGTTTATATATACTTGATAACTGTACAAACATTTCTTTATCTACAGAATCAAATTCTTCATATTTAGTCTTATATACTTTATTTAATACAATGTTACTTAGTACAGTTAATACTAACAAAACTATAATAGTTGAGATTATTATAAGTGCTTTACTAGGTTTTTTCTTCATTAATGGTTTATTTCTCCTTTTGTAATTTCTTCTAAAAATCATTTTTTCATAATAAATTTTTAATATGTATACTTTATTTTTCACATATGTTTATTCATTATATATAAATAAATTTAAATTTCTGTAAAATTAATCTTAAATAAACCTTACAATTCTTATTTTTCTTAATTAATATATAAAATATACTTTAAATAAAAAAAACGAACTCAATTGAGTTCGTTTTTTACTTCTATCTCATAGCTCTCATTGCATTTAATACTGCTATTAATGCAACACCAACATCTGCAAATATAGCTTCCCACATAGTAGCAACTCCACCTGCTCCTAATATTAAAACTATAGCTTTTACAGCTAATGCAAATATTATATTTTGCCATACTATCTTATTAGTTTTGTTTGCTATTTCTATTGCTTTAGAAATTTTGCTTGGTTCATCTGTCATTAAAACTACATCGGCAGCTTCTATAGCAGCATCTGAACCTAATCCTCCCATAGCTATACCTATATCAGCTCTAGCTAAAACTGGAGCGTCGTTTATTCCATCTCCAACAAATATAACTTTTTCTTTTTCTGATTTTCCTTCATATATTTTTTCTAGCTTATCTACTTTTTCATTAGGAAGTAGATTTGAGTATACTTTATCTACTCCAAGCTCTTTTGCTATAGCTGTAGCTACTTTTTCATTATCACCAGTTAACATTACAACATCTTTTATTCCTAATGATTTTAGATTTTTTATAGCTTTTTTACTATCTTCTTTTACTTCATCTGATATTACTATATATCCTCTATATATTTGATTGACAGCTATATAAACTACTGTTCCAACTTCTTTAGCTTTAGAATAGAATATATTCTCTTTTTTCATTAATTTTTCGTTACCTGCTAAAATAAGTTCATTATTGTAATTTATTTTTATTCCATAAGCTGCTATTTCTTCATAACTAGTTATTTTGTCTAAATCTACTTTTTTATCATAGTAACTTAATATTGATTTTGCTATTGGATGATTAGAGTTTGCCTCTGCAAAAGCAGCGTACTCTAATAATTTTTCTTCAGATATTCCAACTGCATTAACCTTAGTTACATTAAATACACCTTTTGTAAGTGTTCCTGTCTTATCAAACACAACTGTGTCAACATTTCTAAGTGCTTCTAAATAGTTACTTCCTTTTATTAATATACCATTTTTAGATGCAAATCCTATTCCACTAAAGAAACTAAGTGGTATAGATAAAACTAATGCACATGGACAAGATACTACTAAAAATACTAAACCTCTATATAGCCACTCACTAAATGTAGCTCCTGGTATTATAATTGGAGGTACAACTGCTACTAAAACAGCTCCTATAACTACTGCTGGTGTATAATATTTTGAGAACTTAGTTATAAAGTTTTCAGTTTTAGATTTTTTGCTACTTGCATTTTCAACTAAATCTAATATTTTAGAAACTGTTGATTCTTCAAATCCTTTTGTAACTTCTATAGTTAATAAGGCATTTTTATTTATAAATCCTGATAATACAGATTCTCCTTTTGATACTTCTCTTAATACAGATTCTCCTGTAAGTGCAGATGTATCTACCATTGAGTATCCATCTATAACTACACCATCTAGTGGAACTTTTTCTCCTGGTTTTACAACTATTACATCGCCTATTTTAACTTCTTCAGGAGAAACTACTTTAAGTTCTGATCCTTCTTTTAAGTTTGCATAATCTGGTCTTATCTTCATAAGTGATGTTATAGATCTTCTTGATTTTCCTACTGCTATACCTTGTAAGAATTCTCCTAATTGATAGAAAAGCATAACTCCTACTGCTTCTGGTAATTCACCAATTGCTAATGCTCCAATTGTTGCAATAGACATTAAGAAGTTTTCATCAAACACTTGACCTCTTATAGCATTTTTTAGTGCTTTTAATAAAACTTCTCCACCTACTATTACATATGCTATTATAAACATCGCATCTGCAAGTTTACTTTCAAATCCAGTTGCAATTTGATATATTCCAAATATATATACTAATGACCCTATTACTAACTTTATTATATCTTTTTTATTTATATCATTCTTTTCTTCTTTAACTTCTGATTTTTTAACATTACCATTTTCATTTTTTATTTGTATGTCTAAACCTGGTTCTGTTGCATTTACTATTCCTACTATTTTATTTATAGTCTCTTTTTCATCAAAAGATTTTCTTATATTTACTGTAAGTTTTTTGTTTATAAAATTTAAATTTGAAGAATCTATTTCTTCTAACTTAGATACTTTTTCATTTATTACTTCTGCACAATGAGCGCAATTTAATCCACCTAATATTAATTCCCTTTTAATGACTTTAGAATTTGAGACTATTTCTATATCTAATCCTGGTTCTGTGTCATTTATTATCTTTATAGCCTTTTCTATAATTTCTTCCTCATTTACACCTTCTTGTATGTTTAATACAAGCTTTTTATTTATAAAGTTTAGATTTGATGATTCTATACCCTCTAGTTTAGATACTTTTTCATTTATTACTTCTGCACAATGAGCGCAGTTTAATCCACCTAGAATCAGCTCTTTTCTAATTATGCTACTAGCATCCATAACCCAATCCTCCTATCGTTTATATGTTTCTTGTATATGACATAAACCACAATCAAATATCTTACTTATGTGACAATCATCTAAAGAATAATAAACTACTTTTCCTTCTTTTCTAAATTTAACTAGTCTAGCTTGCTTTAGTACCCTTAGCTGATGAGATATTGCAGAATGAGTCATTCCTAATAAACTTGCAATATCGCATACACACATTTCATTTGAAAATAATGCATATAAAATTTTTACTCTTGTTGTATCTCCAAATACCTTAAATAACTCTGCTAAGTCATAAAGCATCTCTTCTTCTGGCATTGATGTCTGAGCTCTTTTTACTATATCTTCATGAACCTCTTCGCAATTGCACGAGTTTAATTTTTCATTTATATTTTTACTCATATCTTAATTCCTCCAAATTAATAACAATATATGAATAATTGTTCATATATATAATTATATGCCCATGTCCAAATTTTTGCAACTAATATTAACTATTTTTTTATAAAATGCACATAATAGCATTTTTAGTAATATATATATTATTAAAGTGAATTGTTATTTAGTAAGTAATACTTTAGGAGGGATGATTTACTATGAGTTTTGATAATTTCTCACACAAACAAAATGGAGATATGGATCCTAATTATATATACCCTACACCTTATATAGATCCTATGATGTATGTTAATCCTTATTATAATCAACGTCCAATGGACTACGGTAATTCTGGGTACTATATGACTTATATGAATCCTTATATCAATTATCCTGTGATGGATAATCAATATGCAATGTTAGATAATGATTTCTATTTTGATGATATGGATATGGAAACTATGTATATGGATCAAGATATGAATATGATGCCTCAGATGCCGGGTAACATGCCTATGATGCCTAATATGATGGGTAGTATGCCTATGATGCCCCAGATGATGGGTTGTATGCCTATGATGCCTAATATGATGATGCCTATGATGCCAGGCATGATGTATAATCCTTATATGATGATGGGTATGATGCCTCAAATAAACATGGAAGAATTTGATGAGGAAGAAATGTAAATTTTTTTAATTTAATTGTTATAAAATTTTAAAACTTGTCCAAAATAATAATGTATTCCTCATAATATTCCCCCAATATTATAAATACAGAATAAAGCCACTGACAGTTAAGTCGTGGCTTTATTTTTTATCAATAATTTACTATTCTAAGAAATAATCAAAGTCATCTGCACCAGATTCTACGAAATCATAAAGTACATTTTCCTCAAAATACATTTCTTCTTTAATCTCTATATAGTCAGAATAATTACATTGAAGTAATTTGTTTATATATTTTTTATCTCTATTATTGTAAGTTCCTACAAAAAACTCATTACCTATTTGATAATAAATAGCTTTTATGTCATTACTTATAAGGTACACTTCTTTTGCTACATGATGGTTATCAAAATTAAATCTAGTGAAGAATGTCCCATCTTCCATATCACTTCTTAATAAAAATGGATTATCCATATAAAACTTTTCTATAAACTCTTCCTTATTTTTCAATCTATAAATGCTTACAAACTCTTCTTTTGATATTTCATCAAAAACTTCAAAGTCAAAAATTCCTTCTTTATCTCCTACTAAAATAGAGTTTATCTTAAATCCATTTTCTTCTTTTGATATACTAAAAGCTATTCTACATATATAATATCCATCACTATCTTCGTAAAGTGCTTCACTTATATACCTTTCATTACCTTTTGGTATTACTTTATTTTTTAGGAGTGTTCCATTTATATTTGTAATATGCATATTACTTATTTCTTCACTTCCTGAGAAATATCTTAAGCTTTCTCTATCCCATGCTATAAATCTCATAGTCATATAATTTATAAATTCTACTTCATCAGTAATTTTCTTGCAAATTTTAGGATATATGTCTTCAAGTTTTAATTTTGGTTCATAATTTTCTATAATATCTATATACTCTTTTACCTCTCCTGGTAATGTTTTTTCATAGTAAGAATTTTTATTTCCATAGTAATTAACTAGAAATAAAGCTTCTTCTTCTGATATATCTATTCTATCAGCTCCCAATCCACCCATTAACCTTTCTTCTTCTCTATGAGATTCTTCTATAGTAGGATTTTTTAAGCTTACATAGTCTGCTAACCCAAGTCCTTCTGAATCTAACAAAAAGTATTGATATATCTTATCATTTTTTTCTTGCCATATTATTAAAAGTCCCATACTTCCCATTAATCTAGAATTGGTTACCTTTGCATATTTGAATTTCACAAAATCACTTCCTTATTGGAGATATTTATTTAATAAATTTTTTTAATATCAATATAATTTCTTATTAATACATATGTTATAAATAACATATAATCTCATAAGATATTTTACAATTAGATTTTAACTATTAACTATAAATTATAATATAAAATAATAAAATCTACCAAAAAAAATTTAAATTTATTTTGTATAAGTTCACAACTTAAATAAATTTTGTAATATAATAAAATAAATGTTTAATAGAGGTGATATTAATGAGAAATATAGCAGCTTTTTTTGATATAGATGGTACTCTATATAGAGACTCTCTTATGGTTGAACATTTTAAAAAGCTCATTAAGTATGACATAATAGATCAAAAAGCATGGTACGATAATGCAAGAGATGCTTTTATGAATTGGGATAAAAGACAAGGTAATTATGATGATTATCTAGATGATGTTTGTAATTTATATGTAGAATCTCTAATTGGACTTGATAAAAATTATATTGATTTTACTAGTGACCAAGTTATAAAGCTTAAATCAGATAGAGTGTATAAATACACTCGTTCAAGAATAAAATGGCACTTAGAAAATAATCACATAGTAATATTTATATCTGGTAGTCCTGATTTCTTAGTTGGAAAAATGGCTGAAAAATATAATGTTACTGATTTTATAGGAAGTAATTATGTTTTTGAAAATGGAACGTTCAATGGCACAGTAATTCCTATGTGGGACTCTAAAAGTAAGAACACTGCTATTGATGACTTCGTAAAAAAATATAATATAGACTTATCTATTTCTTATGCTTACGGAGATACAAATGGTGATATTAATATGTTAAGAAGAGTTGGCAACCCTATAGCTATAAATCCAACTAAAGAACTTCTAAATCATATAGCAAAAGATCCTGTTATATCTAATGCTGCTAAAATAGTAGTCGAAAGAAAAGATATAATATATTCACTTTCTCCGAATGTAGATATCCTTAGTATATAACATAAATTTAATTATCGAATTTAGATAATTTTCAATAATAAATATTTGAAAAGTCCTTGATATAATAATTCTTGGACTTTTTAACTTATTAAAGGAGGTTAATATGAATTCTAAAGAAAATAATTCAAGTAAAAACTTAGAAGATTCTATAGAAAAGCTTAGTAAAAACTTATATCTTGAATCACCTGACTTGTGGATTGAGTTTTCAGGAAAAGTAAATGATAATATTTTCGATGAAATGGTGCTGTTCTTTGCTATTAAATATAATTATAAATCAATAGTAGAACATGCTATAAGCAATAACCTTATAGACCTAAATGCACCTTCTAGAAATAATGATTATCCTAATATAAAAGAACATCTTATTTTCATAGCAAAACAAAATAAGTCTTTAGATATACTTAACTATCTTGAAGCTTCTTCATCTTGTAATAATATTGATAAAGATACAATAGTGAAAAAAATAGACGATTCTACATCTAATTCAAATGCCAATAAAGGAAATAAATATTTTCCTAGATATCTTTGTGATCATTGTAATCACAATATTTTTGAATCTGGGTATAGAGTTTCTGAGTCTATAGAGTATAAATATTCATTAGAAAATGATAAACCCATAGAAGTTTCTAGAAAACTATCTAACTTAGTAGTGTGCTGCAATTGTAATAAAGATCTTAAGGATATATCTATTGAGAGCTTAAATGAATTATGTTCTATACAAAATTGTACGAATTGTGGTTCAAATTTAACTGTAGTTGGAATCACAGATAAGTCTAAAATGTCATTTGATAATAATCTAGGTAAATTTTCTAATATATCTAAGTCTTATCACTGTTCTAAGTGTGACTCAAAAATTAGTGAAAAGCAAAGAGAATTTTTTAATATAGTTAGATAGAAACTAATTGTATTCTATGAAGTATTCTCGCTAAATTTATATAATAAAATTTATAAAATAAGGAGCATCTTTAGATTGATATAATCATTCTAAGATGCTCCTTTTTATAAATTTATATATTTTTTAATATTTTTTTAAGCTTATTATTGTAATACTCTATAAACAAACTATAAATATGGTCATATACTAAAAATGTGACTTCAAAAAACACTATTGTAAAAATATTTATAGGTATATATACAAATTCTTTTATTATAAAAAACACAATGCCTATTGAAATATTGGCAAATACTAATTTTAATATATATTCAATGTATATTGATCTATCTTGTTCTATTATATATTTGAATAGTCCATACAATCCAAAAGTAAATATATATAAAATCCATTGAAACTTATTAGCCATAACAAAAAAGCTTAGTGTAAACACTCCTAAATAAAATACAACTCCCATTTTAGGACCAAACTCCATTATAATTATAGAAATTACTAGTGAGGCAATTCCCATTAAAAATAATGTATTTATAGGTATTATATTTATAAGCATTAATAAAATTATGTTTATTGCTAATAAAACTCCTCCTAAAGCTATTTTTTTACTCATATTAATACCCTTAGAAGCAATCTACCAAGTCACCACCACAGCACTCACAACAAGAATCTAAACACCATAGCTTCATACAATCTTCACAACAATCATCTCCACAACAGCAACAACAATCATCACAGCAACAACAACAGCAACCGTCTAGGTCTGAACGTCTTCTTCTGTTGTATCTATATGATCTATCTCTATAATCATCTCTGTAGAAGTTGTATTGTTTTAAAGCTTTTTCATATTCAGGATTACCAGGTTCTATGGCATTAGCTTTTTTTATACATTCTTCACCTTCTTCATAGTATCCTATATTCATAGCAGATACTCCATTTAGGTAATACCAATTTGCACATCTATCTTTCATTTTATTTAATAGCTCATGTGCCTTTTCAAAATCTTTGTTATTCATTAACTTAATTATGGGGCTAAACATTTCATTATTATAAGTATTACTGTACATTTACTTCACACCCTTTTTCTAATATATTTTGGTATCTAAGATATACTCCTGAATACACTATATTTTCTATTATTCCTCTATTTATCTTTATATCCAAATTATCTATACTATTAGACAACATTCCTAAAGACATGCTTATAAGTTTATCTACTCTTGTTTTTAGTTCATCTTTTTTATTTATATATTCTATAAATGGATTGTACCTACCTTTTTTGTAGTCTTTTTCTAAATCTTCATAAGCATCAAGTATATATATATACTTACCTACATTAAATCCAATTCTTCTTAAATCATCCTCGAACTCATCTTCTTTATACGCAAAAATCTCTGCCATAAGATTTCCAAAAGTATTCGATACCATATCTATATTAGTATTATTTTCTTTTTCTAATTTATATAAATGATCTAGCTGAGATTTTATTATATCAGCTTTCTTGGGATATTTTTCATAAGCTAATTTAAGCTTTTTCTTATATATACTATATGCTAATTTATCTTTTATACCATTATCATCTCTTAAATTATCTTCTAATTTATAATATGTCAGAAGCACATTCATACTTGCTGCATACTCTGTAATTTCATTTGTTATTTTCTTTTTCTTTTTGAATGGATTTACTATACATCCTTCTTCTATAACCAAAGACTTAGGTCTATATACTGAAGTTAAAACCAATATTAAAAATGTTATATCATAATTTAGAGATAGTCTTGATATCTCTCCATGATTATCTTTTAGATATTTGCATAACCCACAGTAATATCCTCTATAATGCTCATATTCTCTAAATGTTAGGTCCATTTTATTAACTTTTACATAACCAAACATATTTTTATCCTCTCTAATAGTTTATTTAATTTACTTTTAGATATTTATAATTTCTACATATATATCTTCAAATTTTATTAATTCATTATCTATTATATTTAAAACTTCCTCGTTAGAATCTATATATAATTTTACCATAGTAGTAGGTAGCTTAAACCTTTTTGGCCCTACTGATCCCGGATTTATATATATTGTATTTCTTTCTTTAGTTATAGATAATTTATGGGAATGACCATATATAACGATATCAAAATCCTGATTCTTTAAGTCTATATCTTTATCTTTTATATTATGTATTAAATATATTTTTTTACCTAATACATTTAATATTTCTTTTTCCTTGATATCTAAACTTTCTATATCTTTATCGCAATTACCTCTTACTGCCTTTACTTTAGCTATATTTTCTAAATCTCTGAGTAATTTTATATTTCCTATATCACCTGCATGAATTATAAGATTACAATTTTTTAAGTTAGCTAACACTTCTTTTCTCAAAAGTCCATGTGTATCTGATATAACTCCAACAATCATTATATTATCTCCTATGTATTTATATCTTATATAATAAACCTTTTTTGTATATTTTAAAATAAGCTAGCAGAAATTATCTACTAGCTTACTCTAGATTATTATTTGATAATATTTGTATCTAAATACTCATAATATAAATTTATTTGTATCACCAAAAGTATCTTCAATTGTAACTACATCTAGCCCTTTATATTCCTTAAATAACCACTTTATGTCCTTCATAGCTTGATTTACTTGATTGCTGCTTAAGTTATTTATAAAATACTCTTTTCTCATATCCTTATAACTATTATCTGTTAAAAAGTTCCTTATTACTGTAAATGCGAGTACATTTGGTACACTACTTTCTGAACCTTTTTTGTGGCCTTTTTTTCTTGTATACATTCTCATTTTATACTCCTCCAAGATATATTAATCTTAGTTAAAGTATATATATCTTTGACTTTATGTATTACTATACTTTTATTTTTCTTTGCTTATTATATCTATAAATATATCTGTAATCTTAGGATCAAATTGGGTACCTCTACAATACATCATTTCTTTTATAGCATCTTCTTTATTTTTTACTATATTATATCCTCTATCATTAGTCATAGCATCATAAGAATCTACTATATTTACTATTCTAGCCATAATAGGAATTTCTTCTCCTCTAAGGCCCAGTGGATACCCTTTACCATCATATCTTTCATGATGTGCGAGAATACCTATAGCAACATGTGATAGTTCACTTGATGTTTGAAGTATTCTGTACCCTTTTTCTGTATGAGATTTTATTATATTAAATTCATCTTCAGTTAATTTTCCTTTTTTTAAGAGTATCTCTTCACTGATACCTATTTTTCCTATATCATGTAACTTTGTTACTAATTCTAGTTCATCTAATTGAGCAGTTGTAAATCCTAACCTTTTTCCTATTTTGATTGCATAATTTGTTAGTCTTTGAGTATGTTGTTCAGTTTCTAAATTTTTTTCTTGAAGAGATTTATTTAATGAAAATATTATGGAATTTCTTACACTTTTAGAATTTAAAAGCTTTTGTCTATATAACTTTTCTTCTGCTTCTTGGAGATTTGTATAAATATCTTCACCTAAACAATTTTTTATAGATGATCCTAAAGAAATACTCATGTCAATAAGATTAAAGTCACCTTTTTCACATTCATCAATTATTTTAGATATCGCTTCTTCACATTTTTGTTCATCACAATTTGGTATAAGTATAACAAATTCATCGCCACCCCACCTAAATATGAAGTCTTCCTCTCTAGTTACACTTTTTAATATCTTAGCCATTTCCTTTAATAATCTATCTCCTTCAAGATGACCAAATGTATCATTTATAACTTTTAAACCATTAACATCTCCCATTATAACTCCTATAGGAAGATGTTCGATATTATTTAATTCTTCTTTTTTCTCCTCAAAACAAGCTCTATTGTATACCCCTGTTAAACTATCTGTAAAGCTAAGTTTCATTAGTTTTTCTTTTAGTTCTGTTTTTTCAGTAACATCACTAGATATACCTACTATTCCCCATACTTGACCTTGTTCATCTATCACAGGTACTTTTATAGTTTCTTCTATTATTTCTCTACCATCTTGACCGTTGATTCTTCGCTCGACCACTTTCATCTTTTTACTTTCTATTATTGCTTTATCTTCTTCCATAAATCCCCTAGCTACTTCTTCAGATACAGTTTGTGTTTCAATATCATTCTTTCCTATCATACTTCCTATTCCTAGTGCATCATAATGTTCTTTCCATTTTTTGTTATACCCTATATATTTACTGTCTCTATCTTTATAGAAAATGTATTGTGGCAATGTATCTATTATTGTTCTTAATATATTTTCTCTCTCTTCTAATTTACTTTGTTCTTCCTTTAAAGGTGTTATATCTATTAACATACCCATTACACCTATTATTTCTTCGTATTCATTTATATAAGGAGTAACATAACACTGACTAAATTTACCATTTATGCACACTTCAAAATTCTTAGGCTCTTTAGTCATAATTACAGACTTAAAATCTTCATTACATATATCATTGTTGCTACACTCTAAACATTTGTTATTTATTACACTTATATCTTCATTATTTCTAAAGTTGTATATATGTTTAAATGCCTTGTTCGTGGCAATTAATTTTCCATCTAAATTTTTTATCCATATTGGAAATGGTATATTATCCATTATTATATTATTACTAGTTTGTGTATCTTCTTTCTCGGTTTTTAATAACATTACCCCTCTCCCCCTGCTTATTACTACCTAAATAATATTATAAAATAATGATTTTTATATTTCTACATATATTAAATATATTAGATCATAAAAATATTTTATATTATATATATTTCCTTACTCCATTTATACCAAACATGTTATCACTTATTGCTTATTTAAAAATGGGTATTCTTAATTGTTTTTATACTAAATTTTATGAATAAAAATATTATATCCTTAATAGTATTAATTAAAGGTAAACAAGCCTAAGATTATTATCAATATAAGGGGGATACTATGTTAAATGTATTTGTTAGGGATTTAAATGAAAAAACTAAATCTATAAGAAGTAAAGGCTATATTCCAGGTGTTATATATGGAAACAAATTAGATAAAAGCATACCTATTTCAGTATATAAAACAGATTTCACTAGATTAATAGATTCTAAGAATCATGATGGTTATATTCAACTAAATCTAAATAACAAAGTATACAATTGCATTATTACAGATGTTCAAGTAGATAGTGTAAAAGATTTGTTCTTACATATAGACTTTAAAGAGATGAAATAAAATATAAAAAAGGAGAGTAAAACTCTCCTTTTTTATATTTTAACATTCGTGTCTGTTAAACATCATTCTTTTAAATTTAAATGTTCAATCATATTTACTATGACTACATTATTTGCTCTAAATTTGAATTTTTATACTTAAATGACTTGTGATTTTTATATTTCTCAATTGTTAAAATCATACCTAGTATAGTTAACGTAATTAGTTCAGCTAAAGGTAATGATAAGAAAACTCCTCTAACACCTATTATTGGAGGTAAAATCATTGTTAATATAAACTGAAACAAAAATCCCCTTCCTATTGACAATATGTTAGCATATATATTTTTTCCTATTGCTTGATAATATCCACTCATCGCAAATATGATACCTATAACAGGGCTTCCTAAACAATATATTAATATTTCGCTATATGCAAATTCTATATTTTCACTACTTATTCCAAATATTTGTATAAGTTCTCTTCCAAATGAGTTAATGCCTATATATACTAATGTTCCACCTATTGCACATACCCCAATAGTTATATATAGTAATTGTCTCATTCTTTTTATTTTGTTCGCTCCATAATGATACCCTATAAGAGGTTGTAGACCTTGTGATATACCCATGCAAGTATTAACTAAGAAGCAATTAATATAAGTTGCAACTGTATATATAGCAACATCTACTGTATTTCCATATAAGTACATTGTTTTATTTTGAACAAATAATATTATTCCATATGATAACTGTATTGCAAAACTTACAAATCCTATTTTAAGTATTTCTTTTAATATACTTACATCTATTTTTAAATACTCTTTCTTAATCTTTATATTAGCGTTCCCTTTTACAAAGTAGTATAATGATACAACTGTTGATATAAATATACTGGCGCTAGTTGCCATAGCAGCACCCTTAACCCCATATCCAAGTTTCATAACAAATACCCAGTCTAATATAATATTACAAATAGCACCTATTCCTATCATCATCATTGATAACTGTGGTCTACCATCTGCTCTTACTATTGGATTTAACGCTGTTGAAAACAAATATGGTATGGTTATTAAGTAAATTACACTATAATAATCTCTTGCATTTTCTATAGTATCTTTTTCTGCACCTAGCATCTTAAGTATCGGTTCTCTAAACATAAACCCTAAAATCATAATTATAGCGCCTATTAATACTATGGATGTTACAGATATTCCTAAACACTTTTGAGCACTTTCTTTATCTTGTTTTCCAATATATATGGCAATTATGCTACTTGACCCAATCCCTATCATAAGACCAGTTCCAACTATAACAGTTACAGCTGGCCAGACTATATTAACACTTGCAAGACCTACCTCTCCAACTCCCTGGCCTACAAATATACCATCTACCATAGTGTAGATAGTATTTAGTACAACGCCAATAACAGATGCAATTACAAATTTTGCCCATACTTTATGTATTGGCACATTTAGAACTTGTTCTATTTTCATCTCCTTATTTTTATCCCCCTTTAATTTCACTATAAATAGCTACAGATAAGGCTATTTATAGTCTATTTCTATAGCTTTAACATTTTTTAATTTTCAATTTCCCTTGCATAATTATAGCACCTTGTTATATAGATTTATAGAATATTTTCAAACTGTAATAATTTTATTTTTAACTAATATTAACATGGTGTTTATATATGGTTTTACAAATTTAAAATAAATTATTTATTAATTTATTTTAATTTCTATATCTGATCACATTTAAACTAATTCAGCAATTCATTATACTATGTATATTTACTTTGTATAATTCAACCATTTTAATTCAAATAAAAATAGACTATTTAAAAGCTTAGATAGTCTATTTTCTATATTTTATTTAAAGTAATTTACTCCACTTTCAAATATTCTTTGTTCTTTTTCTCCTAATATATTTTTCATTACATGGTTGCCAACTCTTTCAGAGTGACCCATCTTACCAAGTATTCTTCCATCAGCACTAGTTATTCCTTCTACTGCATAGAATGAGCCATTTGGATTAAACTCTATATCATAAGTAGGATTGTTATCAAAATCTACATATTGAGTAGCTATTTGCCCATTAGCTATTAGTTCTTTCATAACTTCTTCACTAGCTACAAATTTACCTTCTCCATGAGATATTGCTATACTATGAATATCTCCTATCTCTGTTCCTGATAGCCAAGGCGACTTGTTTGATGCTATTCTTGTTCTTACCACTTTAGCTTGATGCCTTCCTATATCATTGTAAGTAAGTGTTGGTGCATCTACTGATGTATCCCTTATTTCTCCATATGGCACTAATCCAAGTTTTATAAGAGCTTGGAATCCATTACATATTCCTAGCATTAATCCATCTTGTTTAGTTAAAAATTCATTTACAGCTTCTTTTACTCTCTCATTTCTAAATACTGTAGCTATAAATTTACCAGAACCGTCTGGTTCATCACCTGCACTAAATCCTCCAGGTAACATTATTATCTGAGACTTTCGTATTTCTTTTACTATAGTATCTATAGATTCTTCTATGTCTTTATATGTTAAGTTCCTAAATACTTCTATATTTGTCTCTGCTCCAGCTTTTTCAAATGCCTTAGCTGAATCATATTCACAGTTTGTTCCCGGGAATGTAGGTATAAATACCCTTGGCTTAACAACTGTTATAGAAGATTTCTTACATTTATCTTGAGAAGCAAAACTTATAGTTTCTACTTTTCCTTTTATTTCTACTGATTTTGTTGGGAATATAGACTCTAAAGTATTACAATGAGCTTTATATAATTCATCTAAGCATATTTCTTCATTTTCAATAAATATTTTTTCTTCTTCTATTGTAGTACCTAGGACTATATAATTATATCCTCCTAATATACTTAAATCATTTTGAGATAATTCGAAAATTATATTTCCATACCCTGTTTCAAATAGGTTCGTAACTCCTTGTTCAAATTTAAATCCTATTTTATTACCAAATGCCATCTTACTTATAGCTTCACTTATTCCACCATCTCCTAGTGCATATGTTGATAATACCTGCTTATTGTGTATAAGTTCTGTTACTTTATTTAAATTTTTCTTTAGTAAATCAAAGTTAACCACACCATTTTCTAGTTTATCTGTGCATAACATAACAACTTGTGAATTACTTTTCTTAAACTCTGAAGATACTACCTTTTCTGCATCCACAGTATCAACAGCAAATGATACTAATGTTGGTGGAACATTTATATCTTTAAATGTCCCAGACATACTGTCTTTTCCGCCTATTGCAGGTATTTCTAATCTATTTTGAGCATAATATGCACCTAAAAGTGCTGCAAATGGCTTGCCCCATTTAGTTGGGTTATCCCCAAGCTTTTCGAAATATTCTTGTAAAGTAAGCCTAATTGAACTATAGTTACCCCCAATAGCCACAACTTTACACACAGACTCCACCACTGCATATAATGCACCATGGAATGGACTCCATTTTCCTATCTTTGGATTATATCCATAAGTCATTATAGTCGATGTATTAGTTTCTCCACAAAGTACAGGTATCTTAGCTACCATACCTTGAGATGGAGTTGCCTGATACTTTCCTCCAAATGGCATTAATACTGTATTTGAACCTATTGTGTTATCAAATCTTTCGACTAATCCTTTTTGTGAACATACATTTAAGTCAGATAATAGATTTATAAATTTTTCTTTTATACTTATATCTTCACCTGTTGCTAACTCACAAATTTCTTCATTTTTTATACTTCTAAAGTATGGCTTTTCTTCATCTACCTTATCTACATGAACTTTTGTACTTTGCTTAACTCCATTAGTTTCTAAGAAGTTTCTACTTATATTTACTATAGCTTTGTCATTCCAAAACATTCTCATATATCCACTGTCTGTAACTGTAGCTACATGAGTAGCCTCTAAATTTTCTTTTCTTGCTAATTCTATAAATTTCTCTTTGTTTTTAGCCTCTACTACTACCGCCATACGCTCTTGAGACTCTGATATAGCTATTTCAGTGCCATCAAGTCCATCATATTTTTTAGGAACTAAATTTAAATTAATATCTATGCTATCTGCAACTTCTCCTATGGCAACACAAACTCCGCCAGCTCCAAAATCGTTACATCTTTTTATCATTTGAGCAACTTCTTTATTTCTAAAGAACCTTTGTATCTTCCTTTCGTTTGGAGCATCTCCTTTTTGAACTTCAGCACTACAAGTAGTTAGAGATTTTTCACTATGCTCTTTAGATGAGCCAGTTGCTCCTCCACATCCATCTCTTCCTGTCTTTCCTCCAAGAAGTATTACTCTATCTCCACTTTTAGGAATTTCTCTAATTACATTTTCCTTAGGTACTGCTGCTATAACTGCACCTATTTCCATTCTTTTAGCAACAAAGTCCTCATCATAAACTTCTGCAACTTGACCTGTTGTTAATCCTATTTGATTACCATAAGAACTATATCCATGAGCTGCATCACGAGTTATTTTTCTTTGCATAAGTTTACCAGGTAGTGTATTTTCTAAAGTAGTTCTAGGGTCTGCACTTCCTGTAACACGCATTGCTTGATATACATAACTTCTTCCTGATAATGGGTCTCTTATTGCTCCACCTAAGCATGTAGCTGCTCCACCAAAAGGCTCTATCTCTGTTGGATGATTGTGTGTTTCATTTTTAAACATTACTAAGTATGGTTCGACTTTACCATCTATCTCAACATCTACGTTTATGCTACAAGCATTTATTTCTTCACTTACATCTAAATCTTCTAACTTACCATCTTTTCTTAATTCTTTCATAGCTATTGTCGCTATATCCATTAGACATACATCTTTTTGTCTATCTACATAAACCTTATTTCTAGAATTAAGATACATATCATAAGCTTCTTTTACTATATCTGTATATTTACCATCTTCTATTTTTACATCTTCTATTTCTGTCATAAAAGTAGTATGTCTACAATGATCTGACCAATATGTATCTAATACTTTTATTTCTGTTATGGTTGGATTTCTTTTTTCTGTATCTCTAAAATAATTTTGTATATATTCTAAATCAGCTAATGTCATTGCTAATCCATTACTATTTAAAAACTCTTTTAATCCATCTATTGTTAATTCTATAAATCCATTTAGCACTTCTACTTCTGTTGGTATTTCACTTTCTATTTTTAATGACTCTGGCTTTTCTAATGATGCCTCTCTACTATCTACAGGATTTATACAATATTCTTTTATTCTATTAAAGTTTTCATCACTTATATTTCCACTAAATATATATACTTTAGCTGTATTTATAGTTGGCCTTATTCCTTGATTAACAATTTGAATACATTGACTTGCCCAATCCCCTCTTTGATCATACTGCCCTGGCAAATATTCTATAGCAAATATTCTTTCCTTTGTTTCATAACCATTTGTAACATCTAATGTTTCATGATAAACAATATCTAAGTTTGGCTCTGAGAATACTGTTTGAGCTGCTTTTTTATATACTTCATAGTCTATTCCTTCTATATCGTATCTATTTAAAATTCTTATATTTTCTATTCCCTCTATATGTAAGCTTTCTATTAAATCCTTTTTTAAGGCTTTAGCTTCAAGATCGAATCCTGGTCTTTTTTCTACAAATATTCTTCTAACACTTGACTCTAAACTTATAGTATCTAACATATCTTATCTCCCTTTTATAAAATTAGATTTTTGCTACATTGAGTAATTCATTAATACATTATTTAAATCTTATTTGTTCTTAAAATTTAAGTAACCTGTCAACGAATTAGTTTTTAAAGCTACCATGTATTCAAATATAAGACCTCTAATTAAAATATCTAAAGTATATGAATATATAATTGTAGATTTTTTAAATTATATCTAATAACTTCTAGTATGTTATACTTAACACATATAACATACTAGAAGTTATCTTATTATGATTTAAAAATATCTTTAACTTAATTCTTCGCACAGTATTATTCCTATATCTTTTCTATAGTGCATTCCTTCAAAATTTACCCTTTTAATATTTTCATAAACTTTTTTTGCTGCCTCTTCTACAGTAGGTGCACTAGAGGTTATGCCTAACACTCTACCACCGTTGGTTACTAACTTTCCATCTGTGAACTTAGTCCCGCTATGAAACACTACTATATCATCATCTAATTCATTAAGACCTTCTATAGCTTTTCCTTTTTCATAGCTTTCTGGGTATCCGCCAGATGTAAGCATAACACAAACAGCCTCTTCTTTTTTATAATTTATGTTTATTTCATTTAGCTTATTATCTAATATAGCTTTCATTATCTTATTTAAATCTGTTTCTAGTCTAAATAATACTGACTGAGTTTCTGGATCTCCAAACCTTACATTATACTCAAGAACTTTTGCCCCTTCTTCAGTTATCATAAGACCTATAAATAATATACCTTTGTAATCTAATCCATCTTTTTTGAATCCTTCTAAGGTTTTTAACAATACTTCCTTTTCTATTTCCTTAGCTACTTTATCTGTATATATTTCACTTGGAGAGAAGGTTCCCATTCCACCAGTATTAGGGCCTTCTTCATTGTTATATACTTTTTTGTGATCTTTTGCACTTACCATAGGAACTATAGTATTATTATCTACAAAAGCTAATATTGATGTTTCTATTCCTCTTAGAAACTCTTCCACAACTATTTTATTTCCAGCTTCTCCAAACTTTTTATCACTCATCATTTCATGCAAAGTCTGTATTGCTTCTTCTCTATTCTGTGGTATAACAACACCTTTTCCAGCAGCTAATCCATCAGCCTTTATTACTACTGGATATCCAAAAGTGTCTATCTCATTTATAGCATCTTCTATATTTATATACTCTTTATACTTTGCAGTAGGTATATTATGTCTTACCATAAAGTCTTTAGAAAAAGCTTTACTTCCTTCAAGCCTAGCACATTCTTTATTAGGTCCAAATATTCTAAGTCCACACTTTTCAAATTCATCTACAATTCCTTTTACAAGGGGGACTTCTGGTCCTACAATTGTTAAATCTATTTTATTTTCTTTAGCAAATGCTAAAAGTTTATCTATATCACTATCGTTTATATCTAGACACCTTGCCACATCTGAAATCCCTACATTTCCTGGAGCGCAGTATATTTTTTCTATACCTTTTTCTTTACTTAATTTCCAAGCTATAGCGTGTTCTCTACCGCCACCACCTATAATTAATATCTTCATAGCCTACCCCCTAGTGTTTGAAATGTCTTATCCCCGTAAACACCATAGTCATTTGATTTTTATTACAAGCATCTATAGATTCTTGATCTTTCATAGAACCTCCTGGTTGAACTATTGCATCTATTCCATATTCATGTGCTAATTCTACACAGTCACTAAATGGGAAGAATGCATCTGATGCAAGGACTGCTCCTTTGAAATCTTTATCTTTATTATTTTCTAAAGCATTTTTTAATGCCCATATTCTTGAAGTTTGACCACATCCTAGAGCTAAAGTCTGACCATCTTTAACTATAGCTATTGCATTTGACTTCATATTTTTAACTACTCTCATACCAAATTCCATATCTATTAATTGACTTTCACTTGGCTTAACATCTGTCACCACTTCACATTTTTGTGCTAAAGTGTTGTTTCTATCTTGTATTAGTAATTTTCCATCAAGGTATTTCATATCATATGGTTGTAAACTCTTTTCTATTTTAGCTAACTTTAAAATTCTAAGGTTTTTCTTTTCTTTTAATATATCTAATGCTTCGTCTGTATAATCATAAGCTACTACTATTTCTAAAAATATATCATTCATCATCCTTGCAGTTTTAGCATCAACAGTAGAAGTTATTCCTACTATTCCACCAAATATAGATACTTTATCAGCTTCATAGCATTTTTTATAAGCTTCTAAACTATCTTTTCCTATTCCTACTCCACATGGGTTGGTATGTTTAATAGCTACACTAACAACTTCTTTACTATCTTTAAACTCCCTCATTACCTCCAAACATCCATGTAAATCATTTATATTGTTAAATGAAAGCTCTTTTCCATTTAATTGTTCATAATTTAATATTGAATTTTTAGCATTTGGTTGAGTATATAAAATACCATTTTGATGTGGATTTTCGCCATATCTTAAAGTTTCTTCTTTTTGGAATGTTAAGTTTAATATTTCAGAATAAGTATCTCCTACTTGCTCTGCAAAGTAAGTTGATATAAGTGCATCATATCTAGCCGTTGTAGAGAAAGCCTTGTATGCTAATCTTTTTCTATCTTCTAAAGTTAAATCATTATTTTTTAGTTTTTCTATTATCATATCGTAATCATCTACATCTACTACGATTGTTACATCTTTATAGTTTTTAGCTGCTGAACGTATCATAGATGGTCCACCAATATCTATGTTCTCTATCATCTGTTCATGATTTTTTCCTGCTTTTAATGTTCCTTCAAAGTCATATAAATTGACTGCTACTAAATCTATCGATCCTATATTGTACTCGTTTACTGTATCTATATGTGATTTTTCATCTCTCTTATAAAGTATCCCTCCATGTATATATGGATTTAATGTTTTAACTCTTCCGTCTAACATTTCAGGAAATTTTGTTACATCTTCTATAGTTATAGAATTTACTCCATTTTCTACTAGTGTTTTAAATGTATTACCTGTAGATATAACTTCATATCCTAGACTATTTAGCTCTCTAGCAAATTCTACTACTCCACTCTTATCTGTCACACTTATTAATGCTCTTTTACTCATTTATAAACACTCTCCTACCCTGAATACTTAATTTATTTTCGCAGAACAACCTTATACTTTCATTTAATATTTTATGCTCAACTTCTAATACTCTTTTAGATAATGTTTTAGCATCATCATCTTGCTTAACTTCAACTGTTTTTTGCATTATTATTGGCCCATTATCCGCAACCTCATCTACAAAATGAACTGTTGCGCCTGTAAATTTAACTCCATAATCTATGACAGCTTGATGCACCTTTTCTCCATAATAGCCTCCACCACAAAATGATGGTATTAATGATGGATGTATATTTATAATCTTATCTTTAAATTCTGATACAAACTTAGGACTTATTATCTTTAAGTATCCTGCTAGAACTACTAAGTCAACTTTATACTTTTTTAATATTTCTATAATCTTATCTTCATTAGTTTCATATATAGCATCTATATCATTATGCTTTGCTCTTTGTAGAGCATAGGCATTCTCTTTATTTGATATCACAACATTAACATTACCTTTGATGTTTCCAAATTTAGTTCCATCAATGATTGATTGTAAATTAGTCCCTCCACCAGATACTAATACTCCTATGTTTAACATAGACTTACTCCTTCATGAGTGTCTACAACGTTTCCTATTATATATGCTTTATCTTTCATCAGTCCCTTATATTTTTCATCTATATTTATTTCTTGATCTTTAGTATTTATATAATTTACAACTTCTTTTGCTCTTTCACTATCTACAACTAGCACTAATCCAATTCCCATATTAAAACTCTTATGAAGTTCTCTTTCTTCTATAGAATTAAATCCTTCTATCATTTTGAATATAGGAGGTTTTTCCCATGAATCCTTCTTAATATCTATACCTAAATCTTTTGGTATAACTCTAGGTATATTCTCTATAACTCCTCCACCTGTTATATGAGCTATAGATTTTATTTCAAATTTATTTATTAAATCTAAAACTAACTTTACATATATTTTAGTAGGAGTTAAAAGTGACTCTCCTAAAGTCATCCCTAATTCTTCTATGTACTGTTCTAATTTATAATTATATGTATCTAAAAAAATCTTTCTTATAAAAGAATATCCATTGCTATGAACTCCACTTGATGATATCCCTATAAGCACATCTCCATTTTTAACATTTTTACCAGATACTATTTTTTCTTTGTCAGCTATTCCAACTGAGAATCCTGCTAAATCATATTCATCATCAGAATACATACCTGGCATTTCAGCTGTTTCTCCACCTATAAGTGCAGATCCTGCCATCTTACATCCTTTTGCTATACCCGAAACTATCTGTTCTACTTTCTCTGCAACTAATTTTCCAGTAGCTATATAATCTAAGAAAAATAATGGCTTTGCCCCTTGACATATTAAGTCATTAACACACATTGCAACTAAATCTATTCCAACCGTATCATGTTTATCTAACATTTGGGCTAGCTTTAATTTTGTTCCAACTCCATCTGTAGATGATAGCAACACTGGTTCTTTCATAGTTGTAAAATCTTTTAAACTATATAATCCACTAAAGTTTCCTAAATCTCCTATTACATTGCTGTCATAGGTAGATTTTATCTTTCCTTTTATAAGATCTACTGCTCTATTTCCCTCATCTATATCTACTCCAGATTGCTTATATGTTAACATGAAAGTAATTCCTCCCTATCTATTTTCTTAACTGGATAATCTCCATCAAAACAAGCTTTACAGAATTTAGATTTTTGTCCAGTTGCCTCTAGCATTCCTTCAATTTCTAAGAATTCTAATGAATCACATCCTATATATTCTTTAATTCCTTCTACATCATTTTGTGATGCTATTAATTTCGAACGGTTTGGTGTATCTATTCCATAGTAACAAGAATACTTAACTGGGGGTGATGTTATTCTAAGGTGAATCTCACTTGCTCCTGCATCTTTTAGAGATTTTACTATTGCCTTTGAAGTAGTTCCCCTAACTACTGAGTCATCTACGAGTATTAATGATTTTCCTTTGACTACACTTGATAATGGATTAAGCTTTATCTTTACTCCAATTTCTCGTTCTTCTTGAGTAGGTTTTATAAATGTTCTCCCCACATATCTATTTTTAACTAATCCTTCGCTCACAGGTAGCCCACTAGCATTGGAATATCCTATTGCCCCTGCCCATCCTGAATCTGGAACTGGGACAACTATATCAGCTTTAACTTTATCATCCTTAGCTAATATTTCTCCACATTTAATCCTAAAATTATATACGTTTACATTATCTATAGTTGCATCATTTCTAGCAAAGTATATGTGTTCAAATATACAACTTCTTTTCACTGTTTTATAATTTTCAGAGTAAAAATAAGATTTCATTTCACCATTTTTTATAACTATTATTTCTCCTGGCTCTACATCTCTTATAACTTCTCCACCTATTATATCTATCGCACAATCCTCAGATGCAAATATAAATTTTTCATCTTTCTTACCTAATATTAATGGTCTAAATCCATGAGGGTCTCTAACTGCTACAAGTTCATCTTCACCCATTATTACTAGTGAATATGCACCTTTTATATAATCCATTGTTATTTTTAAACTCTCTACTATATCACCTTTATAGTATCTAGCAAGTATGTATAAAATTACCTCCGTATCAGAGTTCGCTTGAAACATATATCCATCTTCTTCTAACATGTCTCGTAAATAATTTGCATTTACCAAATTACCATTATGAGCTAAGGCTAATTTTCTCTTTCTACAACTTCCAACTAATGGCTGGCAGTTTGCCATATAACTTCCACCAGCAGTTGAATATCTTACATGTCCTATTCCCATATTTCCTTTTAACTCTGCTAAGTCTTTTTCCTTGAACACATCTGATACTAATCCCATATCTTTTTTGTAGTTTATTTTTTCATTGCCAACTACTGCTATACCACAACTTTCTTGACCTCTATGCTGCATAGAGTACAAAGAATAATATAATTCTTTAGATATATCTTTATTTGAATATATACCTACTATTCCGCACATATTATATCCCCCTAATTACTCATTCTTGCAAGGACTTCTTCATATCCTTGTACAAGGTCTCCTAAATCTCTTCTAAATCTATCTTTATCTAATTTTTCATTAGTGTTTACATCCCATAGTCTGCAAGTGTCAGGAGATATTTCATCGGCTAAAATTATATTTCCTTCGCTATCTTTTCCAAACTCTAACTTAAAATCTACTAGCTTTAAATTCATCTTTAAGAAGAAATCTTTCATAACTTCATTTATTTTTAAAGTTTCTTTTCTTATAAAATCTATTTCTTCTCTAGTTGCTAACTTCATTGCTACTGCATGATCATCATTTAGCATTGGGTCACCATATTCATCATTTTTGTAGCATAGCTCAAATATTGGTTCTTCTAAAACTATCCCTTCTTCTATTCCAAATCTCTTACAAAATGATCCTGCTGTTATATTTCTTACTATAACTTCTAGTGGTAAAATTTCTACTTTTTTGACTAACATTTCTCTTTCTGATAAGTTTTTTATGAAGTGTGTTTTGATTTGTTCTTTGTGTAACATTTCAAATATTATTGTTGATATTTTATTATTTAATATCCCTTTTGATGATATTTCAGCTTTCTTTTCCCCATTAAATGCAGTTGCATCATCCTTGTAATGAACTATGTACTCATTTTCATTTTCTGTAGAATATATTTGTTTAGCTTTTCCCTCGTATAATAACATAATTAATTCCCCCTAAAATTTTTATCATCTTCTAATACTTTAGCTTCCATTTCTTCTCTATATAATTTTAAATCTTCTTTTAATTTTGGATATTTTATACTCATTATTTGAAGTGCCATTAAAGCTGCATTGAGCCCTAGGTCTATAGTCACAGTTGCTACTGGTATTCCCTTAGGCATTTGAACTATTGATAAAAGTGAATCTAAACCATCCATAGTAGATGATTTTATTGGTAAACCTATTACAGGTATTAATGTATGAGATGCTATTACCCCTGGTAGATGTGCTGCCTTTCCTGCTGCTGCTATTATTACGTCTGTATTGTCTTCTATTTCTTCTAAGAAACTCATAAGTTGCTTTGGCGTTCTGTGTGCTGATAAAGCTCTAACTACTACTTCTACATCATACTTTTCTAATAAATTTATTCCTTCTTCTAATTTAGGATAATCTGATTTGGAACCCATAACTACTGCTACTTTCATTTTAAATTCCCTCCGTTTTTTTATTATAAATACGATATATTTAATTCGTACTATAATTCGAACTTTATATTTAAATTTTATATTAATATTCACATATAATCAAGTATTTATTTTGTTTTTTATTAATTAAATTCGATATTTAATTATCATTTACATAATTTAATTATATATTGTTCGATAAATGTATAATTAAATTATGTTTTATATGAAATTATCTTTCATTAGACCCTCTACTTTATTTATCTAACGACTTAGTTGATTTTTAAACATTTTTCGGTCTATATTATAAAAATTTTTATAATTTTGGTTTAGCTTATTACTTATTAGGTATAAATTTAGTAGATAATTAAAATTATGAAGAAAGAAGATGATTTTATGGATATGAATTTCCTAAAAACAATTCAAAGTGACACAAAAAAATTACATGATATGGCAGAGAATACAGGGTTCATAAAAAGATTAGTAGATGGTAATGCTACTATTGAAACATATGGTGAGTATATCTACAACCTTTACTTTGTATATAAAGCTATAGAAGATAATTTAAGAAAACATGAAGATAATGAAGTTTTAAAAGAGTTTATAACTCCCGAAGTTTTTAGAGCTGAGTCTTTACTAAAAGATTCTAAGTTCTTATTAGGAGATAAATTTAACTCAATGGAAATTTGTGATTCAACTAAGGTCTTTGTTAATAGATTAAATGAGTTATCTAAAATAAATCCTAATTTATTAGTTGCTCATGCATATACTAGATATTTAGCAGATTTATTTGGTGGCAGAACAATATTCGAAATAGTTAAATCTAAATACAATATTGATAATAAAGGACTTAATTATTATGTATTTGATCAAATACAAGATTTAAAAGGATTTGTCATGATGTACCATCAAAAACTTAATTTAATAAAATTAGCTGACGAAGATAAAAAAGATTTCTTAAATGAGGTTTGCTTATCTTATGTTTTCAATATAAGTATATCTAATGAATTAGAATATCTAAGATTTTAAATAAAAATATAGCCACTTTTATATATAAAAGTGGCTATATTTTTATCTATTTTTATTCTTATAACTAGGAAGAAAACTAAATGTTTTCCATGTAATAGTAAACATATAAATCAAACATAAAAATAATAAAATCGGAATTAACATCTCTGGTAGCTTATAATATTTATCTATGGTGAATATAATCCCTTCTATTATTAGTAAAAATCCTATAGTGTAATTAAGTTTTATGTAGTATTTTTTATATTCCTCATTATCTTTCATTTTTTCTATGCAACTAAACGTAAAATTAGAAGATGGTATAACCCCATTCTTTCTTACTCTATTTGTTGAATATATAGTATATATCCCCATCATTATTAAAAATATATTTACTATTATTCCAAACATAGTAAATCTTTCCTCCTTTATATATGACTTTTCCCCATAGATATTTTTATATTTAGTTTAACATTTATTTATATTTCTAACTATACTTTACTCAATTTGTAATAAATTGTAATATATAGCATTAATAGATTTAATTTTTAATTTAACCTCTAACTTTCTTAACATAAAAAAGCCACTCACTGAGTGGCTTTTTGTTATTTTATAAGAATATAAACTTACATATAAATAATATTGATAATATTATCAATGATAAATTTATTTCATTTGTTCTTTTTGTCGCTATCTTTAAAACTACAAATGATATTATACCAAATATTATTCCATCAGCTATACTATATGCAAGAGGCATCATAGCAAATGTTAAGAATGCTGGTATAGCATTTGTAAAATCTGAAAAATCTATCTTAGTTAATGAACTTGCCATCATAACTCCAACTAATATAAGTACTGGAGCTGTAGCTTGAGTTGGTATCGCTGTAAATACTGGTGCAAAGAATAGTGCTAGTAAAAATAATATTCCTGTAGTTACTGCTGTTAATCCAGTTCTTCCACCTTCACCTATACCTGCCGCACTTTCTACATAAGCTGTTACTGTAGATGTTCCAAGTAATGCTCCTGCTGTAGTAGCTATTGCATCTGCAAATAATGCTTGTTTAGCTTTTGGTAACTTACCATTTTCATCTAACATATCTCCCTTTGAGGCAACCCCTACTAAACATCCTACTGTATCAAATAAATCAACAAATAAGAATGTAAATACAACTACTATCATATCAAAGCTAAATATTTGTTCCATTGGAACTGAGAAAGCTTGCATAAATACTGGCTTTAATGATGGTGCAGCCGATACTACACCTTCTGGAGGATGAACTAATCCACCTATCATTCCTACAATAGATATAGTAAGCATAGCCACTAAGAATGCTCCCTTTACATTTCTAGCTATTAGTATTGCTGTTAATAATAATCCAAATATAGTTAATAAAACTAATGGATCTTTTAAGTTTCCTAGTGCAAGTATTGTAGATCCGTTAACTACTATTCCTGCATTCGATAATCCTATAAATGCTATAAATAATCCTATACCTGCTGTTACTGCATGTTTTAAAGCAGTTGGTATACAATCTATTATTTTCTCTCTTACATTAGTTATTGTAAGTAATATAAATATAATTCCTTCTATTAATACTGCACAAAGAGCAAACTGCCAACTATACCCCATACCTAAAACTACTGTATAAGCAAAGAATGCATTAAGCCCCATACCTGGTGCTAAACCTATTGGATAGTTTGCTAATAATCCCATAGCACAACTTCCTATAAATGCTGCTATTGCTGTTGCAGCAAATACTGCACCTTTATCCATACCTGCATCTGCAAGTATATTTGAGTTTACTACTAAAATATATGCCATAGTCATGAATGTCGTTATTCCTGCTATAACTTCAGTCTTTACGTTTGTGTTATGTTCTGATAGTTTAAATACTTTTTCTAGAACACCTTTGTTCATTGTCTGAGTTGACTGCATTTGTACCTCCCCAATTTTCGAATTTATAATAATATCTTATATAAATAATTCGTTTTTATCTTAACCTTACATTAGTAAGTATATTATATAGTCCATATTTTTTCAATAGTTTTTTTGAACCTTTTTATATTTTTTATTTCTAAAGTTCGTATTTTTAGTTAATTTTTATTATATTTTACTAGTATATACTCTAAAACGTTCTATATTTCGCTTATTTCTATCAGATTTTTAACTCTTATATATTGGCTTTATTTTGACATTATATTTTTTATATCTTAGAATTATTAGTATCATAGTTTGATTTCAAATCACTTATATAAATTGGAGGTTTTTATTTTGTTAGTTATTACAAGAAAAAAGCGAGTTTTCTACAACGTTACTATGGTACTTCTTTCGTTGTTAATTGCTAGTATTTTAATTATTCAATTAACTATAAGTATTAGCCCCAAAACCTCGTTAATTCTTTCAAATATAGAATTTTTCATATGGGTAATATTTGTTATAGATTATATAGCTAGATTTATTACTAGTGATAATAAGAAACTTTTTATAAAAAATAATATATTAGATTTAGTATCAATAATACCTTTTCATACAATATATATATTTTTCTCAAACTTATGTAATTTTCATGTTGGAAAATATATACTTTTACTGAAGTTAGTCATGGTACTAAGAATATTAGCTATAATAAAAAGAAGTAATAGCAATTTTTATCGTTTAATAAGAACCAATAACTTTAGTTATACTCTTTTTATAGCTGTTATAATAATACTCCTAAGCTCTATTTCTATTAGTTATTTTGAAAATTGGGATATTGGAGATTCTCTTTGGTGGAGTATAGTTACTGTTACAACAGTAGGATATGGATATATATGCCCTAAAACTTTTTGTGGTAGAATAATAGCATCGATTCTTATGATATTTGGTATAGGATTTATAGGTTCGCTTACTTCTACGCTATCTACATATTTTATTAAAAAGGAAAATATAAGACATCATCATAAAAAACATAAAAAACATCATTCTCTCCTTCAAGATAGCCTAAAGGATGTAGTTATTGGTGCTAGATTTAGTAAAGATGAATATAAAGACATGGTTATACTAGATATAGTAAATAGGTTGGAAAACTTCGATGATTTAAGTGAAGATGATATAAATACTATGTGTAATGTACTTTCTTCTTTAAAGAAAAAAAGCTAGAGCATAATTTTGCTCTAGCTTTTGATTTATCCTTGAGTTTTTTCGTATTCTGCTTTAGTTGCAGGTACTTTTATTTCTCCATTTTTAACTTTTTCTTTCATTTCATTAACATAGTTTAATACATCTTGTGGGATTAATCCATCTTTTTTCTCTACTATACCAACTCCACCTTGCTTAAGTCCGTATACTTTTTCTTCTCCACCTTTTAACTTACCTTCTACTAATTCTTTAACTGTATCATATACACCTACATTAACTTTCTTTAAAGCTGATGTTAATACATTTTTTGGTGCTAAATTACTTTGATCTCTATCTACTCCTATAGCGTACTTATCTTTCTCTTTAGCTGCTTCTATAGCACCTAATCCAGTAGCTCCTGCTGCTGATAATATTATATCTGTATTGTTTCCATACATTTGATTTGCTATTGATTTACCTTTAGCTGCATCTCCAAATGTACCTGCATATTGTACATTTATATTAGCATTTGGATTTGCAGTTTTTACTCCATACTTAAATCCATTTTCAAATCTTGATATTATTTGGTTTTCCATACCACCTAAAAATCCTACATTATTAGTTTTAGTCATCTTACCTGCTACAAGACCTGCTAAGAATGTTGCTTCATTTTCTTTAAATAGTATTGGTGTTACATTTTTTGGGATATCATCATAAGTTTCATCAATTATTGCAAATTGTTGATCTGGATAACTTTCAGCTTCCTTCTTAATATCATCCTTCATAGTGTTTCCTACACCTATAACTAAGTCTACACCTTCATCTATGACACTTTCTATGTTTTGTATGTATTCTGATGCTTGTTTAGATTCTATAACTTTTACTTTTATACCTAATTCTTTTTCAGCTTGCTTAAGACCTTCATATGCTGATTGGTTGAATGATTCATCATTTATTCCTCCAACATCTGCTACCATACCTACTTTTATAGTTTCTTTTTCACCCTTAGCTGAATCTGAACCACATCCAACTAAACTTAATGATGCTACTATTATAGCTGTACTTAATGCTGTTATTTTTTTGAATTTCATATTTTTCCTCCTAGTGTATTTTTTCATATATGTCTATATATTGCTTAGTATATTTAATTTATATTCTTAATTTATTGATTTTATAGTAGTGCAAATTTTAATATAAATACTATTGATAATATTATTAAGGATGTTTTTGCTTCATCTTTTTTTCCTGATAATAATTTTAATACTGTATAAGATATTATCCCAAACATTATCCCATCTGCAACACTATACGATAAAGGCATTACTATAAATGTTATAAATGCTGGTATTGCATCTGTTAAATCATCAAAGTTTATTCTAATTATAGAACTTGCCATCATAAACCCAACTAGTATAAGTACTGGAGCTGTAGCTTGAGCTGGTATTGATGTAAATAAAGGTGCAAAGAATAATGATATAAAAAATAGTATTGCTGTGACAATTGCAGTTAATCCAGTTCTACCACCTACGGCTATGCCAGCACCACTTTCTACTGTAGTAGCAAGTGTAGATGTCCCTAACACTGAAGATATAGTAGTTGAAACTGATTCAGCTAATAATGCTTTTTTTACCCCTGGCATATTTCCATTTTCATCTATTAAATTTGCTCTATCAGCTATACCTAATAAAAATCCTATAGAGTCAAACATATTTACAAATAAAAGAGTTAATACTATCACTAACATATCTAAGCTAAAAATATCTGATTTTCCTACTTCAAAAACTTTCATAAATACTGGTTGTATAGATGGTGGTACATCTATAACTCCTTGGGGCATAGGAACTATTGCAAATATCATACCTATTATTGATGTTATTATTATGGATATTAAGAATGCTCCATTTACTTTTCTTATTAATAATGTTGCAGCAATTATTAAGCCAACTATAGCAAGTATAACTGTTGGAGACTTTACATTTCCAAGAGATATAATTGCTCCACCTTGTTGGATTATTCCTGCATTAACAAATCCGATAAATGTTATAAATAAACCTATTCCAGCTGTTATAGCATGTTTTAAAACATCTGGCATACACTCTATTATTTTTTCTCTGACATTAGTTATTGTTAATAAAACAAATATGATACCTTCTATAAACATTGCACATAAAGCAAATTGCCAACTATATCCCATACCTAAAACTACTGTATAAGTAAAGAATGCATTTATACCCATACTTGGCGCTAATATTATTGGGTAATTAGCAAGTAATCCCATTATTAAGCATCCTATTGCCGATGCTATTGCCGTGGCTGTAAAAACAGCTCCCTTGTCCATACCCGCTTGTCCTAGTATTGTAGGATTTACAACTAATATATATGCAATTGTCATAAATGTAGTAATTCCTGCTAATACTTCTGTTTTAACATTTGAATTATTTTCGCTAAGCTTAAATATTTTTTCTAAAACATTAACTTTTCCTTGGTTATTTTTTACCGTATTTTTCATTTATACGCCTCCTATAATTAATATTTCAGAATCTTTTCAATTTTATATTATTTTTTATTTTATAATGTAATATTTTGTCGATAGTTTTATAAAAATAAAAGGCTTATAGCCTTTTATTTTTATAATGTAAAGTGTATATGAAGTAATTATATTATAATCTTATTCCCATTCTATAGTTCCTGGAGGTTTAGAAGTTATATCATAAACAACTCTATTTGCTCCATCAACTTCATTTACTATTCTATTTGATATTTTCTCTAAAACATCATATGGCATTTTGTACCAATCAGAAGTCATCCCATCAGAAGATGTAACAGCTCTTAAACCTACTAAGTAAGCATAAGTTCTTTCATCTCCCATAACTCCAACAGTTTTAACATCTGGTAAAGTAGCGAATGCTTGCCATATTTCTTTGTATAATCCAGCCTTTTTTAATTCATCCATATATATAGCATCAGCTTCTCTTAAGATATCACATCTTTCTTTAGTAACTTCTCCTATAACTCTTATACCAAGACCTGGTCCTGGGAATGGATGTCTGAATATTAAAGCTTCATCTATTCCAAGTTCTAAACCTATTTTTCTAACTTCATCTTTGAATAATTCTCTTAATGGTTCTACTATTTGGAACTCTATATCTTCAGGTATTCCACCTACATTGTGGTGAGATTTTATAGTAGCAGCTTCTCCATGTCCACTTTCTACTACGTCTGGATATATAGTACCTTGTACTAAGAAGTCCATTTTTCCTAACTTTGAAGATTCTTCTTCGAATACTCTTATGAATTCTTCACCTATTATTTTTCTCTTAGCTTCTGGTTCAGTTATCCCTTTTAATTTTCCTAAGAATCTATCTTCACAATTTACTCTTATTAAGTTCATGTCAAACTTATCTCTGAATATTCTTTCTACATCGTCACCTTCATTTTTTCTAAGTAAACCATGGTCAACGAATACACAAGTTAAGTTATCTCCTATAGCTCTATGAACAAGTACTGCAGCAACTGATGAGTCAACTCCACCACTTAATGCACATAAAACTTTTTTATCTCCAATTGTTTCCTTTAATTCTTTTATTTTATCTGATATGAAAGAATCTGTTGTCCAATCTCCACTTACCTTACATACATTGTATAAGAAGTTTTTAAGAACCATATCTCCTTCTAAACAATGTTCAACTTCTGGATGGAATTGCACTCCATATAAGTTCAGTTCAGCATTTTCCATAGCTGCTACTGGACAATCAGCAGTGTAAGCTATTGACTTGAACCCTTCTGGTAAAACATCTATTAAGTCTGTATGACTCATCCATACTGTACTTGTAGTTATACCTTCAAATATAGCTGACTTTTCATAAGTTATTGATGTTTTTCCATACTCTTTTTCACTAGTATTTCCTTTTCTTACATTACCACCTAATATGTGAGCCATTACTTGTATACCATAGCATATTCCAAGTATTGGTACACCTATTTCAAATATTTCCTTAGCTATCTTAGGAGAATCTTCTAAATATGCACTATTAGGTCCTCCTGTAAATATTATACCCTTTGGATTTTTTTCTTTTATTTTCTCTATAGGAGTCGTATATGGTATTATTTCACAATATACGTTATTTTCTCTTACTCTTCTTGCTATTAATTGATTGTATTGACCTCCGAAGTCAACAACAAGTACTAATTCATGCTTCATATTATATCTCCCCTTGCATACTATAGTTTGGTGCTTCTTTGCTTATTGTTATATCATGTGGATGACTTTCTTTTAAAGATGCTGCTGTTATCTTAACAAATTGAGCATTATCTGCTAAATCTTTTAATGTAGGTGCTCCACAGTATCCCATACCAGCTCTTATTCCACCTATCATTTGGAATATTATATCTTCTGCTTTGCCTTTGTAAGGAACCATTCCTTCAACACCTTCTGGAACTAATTTCTTAGCATCATTTTGGAAATATCTATCCTTTGATCCTCTTTCCATTGCCCCTATAGAGCCCATTCCTCTATAAGTTTTGTATGATCTACCTCTATAAAGAACTGTTTCTCCTGGACTTTCTTCAGTTCCAGCAAACATTGATCCCATCATACATACTGCTGCTCCACCTGCTAATGCTTTAACTATATCTCCTGAGAATTTAATTCCTCCATCTGCTATTACAGGCACTCCATATTTTTTACCAACTTCTGCACAATCTATTACAGCTGTTAATTGTGGTACCCCTATACCTGCTACTACTCTTGTAGTACATATTGACCCTGGTCCTATACCAACCTTTACACAGTCTGCTCCAGCTTTTATTAAATCTTCTGTTGCTTCTGGTGTTGCTACATTTCCTGCTATAACTTGAAGCTGTGGATGAGCATTTTTTACTTTTTTAACTGCATCCATAACTCCCTTTGAATGTCCATGTGCACTATCTAATACTATAACGTCTACATTAGCTTTAACTAATGCATCTACTCTATCTAATAAGTCTGCACTTATTCCGACAGCTGCACCACATAAAAGTCTTCCATGAGCATCTTTAGCAGAATTTGGGTATTGTATTTTCTTTTCTATATCTTTTATAGTTATTAATCCTTTTAAACGACCTTCTTCGTCTACTATAGGTAGCTTTTCTATTTTATGCTTTTTAAGTATTTGTTGAGCTTCAACTAAATCGATTCCTTCCTTAGCTGTTACTAAGTTTTCTTTAGTCATAGCTTCCTCTATACTCTTAGTCATATCATCTTCAAATTTTATATCTCTGTTAGTTATTATTCCTATTAGCTTATTATTTTCATCTACTATAGGTACCCCAGAAATTTTATATCTAGCCATTATATCATCTGCATCTTGTATACAATGGTCTTTTGATAAGTAGAAAGGATCTACTATTACACCACTTTCACTTCTCTTTACTTTATCAACCTCTAATGCTTGTTCTTCTATTGACATATTTTTGTGTATTATTCCTATTCCACCTTGTCTAGCCATAGATATAGCCATTTTAGATTCAGTAACAGTATCCATTCCTGCACTCATTAGAGGAATATTTAATTTTATTTCTTTAGTTAAATAAGTCTCTAATTTAACATCTTTAGGTAATACCTCAGATTTTTGAGGAACTAATAAAACATCATCAAAAGTTAAGCCTTCTTTTAGTATAGTTGCCATGGTAGTTCTCCTCCCTTTATTTTTTATTTATACGAATTTTATTTCCATTTTTTTAATCATTTATTCGTGTTATAAATGTATACAAAAAAACCTGCATAATAACTTCATCTTACTTCTCATAAAAGTGAAATTACTATACAGGTTTCCAAAATATCTGTTCTAGCCAACCTGTAAGGATTTTAATCAGCCTACAAGTTTACTTTATATGATATTCTGTGATAATAATTTCACTCATAGTCAAGATATTTACGGTATCTCGGTAGAAACTCTCAGACCATATTTCTGAGTATATACGAGTGATGGTATGTATTCATTTATAAATAATTTCTTTAGGTTAAATCCTAATTTATCAAAATTTATTATTTATGTCAATATCTTTATATTAAATTCTTTATATATAATATTGTTAATTTCTAGAAGAATTTTTGTAAACGATATCCCGTAATTATCTGCTATTTTTATGCAATCTTCATACTCAGGTGTTACTTTTATTAAATTTCCTTTGTAGTACCCAAGCTTTACAGATACTTTACCATAAATAGTTTCGATTTTTCGAAATTCCCTTTTTAATGTCACTCTATTATACTTAGAATATCTCACTCCAAAAGTAGATGTTTCTTTTAGTAAATGTTCGGTTATTTTTTCTAAATCATCTTCTTTACATATAACCGATAATTTTACTGCTGGTCTATTCTTCTTCATATATATACTCTCAGTATATATATCTAGAGCTCCTTCTTGTAATATTTTATTGTATAAGTGCGAATATACCTCTGATGACATGTCGTCAATATTAGTAGTTATTTCATATACTATTTCCTGTTTTTTTTTATACCTAAAATACTTCTTAGCATATTTGGTACTTCAAACTTCTTATATCCTATTCCATACCCTACTTTATTCACTTCAAACTCTATATCATCTACAAAATCATTACATAATGCCTTTATTATACCTGCTCCTGTTGGAGTTGTGCATTCACCCTTCACATTATTTAACTTAACTGGTACACCTTTTAATATTTCTAATGTTGCTGGTGCTGGTACTGGCATAACACCATGGTCGCATTTTACAAATCCTGACCCAAGAGGAACAGTACTTGCATATATCTTATCTATACAAAGTAGATCTATTAAAATACATGAACCTACTATATCAACTATAGAATCTATTGCTCCCACTTCATGAAAGTGTATTTTATCTATAGTCGTTCCATGTACTTTAGCCTCAGCTTCACCTATTACAAGAAATACTTTCTTAGCCATTTCTTTTACCTTATCACTTAAGTAACTAGAATCTATAATTTCAAATATATCTACTAAATGCCTATGTGGATTATTTTCTTTAGTTATAACATCTACATTCGTTCCAAGTATTCCACTTTCATTTTTAGGTGTAATCTTAATTTCAAATTCTTCTTTTATATTTAGTTTATTAATTTCTTCTAAGAATATTTCTTTAGGCACCCCTAAATCTAACAAACTTGATATGGTCATATCTCCTGAAATACCATTAACCAAGTCTAAATAAAGTATTCTTTCTCCCATAATACAACTCCTTAACGTTAATTGCCGTTTCTAATCTAATTTATTTATCATAGATGCCAAGTATCCTGCACCAAATCCATTGTCTATATTTACTACTGATATTCCCGATGCACAACTATTTAACATAGTTAAAAGAGCTGATAAGCCATTAAAGTTTGCACCATACCCAACTGAAGTTGGAACTGCTATAACTGGTACATCTACAAGTCCTCCTACTACACTAGGTAAAGCACCTTCCATACCAGCAACTACTACTATTACCCTTGCACTCTGTAACTCTTCTGTCCTATATAACAGTCTATGTATTCCTGCCACACCTACATCATATATTCTCCCAACATCATTACCTAAGAACTTAGCAGTATGATATACTTCATCTGCTACTGGTATATCAGAAGTTCCACCTGTAACAACTAATATTTTTCCTTTTCCCTTATTTTCTATAGGATGATTGTTTATCTTTAGGATCTTGCATGTTTTATCATATTCACAATTATCATATATAGATTTGATTTTCTCATATGTTTCTAATCTACATCTAGTACCTAATATGTTAGATCCTTTTTCATACATCTTTTCTATAATACCTATTATTTGCTCATCATTTTTACCTTCACAGTAAATTACTTCTGGGTATCCATTTCTTATTTGCCTGTGATGATCTATATTGGCATACCCTAAATCTTCATAGGGTAGCTTTTTTAACTTATCTAACGCTTCTTCTATGTCTATATTATCATTTTTAAACTCACTTAATAACTCCCTTAAGTCCATAAACTACCCCTTTCACTTTATAATTTATACTTTAAATTATATCCGTATATATATTATTTTTCCATAATTATAATTCGTTCATTTGCTGTTATTTTTCATCCAAAAATAAGAACCATTATATTTAGCTTTCCATGTTAAATGGATTCAATTATTTTATTTATAGAATCAAAATTTATTTCCATTATCAAAGTACTTTCTTCTTTCTCGGTTATCAATCTGACTTAAATAAAGACTGTTGTGTAATACATAATCCTAATTTTATGTATGATGAAGATTGTATTCATAACCTACTTCATTTTAAATTATTTAATTTATCATTTTTATATGTGCTCATTTCTATTTCAAGCTAATTTGATTATTAATCTCTTTACTATTTACTCATTTGTAATCTATTGAATTTGATTATATAATGTACTTGTATATAGCTAAAGAAATGAGGTTTTTTATGAATACATCTAAATTATTTACAATAGAATCAAACCTGAGTAAAGAAGATTATAGGCATTTTCTGTACATATCAACATTTTTCAAAGATAAATTTGCTATTTTCAAGATGATTTTATTGCTTTTTTCTATATCTATGTTTTGTATATATAGTGAAGGCTCTTTCTCTTTAAAAAGTTTCTTTATTATATTTATATTATTATCATTTATATTTGTATCTCTGATACTTATTCGTATTGAATCAAGAATTAATAAAAGGATTAAAACTGATGCTACTGGGATATTTAATACTCAAGAAACATTAGATTTTTATAATGATTTTATAATAGTTAATAATTCAGTATTTGAAGGTGAAATAAAGATTAAATATAACCAGATTTATAAAGTATTTGAGTCTAATCATTACTTTATTACTTATTTTAATATTAATCAAGCTACATTAATAAATAAAACAAATCTAGATACTGATACTATAAATAATTTAAGAAATCTATATAAAGATAATTTAAAGGATAAATATATAAATCTAAAAATCTAGCATACATACACTTTACACATATAGTTCATTTGCAATAAAAATTTAATTAGCAAAAAGCTACCTCAATATTGAGGTAGCTTTTCATATTTTTGTAAATTATATTTACATCATTCCCGGCATTGCTCCACCCATTCCTGGCATTGGAGCATCATTTTCTGGAAGGTCTGCAACAGCAGCCTCAGTAGTTAAAAATACTCCAGCTATAGAAGAAGCATTTTGTAATGCACTTCTAGTAACTTTAGTTGGGTCAACTATACCAGTTTCTATCATATTTACATATCTTTCATTTAAAGCATCAAATCCGACTTCAGCATCTTCATTTATTACTTTTTGTATTATTACAGCACCTTCAAGACCTGCATTTATAGCTATTTGTCTTAATGGCTCTTCTAATGATTTTCTTATTATCTTAGCACCTAATTGTACTTCACCTTCTAGTGTCTCTATTAATTTATCTACAACTGGTATAACACTTACCAATGCAGTACCACCACCAGCAACTATACCTTCTTCTACAGCCGCTCTTGTAGCGTTAAGTGCATCTTCTATTCTTAATTTTCTTTCTTTCATTTCAACTTCTGTAGCAGCTCCAACCTTTATTACAGCTACTCCACCAGCAAGTTTAGCTAATCTTTCCATTAACTTTTCTGTATCAAATTCAGAAGTAGTTTCTTCTACTTGATGTTTTATTTGATTAACTCTGTTTTCTATAGCTACCTTATCACCAAATCCATCTACTATTGTAGTACTTTCTTTAGTAACTTTTACAGAACCAGCTCTACCTAACATAGTTAAGTCAGCTTCTTTTAGGTCATATCCTAATTCGTCAGATATAACAGTTCCTCCTGTAAGTATAGCTATATCTTCAAGCATCGCTTTTCTTCTATCTCCAAATCCTGGAGCCTTAACAGCAACAACTTCAAATGTTCCTCTTAATTTATTAACTACTAATGTAGATAATGCTTCTCCATCTACATCTTCAGCTATTATTAATAACTTCTTACCTTGTTGAACGATTTGCTCAAGAACTGGTAATATATCTTGTATATTAGATATTTTTCTATCTGTTATTAATATATATGGATCATTTAATACAGCTTCCATCTTATCTACATCTGTTACCATGTAAGCAGATACAAATCCTCTATCAAATTGCATACCTTCAACAGCATCTAATTCTGTATGCATAGTTTTAGATTCTTCAACTGTTATAACTCCATCTTTTCCTACTATTTCCATAGCTTCTGCTATTAACTTACCAACTTCTTCGTCTCCAGCAGATATAGAAGCAACTTGAGATATAGATTCTTTAGTTTCTATAGTTCTTGATTGTTTCTTTAATTCTTCAACTGCTACTTCAACAGCTTTTTGTATACCTTTTCTTAGTAATACTGGGTTAGCTCCAGCAGTTACATTTTTTAATCCTTCTCTTATTATAGCTTGAGCAAGTACTGTTGCAGTTGTAGTACCATCTCCAGCTACATCATTAGTCTTAGTGGCAACTTCTTTAACTAATTGAGCTCCCATATTTTCAAATCTATCTTCTAACTCTATTTCCTTAGCTATTGTAACACCATCATTAGTTATAAGAGGTGCACCAAATTTCTTATCTAATATAACATTTCTTCCTTTAGGTCCTAATGTAACCTTAACTGTATCTGCTAATTTGTTAACACCATTTTCTAAAGCTTTTCTTGAATCTTGTGCAAATTTTATTTCTTTAGCCATTTCTATCCCCTCCTATTATTATTCAACTACTGCTAGTATTTCACTTTGTCTTAATATTGTGTACTCTTGCCCATCTATTTTAACTTCTGTCCCTGCATATTTTTGGAATAAAACTTTATCTCCAACTTTTAATTCCATAACTATTTCTTTTCCGTCAACTATTCCACCTGGTCCTACTTCTAAAACTTCAGCCATTTGTGGCTTTTCTTTAGCAGCTCCTGGTAAAACTATACCACTTGCAGTTTTTTCTTCTGCTTCTAACATTTTAATAACTACCCTGTCAGCTAATGGTCTTATTTTCATATTTTTCCCTCCTAAATGAATTGTAAATATGTAAAAATTCTAATATCTAAAATATATTATAAACAAAATAATTGTTATCACTCTTTAAGTTAGAGTGCTAACAATTATTATAATATATTAACTTCCCATATTTTTCAATAGTTTTTGTTAAATTTTATAATATAGGCGAGAACAACCTAGCTATTGATTCTCTAACCTTTTTACCTAATTTTCGCTTAGAAAATTCATCTAATGTTAACTCTTCACTACTATTTAAATCCTCAAAAAAATCTTTATTCATTCTTTCTACAATTTTTTTGTCATATATAAATGCATTTATTTCAAAATTAAGCATAAAACTTCTTAAATCCATATTAGCAGAGCCTGTAGATGCTATTTTATCATCTATTGTCATTATTTTAGAGTGTATAAATCCCTTTGTATATAAGTAGACTTTACCTCCTGACTTTAATATATCATCAAAGTATGAGTAAGAAGCATTGTTAACTATCTTATGATCAGCTATCTTAGGGAATACTATCCTTACATCAACTCCACTTAGCGCTGCACTTTTAAGTGCTATAAGTATACTTTCATCTGGTATAAAATAAGGAGTTTCTATATAAATACTTTTTTTAGCTTGGCAAATAGCTGAGAAATAAGCATATCGTATAGATTCCCAATCACTATCAGGTCCACTAGCTATTATTTGAACCATACTATTACCACATCTTTGAGGACTTGGGAAATATTTATCTTCTGTTATTATCTCTTTTGTTGTATAGTACCAATCTGTTAAGAATATCATTTGTAACATATACACTGAGGTTCCTTCTATTTTTATGTGGGTATCTCTCCAGTATCCAAACTTTTTGTTCTTACCCATATATTCATCCCCTATATTTAGGCCACCAGTGTATCCAATTTTCCCATCTATTATAGCTATCTTTCTATGATTTCTATAATTTAGCTTTCCACCTGTCAATGGAAATTTAGCTGGTAAGAATGCTACTATTTCTATTCCATTTTCCTTCATTTCATTAAAAAACTTTCTGTAAAACCAAAACCTCCAACATCCTACATCGTCATATAATATTCTTATCTTTACACCCTCATTGGATTTTTTGATTAATAAATCTTTTAATTCTCTTCCTATTTCACTATCTTTTATAATGAAGTACTCTAAATGTATATGATTTTTTGCATTTTTTATGTCTTCTAGAAGATTTTTAAATTTTTGATTTCCATCAATATATACACTTACTTTATTATTCGTCGTAAATGGAAGTTTTCCTGTATTAAGTAGTAAACTTATTACCCTTTTTTTGCTATAGTCTTCTATATTTTCATTTAATAATTGATTTGTATTAATTGTACTTTGTTCTGTATTTGCAATTTCCTCTATTCGCTCTAGATTTTCAAATACCTTTTCTTCTCTTATACTACTTGCTAGCTTTTGTGTTTTAAATAATTTCCTCTTCCTCATATTTCTCCCTAATATAGCATATATAACTAAACCTATTCCTGGAAGTAATATAAAAATGAGTAACCATGTAACAGTTCTAGCAGGATCTCTATTCTCAAGTATTATTGACATAGAAATAATCGCCCCAACAATATACGATATGGTTAAGTAGCTTAAAAACAAAAAAACTCCAATACTCATAATTTCTACCTCATCTTTATCTGCCTATACCAAGCTCCCTTGCATAATAGAATAAATATTGTTGTGCAAACCCGGCTAAATTACCAAACTTATCAATAGCATAAGTTCTCATTTTAGGTAAACTCATATCTTCACTTACATAAAATTCTTGCATAACTCTTTTTACCCATACATCAACAGGGAAAGTATCATACTTTTGCATTCCAAATAAAGCTATACAGTCAGCTACCTTTGGTCCTACTCCATTGAATTTTTTTAATTCTTTTATGCAATCATCAGTGCTTAAACTTGTATATCCAGATATATTTTCATTATCTTTTATTACACTCTCAGTTGTACTTTTTATGTATTTATCTCTAAACCCAGTCTGACATGCTCTTATTTCTTCTTGCGAAGCTTTGTTTAATTCTTCTGGTGTTGGAAAAGCATAATAATCCTTACCTCTATAATTTCCAATATAAGTTCCATAATTTCTTGATAGATTTTCTATTGCTTTTTGTATCATTGGGATCCTATTATTAGAAGATATTATAAATGAAATCAACATTTCCCATCCATCTTGTTTTAATATCCTTATACCATAACCAAACTCAGATGCCTTATTTAAATGTTCATCCATGTTTTTTAAAGTATTTTTTATATCTGTGTAATTTGTTCCCAAATCAAAGTAATTATACCAAATCTCTTCAAAATCCTTTAAATTTGTATTATCTAAGTATATTTTATTGTCTTTTTCAGATACATTTATCACTCTACCTTTTGCAACTCCAGTATATGAGTTATCTGCTTCTTTATGCCATCTAAAGCATTGCCCACATTCAAATATATGCTTAGGATTAAAATCTGCTACACCTTCTAATATTACTGTATTATTTTCTTCATAAACCTTCATTTATATATACTCCTTTTTTATGATTATTCTTAATAATACTAATTTACCCATATTTTATATAAATTAAATCTTCTTATATTCTATCTATCAAATTTTTCCTAAAAATTCTAGAGTAGAATTTAAAATTTTTTTCTGATAAAATACAAAAGATATTATTTTTAGAAGGTGATTTCATATGAAAAATAGAGGAATATTTATTGCTATAGAGGGGCCTATCGGTGTTGGGAAAACTACTTTAGCAACTATACTTAATGAACATTTCGGTTATACTCTTCTTAGAGAAATTGTAGAAGAGAATCCTTTTTTATCAAAATTTTATACTGATATTAAAGAATATGCTTTACAAACAGAAGCATTTTTTCTATTTAATAGGGTAAAACAATTAGAAGATATAGAAAAAAATCAATTAAATAAGTCTCATGGAGTTGTTAGTGATTACCATATAATAAAAAATCTTATATTTGCTGGTATAACACTTGATAATAATCAATTCCATAGATATAAGCAAATGTACAATATATTTGTAAATGATTTGCCTCAACCAGATATAGTTATCTACTTAAACTCTAATACAGATGTCTTAATGAAAAGGATAGCTATGAGAGATAGAAGCTTTGAAAGACAAATGGATAGAAATTATATACATGAGCTAAGCACAGAATATAAATATTATTTTAACCCTTTATCTATAAAGCATAACTTTGTAGGTAAAGAGCCATTGATAATTGAAATAGATAATTCAAACCTAGATTTCTTAAATAAAGAAGAAGATAGACAATTTATAATAGATAAAGTAGAAAATGCAATAAAGGCATTAGAAGGAGAAACAGCATGTTTAATTTAGTAAATCAATGTAATAAGCCTCTAAATAGGGACTTATTCATAACAGTGGCAGGAAATGTTGGTGCAGGAAAATCAACTTTAACAAAGATAATTGGTGAAAAATTAAATTTTGAAACTCATTTTGAAAAGGTTGATGGAAATCCATACTTAGAGGATTTCTATAAAGATCAAAAAAAATGGGGATTCCACCTTCAGTTATATTTCTTAGCCCAAAGATTTAAACAACAAAAGGAAATAGACTGTAATGGGTTAAACAATATACAAGACAGAAGTATATATGAAGATGTAGAAATATTCGCTAGAAATTTATATGATAATGGGAAAATGACTAAAAGAGATTATATAACTTATAGGGATTTATTTAATGACATGGTTCCTCACCTTAGAAGACCTGACTTAATGATATACTTAGATGGTTCTATAGATACTATAGTTCATAGAATAGGGCTTAGGGGTCGTGAAATGGAAAAAGCCGTTGATATAGAATATTGGAAGAACCTTCACAACAGATATGAAAAATGGATAGCTGAATATGATCAGTCACCTGTGCTATATGTAAATATAGATAAGGTAGATTTAGTAAATAATCCAGAGCATGTAGATATGTTATGCCATGAAATAAAGAGAATTTTAGGAATGTAGTATAAACTACATTCCTTTTTATATGAACAATCTTTAATTCAGTATATATTTAAAGTAAACTATTTGATAATATTTTAATAATATTAGACAGTTACATTTTTCAAAAATATTAATACTATAAAAAATAATATTATTTTTATAGTATTAATATTTTAAAAGGTGAGGTGTTTTAAATGGAAGATTCTATTCAAATTATAGCAAGTAATAACTTACTTATAACTTTTTCAATTATTGCTATGACCGGTATTGTCTGCAGTAAATTAAGTGAATCATTAAAAATCCCTGATGTTGTTTTATTTTTACTAGCAGGTATTTTACTAGGACCTTATTTTCTTGAAATGATAGATCTTAGTTATTTTGAACTAGAAAAGCAACTTATCCTTACTTTCGGTTCTGCCTTCATACTTTATTTAGGTGGAAAAGAGATTAATTTAAAAATATTAAAAAATGTAAAAATAACTGTTTTTTTACTTTCTACATTAGGTGTTATTATTTCATCTATTTTAGTAAGTCAATTTGTAAAATTTAACTTTCAAATTCCTTTTATTACGGCTCTACTCATAGGTTCAATAATTTCATCTACTGACCCTGCTACATTAGTACCTATTTTTAATAAAATTAAAGTTAAAGATAAGGTGTCACAAACAGTTATAAGTGAATCGGCATTTAATGATGCTACAGGGGCTATTTTGACTTCTGCAATTGTTACCATTTTACTTTCTGGTAAGTTTTCTTTGACACAAAATATATGGGATTTATCCATAATGATTATTGTAGGTTCTTTAGTTGGTTGTATTACTGGTATTGTACTTTTAAAACTAGTCAATGATAAACCTTATGGTGTTTTTAAGGACTTTGCTCCAATAATATCTATCCTTTCAGTTATTATAGCTTATGAAATTGCAACTAAATTTGGTGGAAGTGGATATATGGCTTGCTTTATAGTTGGAATAATTACGGGTAATAAAAAAAATTTCAAAATTTGGCTATCTCAAAAATCATACGATGCCGATTTTTATGTTGCTGAAACCCTCGGAACTTTATGCCGTATGGCTATATTCATTATTTTAGGTAGTCAAGTTGAATTAGTTGTATTATCAAAATATTTCCTACCATCATTATTGGTTGTTTTAGCATTTATTTTTATAATAAGACCAATCTGTATTCTAATATGTGCTCTCCCAGACAGAAAAGCAATGTGGACAAAAAAAGAATTGTTATTTATGATGTGGGTGAGAGAAACCGGAGTTATACCTGCTGCACTTTGCGGTATAATTTCTACTATGAAAATCCCTGGTTACGAAATAATCTCTTCTATCACATTTATGGCTATCCTAGTTACTTTAATAGTTCAAGGTAGTACAACTAAACTTCTAGCTAAAAAACTCGACTTATTGGAAGATACTTCTAATAATAAATCTCCTAACTTATAGTATTATTTGAGTGACTAAACTTGCTTTACTTAATAAACAATTGATGTTCACATTATAAAAGAGTGTTCATATGAACACCCTTTTATAATAATATTCCTATTAAAATAACTGCAGTAATTACTTGTAAAGTACCTACAAATAATCCATATAAAGATACTGCCTTACCTTGTTTTACTAAATCTTTTATATTTACTCTTAATCCAATAGCTGCTAATGCTATTATTTCTAATTTATTGCTTAACAGTTTACAAATATGAGATACCTCTGGAGATATAATGCTTGTAGAAAATAAAGCACATGTTATAAAGAATCCTAATACATACCAAGGAACCTTTATTTTGCCCTTTTTAGTATCTTGTATCTCTTCTTCTACTATTTCAGTATTTGATTTATTTTTTAAATGACCAAAAGTGAATACTACAACTACTAAAAGTATAACTCTTACTATTTTAAATATAGTAGCTAAATCTTTTACATGCTCACTTACCATAGCACCACTTGCAACAACTTGCCCTACTGATTGTAATGTACCACCTATTATAGCTGATGTTTTTACAAGTTCAAGATTGTATAACCAATCTGATATTAATGGAAGTAAAAACATTAAAAATATTCCTGTAACATTTACTATTGTTATAGCTATACCTTTATCCTTATCATCAGCTTCAATGACTGGAGCTGTAGCTGCTATAGCAGATGATCCACATACCGCATTACCTGCTGCCATTAGATATCTAAAATTTTCTCCAAATCCTAATTTTTTTCCTATATATAAAGCTCCTATTATAGTTATAGCCATTTGAATTACTATAAATAATATACCATTGAATCCTAATTCCATTAGAGTTGATATACTTAAAGTTGCTCCTAATAATACTATAGAATACGATAGTAAATCAGTTTCTGAGAATTTATATCCTTTATGAAATACTTTTTGATTTAAGAATAAGTTACCTACTAACATACCTAAAAATATAGATATAGTTGCTGCTCCAATTTTTGGAACTGCCTTAGCAATTAACATACTTGCTAAACCTATTAATACTGATACAACTAAACCTGGTAATATTTCTTTTACTTCTTTTATATATTGAAATTTTTTATTATTCTTTACTTCTCCTTTTGAAATATCCATTTATAATACCTTCTTTCTTTTCGTCCTCGTCTATGTTTTTAGTATACATCTATCCTATTCATAAGTAAAATAAATAATAAAAATAATAATCATTAATTTTATTAATAGCTATTTATGATATAATAATTATTAAGACAAATGAAGTTAAACTATACATTTTTTAGAATTGGAGGATTTAAATTGCTAGAAGAATTAAAGACTTTTATTTCAGTCGTAGAATTAAAAAACTTTACTAAAGCTGGTGAATACCTAAATTTATCCCAACCTAGTGTAAGCACTCATATAAAAAATTTAGAAAGTTACTTTGGTGTAGTTCTTATAAATAGATCTATAAAACAAAAACATATTTTTATAACTGAAAGTGGATATATATTGTATAAAAGAGCTAAGGAAATTTTAAATTTGGTAGACCTTACATATATGGATGTTCGAGATACTTCAAATTCGTTTAAAGGACATATAAAAATTGGTGCTAGTTTAACTATAGGAGAATATCTTCTTCCTCAATTTTTAGCTAGTTTTTCAAAGAAATACCCTGATGTAATAGTTGAAGTATTCATAGAAAATACTACTGTTATATGCAATCACCTAAAAGATCTTAATTTTGATATAGGCTTAATCGAGGGTACTTCTATATATCCTGATTTTAATCAAGATTATTTCCTAAAAGATAAAATGGTTTTAGCTACACCTTTTGAATATGAACTTAATTCTAGTAATTTTTCTTTTGATAAGCTAAAAGATCAAAGCTGGATTGCTCGTGAAGAGGGTTCTGGTACTAGAGAGTTTATGGATATGTTTTTAAATAATAATAAAATCATTCCTAAAAATATAATTACTTTTGGTAGTAACTATGCAGTAAAAGAAGCTGTTAGAAATGGTATAGGAATAACTATTATATCTGACCTTGTTACAAGCCCTGCTGTTAAAAATAATGAAATATCAGTAATAGATATAGGTGAATCTTACTATAGATGTTTTTCTTTAATTTTACCAAGAAATATAACTACGTCTAACGTAACTCAAGTATTTATTGATGAGTTGAAAGAGTATGTATCTAATATAAATAAATAGTATATTTAGTAGTTTTAAACATAATATTATACCTAAAAAAAATTTAAATACATCATTAAATGACAAATTACTACAAGTGTTCCATAGTATACTACTATTGATTAAAATTTATTAAGGGTGGTCAAATTGTGGATAGATTCAAAATTCAAATAAAATATTCATAGTTATAGGCATAGTTATATTTTCTATAATCATTTCATTTTTCGCACCTATATTTTTGTTATATTTTATAGATGAATTTTTAAGAAGTAATTGGCAATATCATTTATTCGAAGATAATAAATCTTATATTATGTTTATAATTTTGTTGGTTGAGATAACTCTTATATCAATATTTTATAAAAAGACTAGAGATTAATCTCTAGTCTTTTTGTTTATATTACATTCCTATTTCTTTAAATTCTCTACTTCCTGGCTTAACTAACTCTATATTTCCTTCTTTGCATAAGGGGCACTCATCTACATCATGAACTTGTATATCTAATTTTATAGCGCTATATATTGGCATTCCTATATCATGACTAGTTCTGTTTGCTATACAAGCAACACCTATAACTTCCCCACCTAACTTTTCTAAAGCTTCTTTAGTTTCAATTGTAGACTTACCAGTTGTTACAACATCTTCAGCTATTATTATTTTAGCACCTGGCTTAACTTCAAATCCTCTTCTTAATTCCATTACTCCGTCTTTTCTTTCAGTGAATACTGTTTCTTTATTTAATTGTCTTCCTAATTCATAAGAAACTATTACTCCCCCCATAGCAGGCCCAACTACTAAATCTATATTTAAATCTTTTATTTGCTCAACAACTGTACTTAATACCGCTTCAGCATATTGTGGATATCTTAATACTTTTGCACACTGAACGTATCTATTGCTATGCTTTCCTGATGATAATAAAAAATGTCCTTCTAATAATGCTTCACTTTTCTTTAATATTTCTATTACATCTACTTTACTCATATTTATGCCCTCCAAAATTTATGTTTATTTAATAATTCCCTTTTAATTTAATTGTACCTTTATAATATTCCTCTTATTTCATCTAAAGTCTTTATTCCTTCAGCTTCCATAAACTTTTCTATTCCATCTATTATCTCAAGCCCTATTTTAGGATTTATAAAGTTTGCTGTTCCAACTTGTATACATGTAGAGCCTGCCATTATAAATTCTATGGCATCTTTAGCGCTTGTTATTCCTCCCATTCCCATTACCGGAATATCGACATTTTTGCTTACCTCATGAACCATTCTTAGTGCTATTGGCTTTATTGCTGGTCCTGATAATCCTGCATATACATTGTCAAATACGGGCTTTCTTTTGTGTATATCTATTGCTAATGCTTTGAATGTATTTACTAAAGATACTCCATCAGCACCTTCTTCTTCACATACCTTTGCCATTCCTACTACGTCTTCTGCATTTGGTGATAATTTTATTACTAAAGGTAAGTCAGTTATACTTCTTACTTCTCTTACAACTTCTCTTGCCACTTCGTTTTTTATTCCAAAAGCCATTCCTCCAGCTTTAACATTTGGACAAGATATATTTAGCTCTATCATATCTATTGGTTGATTATTTAATAATTCAACACCTTTTATATAATCTTCTAATGTTCCACCACCAACATTAGCTATTCTTACTAAATCTAATTCTTTAAAGAACTGTAATTCATTATCTATAAATCCTTGAACTCCTGGATTTTCTAATCCAACGCTATTCATCATTCCAGATGGTGTTTCCCATACTCTCATGCCAGTGTTGCCATCTCTCTTTTCTAAAGTAAGTCCTTTACTACTTACTCCTCCAAGCTTTTGTATATCATAAATTTCGTTATACTCTTTTCCGAACCCAAATGTTCCAGATGCCATTACAACAGGATTTTTAAAATCAATTTTACCGAATTTCACTCTTAGATTAGCCATTAAATATCACGTCCTCTCCCCAGAATACTGGCCCATCTTTACATGTTTTTTTATTTCCAAATTGAGTTTTACAAGTACATACTAAACATGCACCAACCCCACAAGCCATATGATTTTCTAATGATACCATTATTTTAGTACTCGTACCTTCTGTCATTTTAACTAGTTTTTCCATCATCGGTGTTGGACCACAAGTTAATATGTAATCGTATTTATTTACATCTAGTATATCTGTTACAAATGTATTTCCTGTTGCTATATAAACATCATTACAAACTTCTTCATACTTCTCTTTTAGTATAGCTTCATTTCTAAATCCTAAATATGCATCGCAGTTATCTAGGTTCTTAGCTACTAAGTATAATGGTGCTACTCCAATCCCTCCACCTACTAAAGCTATTCTACCTTCTACTTTTTCATATCCTTTTCCGTATGGCCCTTCTAGCTTTATAGTATCATTTACTTCTAATTTGCTTAATATTTCCGTTCCTTCCCCTACAACTTTGTATAAGAATGTTATTCCTTCTTCATCTATATCATGAATGCTTATAGGTCTTGAAAGTAATGGGTATTTATCCCATGCCCTTAACATATAAAACTGCCCCATTTTACCTTCAAATTTGCCTTCTACCTTCATAAGGTACATTCCTTCGCCTACATATCTATTTTCAATAACTTTATACATGTGATTCTCCCCTCATTTGTCATATGCTAATTAAAGATTTTGTACTAACTCTAATTCTCTTTCTAATACATCTACATTATTTTTTATCCCTAGTAATTTCATTATTAGAGCCATTCTTACAAACATTCCGTACTTTGCTTGTTTAAAATATACAGCTCTTTCATCATCATCTACATTAATATTTATTTCATTTACTCTTGGTAATGGATGCATTACTAGCATATCCTTTGATGCATTCACCATTTTAGCTTTATTTAGTATATAGTAGTCTTTTAGCTTTTCATACTCTTCTTGATTTTCAAATCTTTCCCTTTGAACTCTTGTCATATAAAGTATATCTAATCCTCCAATAACTTCATCTAAGTTATTAGTTTCATAGTAAGCATGACCTTGATTTTGTATTTCTTCTTTTATATATTGTGGCATCTTTAATTCATCTGGAGAAATGAATACAAACTTAGTTCCCTTGTATCTAGCCATTGCTTTTACTAAAGAGTGTACTGTTCTTCCATTTTTTAAGTCTCCACATAATCCTATAGTGTGATTTTCTAAACTTCCTTTAAGAGATTTTATTGTTAATAGATCTGTAAGTGTTTGAGTTGGATGTTGATTTCCCCCATCTCCAGCATTTATAAATGGTACTTCCGCATACTTTACTGCCTCATTAGCTGAACCTGCTATTGGATGTCTCATAGCTATCACATCTGCATAACATGATACTGTCCTTATTGTATCTCCTAGAGATTCTCCTTTTGATACAGATGATGAATTTGGCTCTGAAAAACCTACTACACTTCCGCCCAGTCTGTGCATGGCAGATTCAAAGCTTAATCTTGTTCTTGTTGATGGTTCATAAAATAAAGTTGCGAGTAATTTTCCCTCACATACACGGGAATATTTTGCTGGATTGTTTATTATATTTTGAGATAAAGATAGTATCTCGTCTATTTCTTGTATTGAAAAGTCTTCTGGTTGGACTAAATTTCTTCCTTTTAATAACATTTTATTTTTCCTCCTTGTCAGCCTCTCTGGACTGAATTTAAAAGCATTTTTATTTCTGATTGAATTCTAGCACCTTTTAATATTTATGTCAATATGTTCCATAATTATTGTTTCAACAAATATAATGACACTATTTCCTAGTTTTAAGTATTAATTTATTTTTAAAGTAATTGTAATGATGATTACTTTAAAAATAAATTAAACTGATCAGTTCCTAAAGTATAATTTAATTAATTTTTCCTATGTTATATTTTTAGTTTATTTTACTTAAAATAAATTGGTATTAGATTTCTTAATAAAGATATTTATTAGTTAGACTTCAACAGATGTATTTAAGTATATGGAAAATTTTGTTTATATAAATCAATCGTTATGCTAAACTTTTAATTAGATATAAATTAGAAAGGAGATTTTATATGATAAGCGAAAAATTATTTTCTCAACTTAATGAACAAGTTAATTTTGAATTCTACTCTTCTTATACTTACTTAGGTATGGCAGCATATGCAGAATCTATTGACCTAAGTGGTTTTGCTAACTTCTTTAGAGTTCAGGCTCAAGAAGAGTTATTCCACGCAATGAAGCTATATGATTACATATTCCAAAAAAACGGTATGGTTAAATTAGAAGAAATAGCTAAACCAGAAAATGATTATGAGAATATATTAGATGCCTTCCAAAGAGGATACAACCATGAGCAAGTTGTAACTAGTAGATTCTATGAACTTGCAGATACTGCTAACGAAGAAAGAGAACATGCTACTATAAGTTTCCTTAAGTGGTTTATAGATGAACAAGTTGAAGAAGAAAATACCTTTAATTCTCTTCTTAAAAAAGTTAGAAGATGTGAAGGAAATACAGCTGCTTTATATATGCTAGATGAAGAGCTATCAACTAGAGTTTTCACACCTCCTACTAATGCTTAAAATCTAAGTAAAAAAATATTACTGGAATTATTAATTCCAGTAATATTTTTTATCAAAATCTATTTATAAAACTCTTTTTGCTGTAACAAATGTTGATGAATAGTAAGATGAGTTTATATTCGCTGTTTCAACACTTTTACCTGGCTTAGGCGAGTGAATCATTGTTCCTCCACCTACATATATTCCAACATGACTTACATTTCCAGTCCCATTAGTTGAGAAGAATACTAAATCACCTGGTTTAAGATTAGATCTACTTACAGTTTGTCCGTATCCAGCTTGAGCACTTGACGATCTTGGTAATGATACTCCTGCTGCATTTCTATATACATAAGATGTAAGACCTGAACAGTCAAAGCTATTTGGACCTTCTGCACCCCAAACATATGGTGACCCTAACTTAGCATAAGCTAAATTAACTACAGCTTGAGCAGCTGATGTATTACTTGCTGGTGGATTGTAAGAATCATTTTTTTCTTGAGTTATCTTGTCAGCTTGTACATTGTTTTCATTTGAACTAGGTTTTTTTATTGTATTTAATTCACTATCTGTACTACTGTTTGAGTTAGCATTTTTATCAGTGTTTAAAGAATTATTTGCGTTGCTATTTGAGTTAGTATTCATGCTAGTGCTTGAAGAATTATTTGTATTATTATTTACATCATTATTATCTGTATCGTTATTGCTTACGTTAGTATCAACAGCTGCATCATTTAAATTTTGCTTATCTTGAGCAACTTGTTCTTCTATAACTGGGGCTTGATCAGAAATATAAGATGCTTTAACATACCCTTCATCTTCACCTTTTTTAACTTTCACCCATTCACCCTTGTCCTCTAAAACTTTAAGTGAACTTCCTAAATCTAACTCATCTATTATATCAGAGTCTGTATTTGCTTCTTTTCTAAAGTTTACCTTGTTTTCAGTAGTGTACCCATGAGCTTCTTTTATATCTACAAATCTTTTTGGTAACCAACCGTCTTCACCATTGTCAGATATTTTTACCCACTCACCTTGAATACCTAAAACTTTAAATTCCTCTCCAGTGTAAGCTACTTTTTTAACTTCACCTTGTTTTCTTATCTTTACAGCTACTCCATCTTTAACAGTTGCAACTTTATATGAAACATCTTTAAATTCATCTAATTTTAAAGTATTTTGTTTATCTTCTTTTTGTTCTACGTTTGCTTTTTCATCTGCATTGGCAACTGAGTTCATTGATAATGCTACAACTGATGCAAACATTGGTACTAATATTTTCCTTTTCATAATATTTCTCCTCCAAAAACTGACCATAATTTATGGTTACTTTTTACGTGAAACTTATACGGATAAAATACTAATACACAAGATTTTATAATTTTTGTAAAACTTGTAACTTTTTTGTAATCTATTGTTACTAACTATGTAGTATTATTTTATTAAGAATTATTTATTTTGAATTATTTTGAATTATTTTGAGAATTATTTAAAACTTTACAAATCTTGTATAAAAAATATTTTAATTAAATTTATTATTTTATCCAATGTATCACTTAAATATACATTTGTAACCTTTATTATATCCTAATAATGGTTTTATGTAAAGTTTTTTACAATTTTCGTCATATTTTCCTGTAGAATTTTTATACTAACAGGTATTTTTTTATGCAATTCTATACTTAACTTTAAAAATCTTTCCTTAATTTATTTATATAAATGTCTATTTTATATACATTCATCATTGTTACTTTTTCTATGTTATTTTTTAATTTTTTTTGTATTTCTTCAATTTTATTAAAAATTGTTGGGCTTTTGATATTCACATTTAAAAATATCTTTATGTTATTATTTGCATTAAATACCTCTACTTTATTGACTTTTTCTATTTCATTTATTTGCCTCAACTCATATCTTATAATTTGATGCATGACATTAGGACTTATATAAAATTTTCCTATATAACTAAATGTTGGTCTAATAATAGTTTTTTCTATTAGTTTACAATCTTTATCCTTTTTTCTAAATAATTTTTTTATAGAGTTTATACTTAATCCAGTAGCTATTTGTTTTATTTCCACACTTGGTACGGGTATTATATGATTGCCTCTTCTTCTAGACTCTCTTGCTATATCTATCTCCCTATCACTACTTATATCTCTTATATCTATTGCTTTATATTCTGTTCCTATTTCCAATCTTTTTACTATTTTATCTATCATTTTTTTTGATGTTCCTAATATTAATAGATTCTCTACTTTTTCGTTTTTTATCTTTGATTTAACCGATTGTCTATGTAATTCATCATTAAATATAGCTCTTTTTACTGCTTCCATAGTTGTCTTTGCTTGTTTCGCAGATACTCCAGCTAATATCTTATTTTTATGTATAAGAAGACCATCATCTATTATATAATCTATATCTTTTTCATATGCCAACTCTAAAGCTCTATAACTCTTACCTGTTCCACTTGAACCAATAAGTGCATAAATTCTCATAAAAACACCTCTATACCCCATAAATTTTAATTCTATATAAATTATTATTTATATTTTTAATATATCTATAATATATAATAAATAAGGCTATAGATTAATCTATAGCCTTATTTATTATATATTATAACAGAATTCTCCATTTTCTTTTAGACTTAAGAAATCTGCATAACCTATATCAAATATTCTGTTTTCTAAGTTTTCTATTTCTATCTTATTTTTAATTAAATAAGTTATAGTTCCTATATAAGATATATCACCTTGAGCAATAGCTCCATATATCATATTATCTTTATATATAAATTTCTTGTAATTATTATTATCCTTTCTAATTGCAACTTTATATGATTCATCTATAGGTTCTACCATTCCAAGGGATACTGTCGCTATTCCCATAAAGTTCATACTATTTTTTGCTGTAAAACTATCATCTATTAATCTTTCTTTTCCGTACATATTATAAGCTGAGACTAAACCTTGCTTTACAGCTATTGGCCATATAGCATTTTTTCCTACTACATCTCCTGCCGCATATACATCTTTTTGCGTAGTTTCACATTTGTCATTTATAACTATTCCTTTATCATAAGATATGTTAGTGTTTTTTATAAAATCTGCATTTGGTCTAACTCCTGTAGCCACAACAATCATTTCACACTCAACTAAATTACCATCTTCTAATGATATACCTACTACATCATTATTGTCCTTTACTACGATTTCTTTTATAGATACACCTTGATATAATTTTGCTCCTTTTTTTACAAACTCATTTTCATATATTGATGCACTATACTTATCTAATTGTTTATTAAGTATAAATTGACCTGTGTTTACTAAAGATACTTCAATATTTTTGTACTCTAACAACCCAACAAGAGCATCTATTCCAACTAATCCAGCACCTATAATGGCTACTTTATTTATTTTTTTAACTTTATCTTTTATATTATATGCATCTTCTATATTTCTTAATGGGTATACATTGTTTGCTTCTCTTAAATTCTTTATTGGCGGTATAAATGCAGATGCACCAGTAGCTATTAGAAGTTTATTATATTCTATAGCTTGATTTTCTAATATTACCTTTTTAGAATTTGTGTCTAAAGATTTAACACTTGTTCCTTTTACCCATATAATATTATTTTCTTTCATAAATTCTTCATCTACAAAGTTTATTTCCTCTACAGTCCTATGGTTAGATATAACATGATGCAACATACAACGTGAGTATGTTTTATCATCCTTCGATACTATTACTATACTACCTTCTTTATCCAATTCCCTTAATGTTTTAGCTGCACTTATCCCTGCTGCACTTGCACCTAATATAACATAATCAATACTTTTTTTACTTCTAAATATGTTTAATATTTTATCTAACATAATGATTCTCCCTTCTGTAGCTCTAGTGCTCCAGTTGGACAATTTGCTACACACTTAGGATTTTCTTCATTTATACATAAGTCACACTTTAATACAACTTGCTTTGTTTTATCGTCTACTTTTAAACCCCCGTAAGGACAAGACATTATACACATATAACATGAACCACATTTCTTTTCATCATAAGAAACTATTCCTGTTTTTTCATCTTTAACCATTGCTCCACTCATACAAGTTAAAACACATTCTGGCTCATCACAATGTCTGCATATAATTGGCACTGGTTTATTATCTTTATCTAATTCTATATGCCCTCTACTATCATTATCTATATCATTTAGATTAAGTGTATACATGTTGCTATTTTCACTATGCTTTAACATACAAGCTAAAACACAACTTTTACATCCAGTACATAATTCTTTATTAATTATAATTCTATGCATAAGATTCCACTTCCTTTAACCCAAGTTTTTGTCTTCTATCAATTATTATTTCTTCTAATTGCTCTGCTGACGATTTTGGGTCTGGATTAACTATAACGTGGCCTCCTATTAAATCTTTTAATTTTTCTGTAAGCACTTCTGTTACTAGTTTTCCTCCTGTTATAAATGGTGGTAATGCTAAGTGAAGTGGTAATCCTAGTGCTAAACCAAATGCCCCATCAGCTAATGCTTGCTCCTCTAGCCATTGTGGAGCTGATAGTACAAGTGGTAATTGAGGTAAATCTATACCTAATTCTGCTGCTATTTCTGTAGCAACTATTTCTAATCTTCCTATTGCTAAACATGGTCCAAAGTTTAGTACTGGTGGTATTCCTAAAGACTTACAAACTTCTTTTAAGTTATCCCCTGCTAATTCTTCTGCCCCTGGAGACATAAGCCCTACATTTTCAAGCCCTCCTGTTGAACATCCAGCAGAAAGAACTATTATATCTCTCTTAATTAATTCTTTAGTTAATTCAACTGTATTTATATCGTGTCCACCAGCAGTCATGTTTGAACATCCAACTACAGCAGCTATACCTTTAATTTTTCCTTCTGCAATTAAGTTTATTAATGGTTTCCATGAATCTCCTAAGAATGCTTTTAAGTTCTTTTCACTTACTCCTGTTAAAGATTTTTCGTATCCATGGTCACTTGGTATATCTATTTCTACTACATTTCTTCTTTCTTTATATGCTTCTAATGCTTTATTTATTAGACTTTCGCTTATAGATTCTATATTCTCTCTATCAAATGGTATATACTCTGCGTTTGATTTCTTAGCTACATCATCTAAGCAAACCATCTTAACTTTATATTTATCTGCTATTGGCTCAAGCCCTGGTATTGTACAGTTAAATTCTGATAGTACCATATCTATAGCACCTGTTGAAAGTACAGCCTCACTAGTGAAGTTATTTCCTGCATGACCCACAAATACCTCTTGGTAATGTTCTCCTCTTAGCTGTAAATCTTGACCTACACAAGTACATCCAACTAATTTAAATCCTTTAGCTCCTACTGATTTTGCTAATTCTACTACGTCGCTGTCTTTTAATCTATCTTGGAAATGAGAGAATACTGAATGTTGATGTCCTGTTATCATTATATTTATATAATCTTTATCTATAACATTAAATCCTACTGGGGCCATTCTTATAACTGGCTCTCCTAACATAACATCATTTAAAAGATTAGTTAATGTAAGACCATATAATCCTGTTGATATACCTAAATTTAAGCAATTAACTAACATATCTATTGGATCACTATTTAAGTTTGTCGATGATTTTACTATTGCATCAAAGACTTCTGACTTAGCTCCACCTGGCATTATTCCTAGCTCTTTCCATTTATCTACTCTTGGTCCATATGCTACCTTTTCAACTAATTCCATTTTCTCGTATCTTGGCTTATATAAGTCATTTAACACCTTATTGGCTATATCTATACATTTTTGATGATTATCTTTAGATTCTATTCCAAACATTTCAGCTAAATTGTTTAGTGCATTTAATCCCTTTATATTCCCTTTTTTCTCTCCTAAATCCTTTAGATTTCTAGCTGTAGTTTCTACTACATGTAAATAACAAGCGGAACCTGATGCAACTGCTCTTAAAAAGTTTCTAGCTACTATGGTATCTGCATCTGCTCCACATATACCTCTTGGTGATTTTGGTGTTATTCTACATGGACCATTTGAACATAGTCTACAACACACTCCTTGAAGCCCAAATCCACATTTAATTTTTTGATCTTCTGTTCTATGGAATGATGTTTCTACATCCTTTGAAGCTATAAAGCTTTCTAACCTCTTATCAGCACTTTCACACATTCTACAAGTATTACAAGACATAATATTTCCCCCTTAATATTATTTATTAGATTTTAATTTGGATGAAAATTTAGTTAGAATTGAATTGATTTGACCTTGATGACTTGATTGATTTTTTTTTAACTATAATTTTATATTCAATATTTACCATAAAAATTTTAATCTTAAACATATTTTTTTAAATTTTTCTTGTCTTAATTATAAAACTTTTTTTATATATATTTATTTTTTATAATGATTAATCTGTTCATTATATAATTAAATATTATTTTTTGTTAGTCTATACCCATTTTATTTTATATTAATCTGTCGTTTTATTAATATTCTTGTAAAATTTTTTTCTTTGTTATGTTGGAATTTTTTTGTTATAATATTACTGAATACATAATAAAAAAATCAAGGGAGGATTTTGTGATGGCTTACATGATAAATGATGCTTGCATAAGCTGTGGTGCTTGTGCTGCTGAATGTCCAGTTGAATGTATATCTGCAGGAGATGACAAATACGTTATAGATGCAGATACTTGTGTTGAATGTGGTGCTTGTGCTGGAGTATGTCCAGTTGATGCTCCTCAACCAGAGTAATCTAATATATAAAAACTACCATACATATGTATGGTAGTTTTTTATTTTTATAATTCTTCTTCACTTTCTTTCATTAAGTATGATAGAGTGAATAAGCTTTCTGTTAAATTTACATTTTCAACTATAACATCTTTTGGTACTTCTAAATCTATCGGTGCGAAGTTCCATATGCCTTTTATACCAACACTAACTAATCTATTGACTGTGTCTTGCGCTCCGTTCTTTGGTATACATAGTATAGCAATATCTATATTATGTTCCTCAACATATTTCTCTATCTCCTCTGAATCTAGTACTTCAAAGTCTCTTATTTTTAACCCTATCATTTTTGGATTTGCATCAAATAATGCTTTAACTTCAAATCCAGCTTTTCTAAATCCAGAATAGTTAGCTATTGCTTGACCTAAGTTTCCTGCCCCTATTAGTATTGCATTATACTTTCTATCTAGCCCCAAAATTTTTCCGATTTCATTATGAAGTGCTTCTACATTATATCCATAACCTTGTTGGCCAAAACCACCAAAATTATTTAAATCTTGTCTTATTTGAGATGCTGTAAAACCGATAATCTCACTTAATTCCTTAGAGGATATTCTATGTATATCCTTATCTAATAACTCTCCTAAGTATCTATGATATTTCGGTAATCTTCTTATGACTGCCATCGATATATTCTTAGAACCCATTTCTTTCACCTCCTGTAAATATGACATAATTATCTATATTTTTAAAACATAGTTTAATATCCTTGATTATATTATATCAAAACATTATAATTTTAGGTAGTTCAAGGAGGTATAAATTTATGATCGTTTTGTCGTGTAATAACTTAAATAAAAGTTTTGGAATAGATTCTATATTAGAAAATGTAAGTTTTACTGTTAATGAAGGTGATAAAATAGGGATAGTTGGTGTAAATGGTACGGGTAAAACTACTCTATTTAAAGTTATCTCTGGAATATATGGTTATGATAGTGGAGATATATATACATCTAAAGACTGTGAAATAGGATACTTAGAACAGCATACCAATTTCCATTCCAACAACACTATTTTAGAAGAAGTTTTAGAAGTATTTAAAGATTTAATAGAAATGGAAAACTACTTAAGAAACTTAGAGGTTAAAATAGCTGAAGAAAGTGCAAATCCTAACTCAAATAAACTTGAAAAAATAATGGATGAATACTCTCACAAATTAGAAAAGTTTTCTGATATGAATGGTTATGGATATAAATCTGAGGCAAAAGGTGTTTTAAAAGGATTAGGGTTTAGCGATGACGATATGAACAAGCCTATCGATGTGCTTTCTGGAGGTGAAAAAACTAGAGTGCTTCTAGGTAAACTACTTCTTAGAAAACCTACTCTACTTTTACTAGACGAACCTACTAACCACCTAGATGCAGAAGCAATAGAATGGCTTGAAGTTTTCCTAAAGCAATATAAAGGCACGGTAATTTTAATATCACATGATAGATATTTCCTAGATCAAGTTGTTAATAGAGTATTTGAAATACATAATAAGAGATTAAAATCTTACAACGGAAATTACTCTGACTTCGTAAAAGCTTCTATTGTAGAAAAAGAAATAGAACAAAAAAAGTATGAAGATCAACAAAAGGAAATAAAGAAGCAAGAAGAATCTATAGAAAGATTAAAAGCATATGGTAGAGAAAAGCATGTAAAAAGAGCTAGAAGTAAAGAAAAAATGCTTGCTAAAGTCGATGTATTAGATAAGCCTGATGGCGAAAGAAAAAGAGCTAGAATAGAATTTAATCCATCTGTTACTAGTGGTAATGATGTTCTTCAACTAAGAGATATCTCTATGGGATATGGTGAAAAAATATTATTTAAAGATATAAACCTTGATATATATAGAGGAGAAAAGGTAGCTCTTATAGGTGCTAATGGTATTGGTAAATCTACTCTGTTTAAAATAATTATGAATGAGTTAACTCCTCTTTCTGGAGATGTTAAGTTTGGTACTAATGTTAATGTATCTTATTTCCATCAGGAGCAAAAAACTCTTAATTTAGAAAATACTATTATAGATGAAATTTGGAATGATAACACTAATTTAACTCAAACTACTCTTAGAAGTATGCTTGGAGCCTTTTTATTTGAAGGTGAAGATGTATTTAAAAAGATTTCAACATTAAGTGGTGGAGAAAGGGCTAGAGTTGCTATACTCAAATTAATTCTTTCAAAAGCCAATCTTCTTCTTCTTGATGAGCCTACTAACCACTTAGATATAGATTCTAAAGAAGTTCTTGAAGAAGCTTTATGTGGGTACACAGGTACAGTGTTTACAATATCTCATGATAGATATTTCCTAAATACTGTGGTAGATAAAATATTAGTTTTAGATGAAACTGGTATAACTGAATACCTTGGTAATTATGACTACTATTTAGAAAAGAAAAAACAAGTTCAAGAAATGAGTACTAATGTTGAGGTTGTAGAGAAAACTAAAACACAACTAAAAGATGAAAAACGTAAAGAGAGAGAACAAAGAGAAATAGAAAAGAAAAACAGAGTTAAAAGACAAAATATAGAAAAAGAAATAGAAGAAACTGAATCTGAAATAGAAGAGCTGGACGTATTACTATGTCAAGAGGAGGTCTATTCTAATCCTGATAAATCAAGAGAAGTTAGTCAAAAAAAATCATCTCTTGAAGATAAGTTATCTACTTTATATGAAGAGTGGGAATTATTTATGTAGAAGCCATTTATAGGCTTCTTTTTTATGTGGATAATTTCATAAGATAATATCATAATATAAAATGTTTTTAATTTAAATTTCTATTATTTATATAGTTACACACATACTTTATTATGATATTATTTAACAAGATGATTTTAAAATTAAATAAAGGGGTGATATTTTGCAAGGATTATTTTCTTTAAATGATGATAATAAGATGTTCTATAAAGTGCTTGTATCATTATGTATTCCTATAATAATACAACAACTTATATCAACATCAGTAAATGTAATAGATACTATGATGATAAGTAGTTTGGGCGAAACATCAGTAGCTTCTATCGGTGTTGCAAACCAGTTCTTTTTCTTATTTAGTATGTCTCTATCAGGTATTACTGGTGGTGCTGGAATATTTATTTCTCAGTTCTTTGGAAAAGGTGATACAACTAATATTCGTAAGGTAACAGGATTTACTATTATACTAGCAGTTTTACTTAGTCTAGTATTTTTTATACCAGCATTAATCATACCAACCGAAATTATTCATATATTTTCATATGACCCTGAAGTAATAAGACAATGCACAGAATACTTTAGTATAGTTGTATTTTGTTATCCTCTTATTGCTATGAGTAGTGTTTTTAGTGTAGGCTCAAGAGGAATTAGAAATCCTAAGCTAGGTATGATTTGTAGCTCAGTTGCGTTAATTGTTAATATAATTCTTAATTATGGCCTTATATTCGGTAATTTAGGGATGCCTATGTTAGGTGTTAAAGGTGCTGCACTTGCTACGGTTATAGCTAGAATAGTTGAATTTTCTTTACTAATTGGATATGTATACTTCTTTAAAAAAGATTATACTTTAAAGTTTGGTATAAAAGAATTAAAACTTATTGATAAAGAGTTTTCTTCATCATTTTTAAAAACTAGTTTTCCAATCTTCTTAAATGATACTGCATGGGCAATTGGTACAGTATTGTATTCAGTTGCGTACTCAAAAGCTGGTACTTCTGCCATAGCCGCTAGTCAAATAGCAACAAGTACAGGTAACTTCTTTATAATGACTGCTGTATGTATAGCTATAGGTGCATCTATAATGTTAGGTAATGAACTTGGCGCAGATAATATTGATAGAGCTATCTCTTATGCTAAAAAGTTCTCTGCTCTTGTATTTATTACAGGGCTAATTTTTGGAGGGTTGCTAATATTAAATATTCCTCTATTATTAAATATATTTAGTGTTACACCAAATTTAGCTCCTGATATAACTAAAATATTTATTATAATGGGTATTTTAATGGCTCTTAAGTCATTTAATACATTAATAATAATAGGTGTTTTAAGAAGTGGTGGAGATACTAGATATGCCTTATTTTTAGAGCTTGGATGTATGTGGTTAGTATCAATTCCATTAACATTTATAGCCGCATTTAAAGGTGCTCCTATTTATGTATTAGTATTATTAACTTATAGTGAAGAACTAGTTAAATTTATATTTGGTGTTCCAAGAGCTTTATCTAAAAAATGGGCTGCAAATATAGTAAAAGAAATGAATTAATTTAAAAAATAACTCTGAGAAATTTCTCAGAGTTATTTTTTATCACATTGTACCTATAAGTGCACTAAAAATATATATCACTAAAAATAATGTACTTATAATCCATAAGCCCACGGATATTTTTTTATTTTCTTCATAATAAATATATGATGCTATAAATCCAGAAACTATAGCTCCTGAACATAAAAAGTCTATTATTGATGTAGCTAATGAGCTTGCTAATATAGCATATAAATCTATTATTGATGTAAATACTAATAAAAACATAATTTGAAATATCACTGCTACAATTAACAGTACATTTGCTTTTTTCATAATTTCCCCTTATAACTTACAATTTATTGTGTTTATCTCTGTCCAATTTTTAGATTTGGAACAGCATTTAAACTCATATCATCTATTATTCCATTTATATAATTATAATATCCTGCACAACCTATCATAGCTGCATTATCTGTACATAAATCTACTGGTGGATATTTTATATCTATATTATTTTCTTTTCCTAATTTTGTTATTTTTTCTCTAAGTGCTGAGTTGCAAGCAACCCCTCCTGCTAAAGCAATTGTATTGTATCCTTTTTCCTTAGCTGCTTTTATTGCCTTTTGAGATAATACTTCTACAACAGCTTCTTGGAAAGATGCGCATACATCTTCTACTACTATTTCTTCTTTTTTCATCTTTTTAGCATTTAGATAATTTAATACAGCAGATTTTAATCCACTAAAACTAAAATCATAACCTTCATCTAAATAAGCTCTAGGAAAATCTATTGCATTTTTATTTCCTTGCTTAGCTAACTTATCTACTATAGGTCCTCCTGGATATCCTAATCCCATAGCTCTCGCTATCTTGTCAAAAGCTTCTCCAGATGCATCATCTCTTGTTCTTCCAAGTATTTCATATTTACCATAGTCCTTAACTTCTACTAAATGAGTATGTCCACCAGAAACTATTAAAGTTATAAATGGTGGCTTTAAATCCTTATGAGCTATATAGTTTGCACTAACATGCCCTTCTATATGATTTACTCCTACAAGTGGTTTATTTAAACAAAATGCTAATGATTTTGCATAAGATAATCCAACAAGTAAAGCACCAACTAAACCTGGTCCATAAGTTACTGCTATATGATCTATATCCTTTAATTCTATTTTAGCTTCATCTAAAGCTTCTTGTAATACTCCATCTATATTTTCTATATGCTTTCTTGATGCAACCTCAGGAACTACCCCACCGAATTTTTTATGTAAATCTATTTGAGTTGAAACTATATTTGTCAAAACTTCTCTACCATTTTTTAAAATAGCTATAGAAGTTTCATCACAACTACTCTCTACTGATAATGTTATTATATCTTTCATTACTACACCGCCTTTATATCACTCCACATAATCATGGCATCTTCTTTGTTGTTGCTATAGTATTCTTTTCTTATTCCTGCTAACTTAAATCCATACTTTTTATAAAGATTTTGAGCAACTATATTTGAAACCCTTACTTCTAAAGTCATTGATACTATATTACTTTCTCTGCAAAGCTCTACTAGTGCTTGTATTAGCTTGTCTCCTATTTTTCTACCTCTATAATCTTCATGTACCGCTACATTAGTGATATGGCCTTCATCAACAACAAACCATATTCCAACGTAACCTACTACTTTATCATCTATTTTAGCAACTAAATATCTAGCAACATCGTTACTTAATTCTTTTTTAAATGCATCTTTAGACCAATAATCTTCAAAGCAGTTTTTTTCAACCTCAAAAACTCCGTCAATATCTTTGGCCGTCATTCTTTCTATAACTATATTATTTTCCATCATTTAACCTCTTCATCTTTTCATCATATTGAACTTCTGCTTGAGATTTTCTAATATATACTGGATTTATAGTATAGCAATCATGAACATTTATATTATTTTTATACTTTTCAATACCTATTACACATAAGCTACTTGCTTTATTTACATTATGAGAAGGTGCTGGTATATGTATATTTTCTATTTCCTTAATCTTGTCTTCATATTTATATACAGCTTCTCCAACTAATATCCAATCTTCATTAGAGTTTGATAATTCTTCTAATAAATCATCTATCTCTACTACATCTACACCTTTTAACTCAACTAATTTTCCATTTTCATATTTATATTGTCCCATATAAACTTGAGTTCTTTGTGCATCTAATATAGAGCATATTTTCTTATCACATAAGTCCATATTCCCAGCTAATAATTCTACTGAATTAACACCTACCATTGGTATATTATTTACATGTGATATAGCCTTTGCTGTAGCCATACTTATTCTAAGTCCAGTAAATGATCCAGGTCCTTCACATATAGCTATTAGGTCCATATCATTAACATTTAAATCACTCATCTTAAGCATATTTTCTATCATAGGCATAAGCTTTTGAGAATGTGTCTTTTTTGTATTTACTGTATATTCACATATTAATTTATCATCTTCTATAACAGCTATACTTGTAGCAAGAGAAGATGTATCTATTCCTAGTACCTTCATTATTTTGTCAACTCCTCAACTATCTTTTCATATTTTTCTCCCACTGGATTTAATATCATTTCTCTAGACATATCTTTGTATCTTAATTCTATATGTAAGTATTCTTCTGGAAGTATGTCTTCTATTAGATTTGCCCATTCTATTATACATACTCCTTCTTCATTTATATACTCATCATATCCTATATCATACATTTCATCACTACTACCAATTCTGTATACATCAAAATGGTATAAAGGCATTTTTCCTTCATACTCATTTACTATTGTAAATGTTGGGCTAGTTATATAATCATCTACTTCTAGGGCCTTTGCAAGACTTTGAGTCATTGTAGTCTTTCCAGCTCCTAAATCTCCTATTAAACATATAACACTTCCTGGTGTTAGCAATTTTCCTAATTTATATCCAATTTCTTTTGTTTTATTTTCATCTTCTAAATATATTTTAATCATAAATTCATCTCCATAAATAGTTTGAAAAAATTATCAACTAGATATTATTATATTATAACCATCTGGTATTATAAAGTATTTATAAATATAATATACATTTATGGTTGACTTTTTGAAAATAGTGAACTACTATTTAATTAAGAATATAAGTTAATTGAAACCATGAAGGTTTTTAAAGGTACAGGTGTATGTACTTTTAAAAACCTTTTTTAAATTTACTCTATATTCCTAACCCTTTTTAAAATAATTATTTCCTACTGCCTGTAATGTAGGCAGTTTTTTCTTTTTAGTTTAATATTTTATCCATATTCATTATAAATAAATTTTTTTATAAAATATGTATATAATCTTTCAATATGATAATAATTATAGTATAAGAAATATTTATTCCCCCAAACAATATATTCCTTATTCCCCTAAAGCACTTGCTAAGAAATTAGTAGGTGCTTTTTACTTTGAATACACATATAATTAAGTTAGAGATATGCAAATAAAGAAACAAAGTTAATAATAAATATATTCTTATATAAAAAATATTTAATTTCTAAATAAAACGAAAAAATAGAGAGATTAATTTTTATAATCTCTCTATTTTTTCGTTTTATCTAAATTACATAAATTTAAATAGATATATTAAACCTACTATCCCAAGCACTATTAGCCCTATAGCAACATATCTTTCTATCTTAGTAAATTCAGGTTTATCTGGCTCTATTTCTTTTCTTGCTTTTTTAAATACTGGAATACCTATCGCATAGATAATTAGTGATATTAATAAATATTCTAGCCCCGCTGCATATAATAACCATAACCCATATATAGTACCTATTATGGCAGTTATATATGCATAAGTACGGCTTGCAAATATTTTTTTCGGATAAGCATCCTCTTTTGAAGATATTTTATATAAGTATAAAGTTGAAGCTATATAACAAGGTAAAGCCATAACACTTGTTATACTTAACATCATATTCCAAGCATTTCCGGTAAAGTGAACACATATTAATATTATTTGCATTACAATAGTAGATGCAAGTAATGAAAATGATGGTGCTTCTTTTTTATTTTCTTTTGTAAATACTTTAGGGAATGTTCCATCTTTTGCTGCTGCATATGGTAATTCTGTTAACATAACTGTCCATATAAGCCAAGAACTTAGAATGGCTATAATTACACCAACATTCATTATTATACTACCCCATTTACCCATTATAGTCATTAAGACTGCTGCAGTTGACGGTGGTGCCATTTTAGATACAGCCCCTTGAGGAACTACACCAAGTGGTAATAATGAAAGCATAGTGTATAGTAAAAGACAAGTTAAGAACCCTAAAAATGTAGCTTTCCCAACATCTTTTTGTGATTTAGCTCTACCAGATACAACAACCGCTCCTTCTATACCTGTAAATACCCATAAAGTTACCAGCATGGTACTCTTAACTTGAGGCAATAATCCACCTAGCGCGCTATCATGAACTGATGCAACAGTTTTTAAGCCCCAAAAATCAGTAAAGAAGAGTGAAACTTTAAATGATATAGCTAATACTAATATAAATATAGCTAATGGAACTAGTTTACCGATTGTTCCTATTACATTTAAAAATGCAGCCTGTTTAACACCTGATAAAACTGCAAAATAAATAACCCAAAGTACTATTGACCCACAAACAATAGACAACCAGTTATTCCCACCTGTAAAATATGATGGAAAGAAATAGTTAAGTGAATCCATTAATAGTACTGCATATCCTACATTGGCGAAAGAGTTACATATCCAATACCCCCATGCCATTAAGAAACCTGTAAATTTACCAAATCCTAACTCACCATAAGCATATATACCAGTTGTCACATCTGGTCTGGCTGCTGCAAGCACTCTAAAAGTATTTGCAATAAACCACATACCAAAACCAGTTATTATCCATGCAATTAGTATTGCACCGGCAGATGCATGCTGAGCCATATTTTGTGGTAGATTATAAACTCCACCACCTAGCATAGCACTTATTACTACGCCCGCTAGAGCAACTACACCAAGCTTTTTAGTGCTATTATCTTTCGCTTCGCTACCGCTACTTTTATCGCTCATAATAGCCCTCCTAAATTTCATTAAGTTTTATGAAAATTACTAGCTTTAAGTGCATTTTGTAATTTAAACTCTTAACAAAATGTACTTAAAATGATTATTTCTGAGTACATTCTGTTAATGGTTTAAATTCCATCTCATCTAACCACTCATTAAGTGTTAATTGATTTAAACTTGAAAACCCGCTTTCAGGTACTGCATCTCTTGCTAAAGTTACATATGGAGCACAAGTTAATGCATTTCCGATTTCACCTGGTTTCATTATTGTATATGCAAATCCTACATAAGTTCTATCAAATACTACATGTGAATCTCTACCACACTCTTTAACTGACCAAGCAACTGCTTTTCTGTGTTTTTCTAAGAATTTTTTTAGATCTTCTTCATTATCATTTTTTGTCCAAAGTCCCGCATCTTCTATAAATAAATCCGCACAATTATCTCTATCATTTGATAATGAAATTGCTATAAATGACCAAACTCCGTAAGCTTCTCCTTCTTTTAAAGGTCTATTTTCTTTTGGTCTATAAGATGTAACACTCTTGTTTGCGCATATTACATGAGCTCCTGGTATTGTTGGGAAACGTCTATTTTTTTCTGTACCGAATAATTCAATACCTGCTTCTAATAAAGGTTTAGCGTCATACACTTTAAGTGGTGTTCCATCAAATTGTTCTACATCAAATAATGGTTGTTCTTTTTCATCCGCTATATTCATATGTGTTGCTAAATCATAACCCCATACTTGCCCTGCTATACCACAAAAAGATGAAGCTGTAAGCATATTTATTTGACCGACATATGCATCATTTATTTCCGCTCTATCATATGAAACTATTCCGTCTAATAAGAAGTCATCTGTTTTTTTAACTTTACCAACAGAAACTGTAAGAACTGAAACATATCCATTTCCATAAGCTCCTGGCATTCCGTATCCATCACAGTAACGATTGTATGGACTTATAGCTGTTTTATCTACCTTAGCCGCTCTTACTTTTCTTACCTTTCTGGGGCCTACCCCTATAGTTCGATTTCTCTGTTCTTCTAAATTTTTGTTCATTTTGAACACCTCCCAAAAATTATATACAGCAAATCGCTGTACATGAGTACATATACCCTTGACAAAAAAAACAAAATCAGAAAACGTTTATTTCTTTATATTTAGAAATTTACTAAAGTTCTATATACTTGTACATTATTTTAATGATTATTTATATCATACGCTTTATTAGATATAATAAGTTTTTCCTTTCATAATTGTATATTTTTTCAATTTAACCTACTTTTTGTAGTTATTATAATAAATTTAAAAGAAATTTAATATGAATATAAAATTAATTTTTGTAGATATAAATGGTACTCCTTTAATAGATCAACAAACCATTTCTAAAAAAATAAAACTTCTATTAAAAGTGCTTTTTCTAAAGATGTTTATGCTGCTATCACTACTGACAGAGTATATTATTGTGCTAAATATACTCTGATTAAATCGGATTAAACACTAATAATAGCATCTAATAAGGCTTTTATTGATAGAAGTGGTGGGCAAGTTATTTACAAAAACTTATTAACATCTAGTGAATTTAAATATTCTCTAGATACTCCGAAAAAAATATAGAGTGTTTTCTTATTTAACTGCGAACTTTGGTGTTGCATCAATTAATGTACTTTCAAAAAATTATATTTATAAATTTTTAAATAATCATCTAAAAGACGATGAAAAAATCAAATTTAAAATTTTAAAAGAGATGAAATTATGTGTAAAAGTGATATCAAAAACGATTTATCAATGATTGAATACGCAGGATTTAAAGTTGCTATGGAGAATACAATTGATAAAGCAAAAAATTCGTTCAATATATAACATCATCAAATACTAATTAAGATGTTGCTAATCTATAGAAAAATCCGTATTAAAAACATGTAACAATTAATGAAATATTACATATACATTAGTTATAAACAGTAACCAAATATGCTTGTATGTACATGTGATTCAGAAAATAATTATATTGTGAAAGCATGAGGGAAATATCTTTCTCAGGTGTCCCGTACTGATATAATAAGTTTTAGTTTTTGGAGGTATTATATGAAAAACTAGATATACTCTTTATTATCTCTTATCGTATTAGTTACTATTAATTTTTTATTCTCTAAATTATTTAATACATCATTTATAGAAATGTCATTTTTAACAGGTTTATTAATATCAGTAATTATTTTTTATTTCTCTAGTGAAGGTGGCTTTTTTACTTCCAAAACTGACCTACCAATTAAGCACTTATTAGAAAGTGAATCTCGTAGAAATACACATTTTTTAAGATTTTATATAAGTCCTCCCTTTATAGTTTCTGTGCTATATACTATAATTGCTGCTATTTTAAGTATAATTGTATATTGGGAGTATTTTTAGTTAAAATTTAACTTACCAACATATTTATTAATTTATATCACTTTTTTAAATTTATTGTCATATAAAAAATTTATAAAAATAAAGCTATCCCTTCTAAGAGATAGCTTTATTTTTATTTCATTCTATTTAAAACTTTTTCAGTTTTTTTATACATTGGTAATGTTAGCAGAGACATTATTGTTGCTTTTAATATATTAAATGGTGCTATTATCCATATAACAAAACTTAACTTATCTACGATTACTGGATTTATCGCTGCACCCATTTCTATAACTGCTTCAATTGGCATTATAGTACTATAAAATGGTAACATGATAAAGTAGTTAGATAAACATCCTACTATTGTCATAACTATAATTCCTAATAAAAGACCAATTATAAGACCATTTGTTTTTCTTTTTTTGCTATATATATATGATACCGTCCATACAAATGATCCACCTATTATAAAGTTTGCTAGCTCTCCTACCCCGCCTGTAGTAGACATTCCTGTTATAAATTGAAGCAAATTCTTTAAAAAAGCTATCATAACACCAGCAGCAGGTCCTAAAGCTATTCCTCCTAAAAGTGCAGTTAAATCTGATATATCTATTTTTAAGAAATCTGGGAATAATACAGGTATTGGAACTGATATAAACATCAGTATATATCCTATAGCCGATAATATACCTACCTTTACTAATGTGGATGTAGAAAACATCCTATTACTTTTAATTGTTTGTTGCATAATTTTTTACCTCCTAATTTTTATTAGGAAAAATAAAAAGCTCGAAGATCTTACCTTCGAGCTTTTATGGATATAGCAAAAAACTATAAATATGTCCTTATGTAGAAATATTTCCATAAATATCTTCTCTCATCCAGACTTTACTGTCGGCTTTGGAATCTCACCAAATCATGCTACTTTTGTAGCTCGCGGGCTATAACCGCCGGTAGGGAATTTCACCCTGCCCCGAAGATCTTCAGAAACTATTTAATTTTCCGTATATTTTAATAATATTAAATAGTTTATTCAAAGTCAACTGGTTATTAGATATAAGTTTTTTGATATAGTTTTTTTATTACGATGACAATACTATTATACCCATATCTATCTTCTATAAACCACTTTTCCATCTATAATAGTCATTAGTACATTGCTTTGTATTTCTAGAGGGCAACCATCCCATACAACTATATCTGCATCTTTTCCAACCTCTAAAGATCCAACTCTATCTTCTACACCTAAAGTTTTGGCTGGGTTTATAGTTATAGCTTCAAGAGCTTTTTCTTTTTCCATACCATGTTTTACTGCTATTCCAGAGCATATTGGTAAGTATTGTACTGGTATTACAGGATGATCTGTTGTTAACGAAACTTGAAGCCCTTCTTTTGCAAGTATACCTGCTGTATCAAAAGTCAGATTTCTAAGTTCTATTTTAGATCTTTCTGATAATGACGGTCCAACTACAACAGGATATCCTTCTTCAGCTAATTCATCCGCTATAAGATGCCCTTCTGTACAATGATCTAAAGTTAACTTGATATCAAATTCTTTAGCTATTCTTATAGCTGTAAATATATCATCTGCTCTATGCGCATGAACTTTAAATGGTATTTCACCCTTTAATATAGGTATCATACATTCCATTTTCATATCATACTCTGGCTTATCATGATCTTCATGTTCTTCATATAATTCTATTTCTTCTAAATATTCTTCAGCTTTTTTTAAATGCTCTCTTAAAAGTGCTGCTATAGCCATTCTAGTTTGAGGCATTTTTTCATCTCTTCCATAACAGCTCTTAGGATTTTCTCCAAATGCAATTTTTGATGCCACTGGATTTTTAAGAACCATCTTATCTATTCTTTTCCCATAAGTTTTTATAGCTATACATTCTCCACCCATCACATTAGCACTTCCAGGTGTAGTACATACTGATGTTATACCACCTTGAACTGCTTCTGTAAATGTATTATCCATTGGGTTTATACCATCTATTGGGTTTAAGTGTGGTGTTATAGGATCTGTTTCTTCATTTCCGTCAGCACCTTCAAATCCCATTCCATCTTCCCATAATCCTAGATGTGTATGTGCATCTATAAATCCTGGAAATACAAATTTACCTTCTACATCTATTATTTTTATATCCTCTCGAGAAATTATATTACTTCCTATTTCCTTTATTTTTCCATTTTCTATAAGGATATCTCCTTCAATTATTCCATTTGTTATAGTGTTTATTACACCATTTTTTATAAGAAGCATATCTTCCCTCCTAATATAATTTATATGTTCATAGATAAAGCCACTCTTTGCTTATCTATATCTACCCCTATAACTTTTACATCGATAATATCTCCTACTGTAACTATGTCCATAGGGTCCTTTACAAAACTTTTACTCATTTGAGATTTGTGAACTAATCCATCATTTTTTATACCTATATCAACAAATGCTCCAAAATCTACTACATTTCTAACTGTTCCTTTTAGTACCATTCCTTCTTGAATATCTTCTATTTTTAAGACATCAGTTCTAAGTATAGGTTTTATGCCTTCTTCTCTAGGGTCTCTACCTGGCTTTTTAATTTCAGATATAATGTCCTTTAATGTTAATTCCCCAACTTCTAACTCTTCACTTAATTTTTTAAGCCCTATTTGTTCAACTTTAGAATCTATGTCTTCTATATTTCTGTTTTTTAAGTCGTCCATTGAATATCCTAATAATTTTAACATACTTTCGCAAGTCTTATAGCTTTCTGGGTGAACACCGGTATTATCCAAAGGATTTTTAGCATCAGATATTCTCATAAACCCTGCACATTGAGTGAAGGCTTGTGGCCCTAGCCTTTTCACTTTTTTAAGTTGTGCTCTAGATGTAAAATCACCATTTTCTTCTCTATATGCTACTATATTTTTAGCTATACTATGACTTATACCAGCAATATGCTCTAATAAAGAATATGATGCTGTATTTAAATCAACTCCAACACTATTAACTGAATCTTCTACAACTCCACCTAAAACTTGCTCTAATCTTTTTTGGTTAAGGTCATGTTGATATTGACCTACACCTATACTCTTAGGATCTATTTTTACAAGCTCTGCTAATGGATCTTGTAATCTTCTAGCTATTGATATAGCACCTCTTATAGATACGTTTATGTCTGGATGTTCTTCATTTGCAAGTTCTGATGCAGAATATACAGATGCTCCTGCTTCATTTACTATTATGTATTGAACTTCTTCATCCATTTCTTTAATCATATCTGATACTATTTTTTCTGATTCTCTTGATGCTGTTCCATTTCCTATAGATATTATGTCTATTGAGTATTTTCTTATTAATTCTTTTAATTCTTTTTTAGCTTCTTCTACTTTGTTTTGTGGCTGTGTAGGATAAACAGTTGTAAAATCTAATAATTTACCATTTTTGTCTACAACAGCTATTTTACATCCTGTTCTAAATGCTGGGTCAAATCCCATGACTACTTTATCTTTAACAGGTGGTTGTAATAATAAACTCTTTATATTTTTACCAAATACACTTATTGCTCTTTCTTGTGCATTTTCTGTTAGTTGATTTCTTATTTCTCTTTCTATAGATGGGAATATTAATCTCTTATAAGCATCCTCTATAGATGATATTATTTCTTCTTTTGATTTATTCTTTTCTTTTACATATTCACTTACTATATGATTTATTACTTTATCATTGTTTATTTCTAATTTAACTTTTAAGAATCCTTCCTTTTCCCCTCTATTTACTGCTAGTACTCTGTGAGGAGCCATTGTCTTCACTGCTTCATTGTAGTCGTAGTACATATCATAAACTGATTTTTCATCTTTAGAATTTTTTGTACTAATCATACCTTCTCTTAATGCTAATTCTCTTATATATTTTCTTATCTTAGCATCTTCTGAAACTACTTCGGCAATTATATCTTTTGCACCTTTTATAGCATCATCTTCACTATTTACGTCTTTTTCCGTATTAATGTATTTTTTAGCTTCTATACTTATATCTTCTACTTCTCCATTTAGTATAGCTAAAGCAAAATTTTCTAATCCTTTTTCTTTTGCTATAGTTGCTCTTGTTCTTTTCTTTTGTTTAAATGGAGCATAAATATCTTCTACTTCCTGAAGTGTATTTGCTTTTGCTATGTTTTTCTGTAATTCTTCAGTAAGTTTTCCTTGCTCTTCTATGATTCTTATGACATCTTCTTTTCTACTTTCTAAATTTCTTAAATATACTAGCTTATCATGAAAAGCTCTCAATACAACATCGCTCATTTCACCAGTCATTTCTTTTCTATATCTAGCTATGAAAGGAATTGTATTGCCTTCATCTATAAGCTTGATAGTATTTTTTATTTGTTCATCTCTAAGGTTAAACTCTTTTTTTAAGATTTCATTTATTTTCATATTTGTCCTCTTCTTTCGTAGAAATTTATATGTAGCCTCAAAATAGGGCTCGAGAATAAAATTCTCAAGCCCTTATTTTACTATTTACTAGATTTATTCATTTTTAAATATTCATTTATAAATAAATCTATATTTCCATCCATTACGCTATCTACATTACCTACTTCTGCATTAGTTCTATGATCTTTAACTAACTTGTATGGTTGGAATACATATGACCTGATTTGACTTCCCCAAGTTATTTGAGAATATTTACCTTGAATGTCTTCTATCTTTTCTTTTTGCTCTAACTCCTTAAGTTCTATAAGCTTCGCCATAAGCATTCTCATTGCTGTATCTTTATTTTTATGCTGAGATCTTTCGTTTTGACACTGAACTACTACCCCTGTAGGAATATGTGTTATTCTTACAGCTGAATCTGTGGTATTTACATGCTGTCCTCCTGCTCCAGAGGCTCTGTATGTGTCTATTTTCAAATCAGCTTGGTTAATATCTATATTTATACTTTCATCTAACTCTGGTAGCACATCTATTGATGCAAATGAAGTATGTCTCTTTCCTGATGGATCGAAAGGAGATATTCTTACTATACGATGAACTCCCTTTTCGCTCTTTAGGTATCCATATGCATTTATTCCTTCTATTAGAAGTGTTGCACTTTTTATACCTGCTGCTGGGTCTGATAGCATATCTAAGACTTTAACCTTATAATCCTTACCTTCTCCCCACCTAATATACATTCTTAGTAACATTTGTGCCCAATCTTGAGCATCTAAACCACCAGTTCCTGCATTTATAGATAAAATTGCATTATTTTTATCATATTCTCCGCTAAGTAATGTTTTAATTTTAAGAGTATCTATTTCTTTTTCAAGGTTTGATATAGACTCTTCTATTTCTTTTTCTATAGATTCATCATTTTCTTCTAGTCCCAATTCTATTAAAACTTCGATTTCTTCTAATGAATCTTTTAAAGTGTTAAATTCTCCTACTGTTTCTTTTAAAACCTTATTTTCTTGAAGAACCTTCTGAGCAAGTTCATTGTTGTTCCAAAAATCTTGCTCGTTCATTTTTTTCTCGTTTTCTTCTATTTTAGCTAGTGCACCAGCAATGTCAAAGAGAAACCCTCATTTCATCTAGATTTGAAGACATTGACTCTATGCTATTTCTATAGTCTTGTAATTTTAACATTTCTGTCCTCCGAAATTATCTACCACAACATTTTTTGTATTTTTTCCCACTTCCACAAGGGCAATCATCATTTCTTCCTACTGTCTCTTCTTTTCTAACAGTTTTGTTTGATGATTCTTCATCAGTATTTGATGATAAGTGGTCAACATCTATAACCTGTTTTCTTTCTACAGGCTCTTCTATAGTTATATTAAATAGGTATCTTACAGTATCTTCTTTGATATGCTTAGTCATTTCATCAAACATATCAAATCCTTCCATTTTGTATGCAACTACTGGATCTTGTTGACCTATTGCACGAAGACCTATCCCTTGACGTAATTGATCCATTGCATCTATGTGGTCTATCCAATGGTTATCTACTGATTGAAGTAATACTACTCTTTCAACTTCTCTCATTCTTTCAGATCCTATTCTTTCCTCTTTACCTTGATATATCTTCATTGCTATGTTATAAACTTCTTCTACTATTTGAGTAGTATTAAGTTTTTCCACATCTGGTATTTCTATACTTCCTTTTGGTAGGAATACATGATATAAGTAATCCCTAAATCCAACGAAATTAAATCCATTTTCTAAAGTATATGCAGCTACTGTGTCTTCTATTATAGATAAAATCATGCCTTGTATTTGTTCTTGTAAGTTTTCACCCTCTAATACACGTCTTCTCTCAGCGTAGATTATTTCTCTTTGCTTATTCATAACATCATCATATTGAAGTACATGTTTTCTTATACCAAAGTTTCTACCTTCAACTTTCTTTTGAGCACTTTCTATTGATTTAGTTAACATCTTATGCTCTATAGGCATATCTTCTTCAAGACCTATTTTTTCGACAACAGAAGTTATTCTCTCACTTCCGAATAATCTCATAAGGTCATCTTCTAAAGATATATAGAATCTTGAACTACCTGGGTCCCCTTGACGACCAGCACGTCCTCTTAACTGATTATCTATTCTTCTAGATTCATGTCTTTCTGTACCTATGATAGCTAAACCACCAGCTTTTAAAACTTCTTCTTGCTCTGCTTGAGTTTGCGCTTTATATTTTGCATATAATTTTACGTATTCTTCTCTAGCTGCAAATAAGTCTTCATTTCCTTCTTTTTCTATTCCCTCTAATGATGAATCTACTTTATTTATAATGTCTTCTTCGTATCCCATTTTCTTCATTTCTTTTTTAGTTAAGAAAGTAGGGTTACCTCCTAGAACTATATCCGTACCACGACCTGCCATGTTAGTTGCTATTGTTACTGCTCCTAATCTACCAGCTTGTGATATTATTTCTGCTTCTTTTTCATGGTATTTTGCATTTAATACTTCATGCTTTATTCCTCTTCTTTTTAATAGATGAGATAATAATTCTGAAGTTTCTATTGAAACTGTACCTACTAGTATAGGTTGCTTTGTTTTATGTCTTTCTATTATATCCTCAGCAACTGCATTAAATTTACCTTTCATATTTTTATATACAGAGTCTGGTAAATCTTCTCTTTGTATCCCTTTATTTGTAGGTATTTGAACAACATCCATTTTATATATTGCTTTAAATTCTTCTTCTTCAGTTTTAGCTGTACCTGTCATACCTGATAACTTGTTGTACATTCTGAAGTAATTTTGGAATGTTACAGTAGCTAATGTTTTTGATTCCCTTTGTATTCTTAAACCTTCTTTAGCTTCTATAGCTTGGTGTAATCCTTCAGAGTATCTTCTACCAAACATAAGTCTTCCTGTAAATTCATCAACTATAACTATTTCTCCATCTTTAGATACATAGTCAACATCACGCTTCATTATAACGTGCGCTTTTAATGCTTGGTTTATATGATGATATAACTCTATATGAGCTACATCAGTTATATTATCAACATTGAAGTAAATTTCTGATTTTTGTATACCTGATTCTGTTAAAGATACCGCTTTTTGTTTTTCTTCTATCTCATAGTCATCTGGCTTTAGTGTTAATACAAATGTATTTGCATCCGAATATAAGTGAGTAGATTTATCTCCAGGTCCTGATATGATAAGAGGAGTTCTTGCTTCATCGACAAGTATTGAATCGACCTCATCCACTATAGCATAGTTTAATTCTCTTTGAACCATTTGTTCTTTATGTATTACCATATTATCTTTTAAGTAATCAAACCCATACTCATTATTTGTTCCATAAGTTATGTCACATTGATATTGTTCTCTTCTAACTTCTGGAGTTTGACCGTGAACTATTACACCTACAGTCATTCCTAAAAACTCATATACTTTTCCCATTTGCTCTTTATCACGTTTTGCTAAGTAATCATTTACAGTTACTACATGTACCCCTTTTCCTGTAAGAGCGTTTAGGTATACTGGAGCTGTTGCAACCAATGTTTTACCTTCCCCTGTTTTCATCTCTGCTATTCTACCTTGATGTAGCACTATCCCACCTATAAGCTGTACTCTATAGTGTCTCATACCTAGTACTCTTTTAGATGCTTCTCTAACTACAGCAAATGCTTCTGGTAAAATACTATCTATACTTTCTCCACCATCTAGTCTTTCTCTGAATATATTAGTCATATTCTTAAGTTCTTTATCTGTCATAGGCTCGAACTTTGATTCTAAAGAGTCTATTTCATCAACTATCTTATTGAATTTTTTTAGTTCTCTTTTATCTGCCATATTGAATAAATTATCTAAAAAACCCATGTTTAGCATCTCTCCTCGCTCATTTATTGTACTATTATACATTTTACCATAAAAACAATAGATTTTATATTGTTATATTTACCATGTATTTACTTGATCTCGCTTAATATCTACAAACAAAATAAATGCCACTAACAAAGATTTTATATGTCTTTAATTAGTGGCATTATTTTTAATATATAAATACATTAATACAGATTACTCATGTTCTATCATCCCATATCCACCATTTCTACGTCTATAAACTATAGAAATATCATCAGTATCAACATTTCTGAACATATAGAAATCATGTCCTATAAGATCCATTTGTAAAACAGCTTCTTCTGCACTCATAGGCTTCATATCAAATTTCTTATGTCTTTCTATAACTATGTCTATATTTTCTTCATCCTCAGAATAATCACTATCCTCTAATAAATCATCTGTTTGATATCTTATACTCTCATTTACATGGTGTCTATCCTGCAATCTTTTTTTATATTTTCTTAATTGCGTATTTAATTTATCATATACAACATCTATAGCAGCATATAAATTTTCTTCTATATCTTCTGCTCTTATTATTGGTCCACTTATAGGGATTATTGTTACTTCTATTTTGTGTCTAGCTTTTTTAGCACTAACAGTTACTTTAGCCTCTGTTGATGGATGAAGATAATAATCTAACTTACCTATTTTTTCTTCTATCGATGACTTTATTCCATCTGTTAGTTCTATTTGTTTTCCAGATATAATTATATTCATAAGAACATCTCCCTTCGGTTATAACGGTATAAAACTTATATTTTATACTTACATAATATATTCTATATCGACTTATACAATCCTTTATTTTTATTGTTTACTTTTATAATTCATTATATTCAAATAAAGTTATATTATTTTATTTATTAATATTTACTATTATCATGTGGATTAATGTTTTTATTACCTTTGTGGATAATGTGGATAAATTTGTTAATAACTCTTAAATACTGTATTTCTAGCTATTCATAATTCTTCAACTATCCACATATATCAATAATAATTGTGATTAATTTGTGAATTATTGTCGTAATTTAAATTTTTGTAAAAAAAAAGCACCTCTAAAGGTACTTTTGAATATTTAGCTGACCTGGTTTTTGACCCCACACTCGCCTACTGGAGGGTTCGCTTGGGTTTGCCGCACTACTAGCTCTCTCGATTTTGTATCGGTAGGTCTTACTTCTAAGCCGCACCATGATCATTAACCCAATTTTTAGTGTTAACTTACGTGGATCCCTTTGCCTGCGACTGGCTTGGACTTTCAACCACAGACCTAAATATTACTTATCTATTTTAATATTTTAGTAACCTAATGTCAATAGCAATTTTAGGTATCAATGGTTCTAGTTAAAAATGTTATCACTGTAACTCTATTTACATTATTTAACTTTAATATTTTTGATATTTCATTTACTGTTGACCCTGTTGTAAAAATGTCATCTACTAATAAAATATTCTTATTTTTTAATTTAAACGATTCTTCCTTTAATGCAAATACATTCTTTAATTCTTTCTTTCGCTCTTCTTTATTTAATTTGTAAAGTCTTTTTGTATTTTCAGTTCTTACAATTATATCTAAAACATCTTTATCTAATAGCTCACCTAAGTACTTAGCTATTTTCTCTGATTGATTAAAGCCTCTTTTTCTTTTTCTTCTTTTATGAAGTGGAACAAACAAAATATAATCAAATTCTAAAGGCTCTAATTGTATCCTTTCTTTCATTATAGTAGCTATATACCTACTCATATATGTCTTGCTATTATACTTTAATCCAAAAACTACTTTTTTGCTAAATTCACTATATTCTATACATGATATAGCCCTATCAAAATAAAAAGATTTACATTTGCAATATCTACAATTGTAAATATCTATTTCTCCTAAAGAATCATTGATAGTTGGTTTTCCACATTTTAGGCATCCATCTAATATAAAATGTAATTCCTTAAAACAAGATGCACATAATGAATATGTATTTATAGTTTTTATAGGATTATTGCAAATAATACAAGATATATTATCTGGATACAATAACTCTAAGCTTGTATGAAATATTTTTCTTATTAGTTTTCGTTTATGTATTAAGAGATTATGCATCTATTTAATTAACAAACCTTCTTCCTTAAATTTATTTAGCTTATAGGATAAATTCGAATGTCTATTATTAATTCTATTATTCTTTATCATGTATTCTAAATACTTTACATTTCCTACTAGTACAACTAGTTTTTTTGCTCTAGTTACTGCTGTATATAATAAATTTCTACTTAAAAGCATTGGTGGCGCCCAGGTTATAGGTATTACAACTATTGGAAACTCACTTCCTTGGCTTTTATGAATAGTAGTACAATAACTATGATCTAACTCATCTAGCTCATCATAGGTATATGATACAATTTTAGCTTGATCAAATATAACATATACTGTCCTTTTATCTTTATCTATATAATATACATATCCAATATCACCATTGTATATACCTTCTCCACTATCAGTTTTATCCTCATTCTCCCATTTTCTAGTATAATTATTTTTTATTTGCATAACTTTATCGCCAACTCTAAAAATCCTTCGTTGGAAGTTTTCCTCTACTTTATACTTTTCTGGTTTATTAAGATGCTTTTGAAGTTCTATATTTAGATTTGTAACTCCTAAATCTCCTTTTCTCATAGAAGATAAAACTTGTATATCTTTTAATTTATCTACATTATAGAATTTAGGTAATCTCTCACTTACTAAACCTATTATTTCATTTATTATCTCTTCATTGGTATTTTTTCTTATAAAAAAGAAGTCTTTTCCTTTGGAGTTTAAATGTAATGGCTGTCCATTATTTATTTTATGGGCATTAACTACTATCATACTTTCTTGAGCTTGCCTAAATATCTCAGTTAATCTAACTACTTTTATAACGCAAGAATCTATCATATCTTTAAGTACATTTCCTGCACCTACTGATGGTAATTGGTCACTATCACCAACTAATATAACCCTTGTTCCAGGTTTAATTGCCCTTAGTAAAGAGTACATTAGTAAAATATCAACCATAGAAACCTCATCTATTATTATTACATCGGCTTTTATTGGCTCTTCTTCATTTTTCATAAATTGAAGTTCATCACTATCTGTTGCATATCCCATTTCGAGCAATCTATGTATAGTCTTAGCCTCTTTACTTGAAGTTTCACTCATCCTCTTTGCTGCTCTTCCTGTTGGGGCAGCTAATACAACTTCTTGATTATTGTTTTCAAATATTTTTATTATAGTGTTTATAGTAGTGGTTTTTCCTGTTCCCGGACCACCAGTTATTATTACTACGCCACCTTCTATCGCTTCTTTTACAGCTAACATTTGATTGTTAGCAAGCTTTATACCTTCTTCTTTTTCTACTACTCTTATCTCTTCTTCTATATCTATATTCAAATCTTTAAATTCATGCTGAGATAATTTTATTATCTGTTTACATACTCCATTTTCCGATAAATAGTATGGTATTAAATATATTAGATGTTGATTATCTTTTTTCTCTATATGTATTTTTTGATCATATGCAAGTTCTAGTATACACTCTTTTACAAGCTCTCCTTTTACCTCTAATAATTTAATAGCTTCTTGTATAAGGATATTTTCTGGTAGGTATGTATGACCATTCCCTAATGATTGGTTTAGAGTATAGAGTATTCCTTGAGAGACCCTATCTTTTGAATTTTTTTCAATTCCTATTTTACTAGCTATATTATCTGCTATTTTGAATCCAACACCTCTTATATCTTCCGCTAATTTATATGGATTCTTGTTTATAACTTCAATAGCTTTGTTTTTATACTTTTTATATATCTTCATACAGTAGTTAGGAGTTATTCCATATGGAGAAAGTTCTATTATTATATTTCTAAGTTCTCTATTTTCTTCATAGCTTTTTACTATCTGATCTATTTTCTTTTGACCTATACCATCCACTTCACTCAGCCTATGAGGATTATTTTGAATTATATCTAATGTACTTACTCCAAACTTATCCACTATTTTTTTTGCCATTTTTTCTCCGATTCCATGTATCATACCAGAAGATAAGTATACATATATCCCCTCCAGAGATGTTGGTGTTACTGGCATAAATTTATTTACTTCAAACTGAGTTCCATAAGTTTTATGATTTGTCCATTTTCCTTCAACTTCTATGCTTTCCCCCACCGATAAAGTAGGCATACAACCAACTATGACTACTTCATTATCTGAGTTAGCCAAGTGGGCTATAGTGTACCCATTATCCTCATTTTTAAATACTATATCACTTATCATTCCTTCTAATCTTTCCATATTCATCTCCTACAACCCATAATATTTCTATCGTTCACTTAAGTTGTATTTATTATACCTTTTATACAAAAAAAATTCACCCCTTTAACTGGGGTGAATTATCTATAGTTATTTTAAATTATTGTCCTAATGCTTCTTTTCTTAATAGCTCTGCTTTATCAGTTCTTTCCCATGGTAAATCTATATCTGTTCTA
>NZ_JBDPHA010000011.1:0-73545 GCF_039841805.1 Romboutsia sp. 1001216sp1
TTTTAATTATATGATAAAATAATTAATATATTTTGCTTTGCTTGAATATAAATTTTAATAACAAACTTGTACATAATATAAATGTAATGACCTTTAAGTTTCAAGCATGACATCGTTATTATATCTAATATTAATTAAATTAGGAGGATTAATATGGGCTTAAAAGACAAATTCGCAGAATCATTTGCTAGATCAAAAACAATGACTGGCCCTGAAAAAAGAGCTAATGAAATAATGGGCAAACTACTTATGAAAAAAGCTATAATTCCTATTGTTTTAATGGTTATCATTATGATAGTTGGTATGGTTGCTAAGATAAATGGTTGGGCTATACTTGCAGTTAACTTATTAGTTGCTCTTGGGACTTACTTCTACATAAAAAAAGCTGGGGAAAAATATCAAAACTTCAAGCCTTATGTTGGTAACTTAATCAGTCTAGAGAAAAAAGGTAAAAATGAGTACGTAGCTATAATAAAACAAGGTAAAATGCCAGTAAAATTAGAAATAAACTATGGTGGAGAAGACCTTGCTGGACTTAAGAAAAATCAATTAGTTCAAGTTAGTTACAATCCTGATGCTAAAATAGCTATAGTTGTAACTAAGTAATAAAAAAGTCTTCGTTAGAAGACTTTTTTATTTATTATAAATATATTTCTTATATATTTTAAGTGCTTTAGCTAATTGATCAGGGCAAGATGTTCCTCTATTCTTACATGGTATATCTTCAAGATTTTTTATTATATCATCAATATCTTTACCTTCAACTAGATGCTTTATTCCTATAGTATTTCCACTACATCCACCCTCGAAAACTACGTCTTTTAATATATTCCCTTCAATATCCATTAATATAGACTTTGAACATACACCTTTAGTATAATATCTATACATACTTATCCCACCTTAATATATTTTATAAATTAATTTCTTAATTAATATATATACTAATTAAACAATAAATATTTCATATATTTTTTTTATATAGATATAATAATGGTAGTATTTGATTAATTTGTATGCTTTAATTTATTTATAGATTGAATTTGAAAGGATGTGTTTATTATTTCAAAAGAATTTCTTGATAAATATTTTAAATTTTTATTCTTATTTTTTTGGCCTATAGTTTGGTACGACTATGTTTCTATTGCTGCTATGAGGATTGAAATATTTATGTTTCTATTATTTTTAACAGCATCTATAGTTTATATAATAATGATTCTAAAATCTATTAATAAAATAGAAGATATAGATGTATTATATAGAATAACTACAATCTTAGCATTTATACTATTTTTATGTAGCTATTTATTATTCTCTAAAAACAGAATATTACTTATTTTTAAACTAATATTTTTATTTATATACTTTTATGTTTCTTGCATAAAAAATTTTAAATACAATGAAAATGAAGGTGTCGTTGGAATGCTATCATCACTTTTACTTATAACTATTACTTTTTCATATTAATACATATTTAGTATAAAATTTGGAAATGTTAGACATATAAGTTTTTTTCTGATATCATTTAAATTGAAAGTAATATTAATTATAAACTTACATAAAGGAGTAACAATTATGGAAAGAAAAGTTTTAGCAACAATTGGAGAAAAAGAAATCACTAACTACGATGTTGAGAGTGCTCTACAAAGCTTAGAACCATATCAAGCTATGCACTTTAATAGTGAGCAAGGTAAAAAGCAATTATTAGATGATTTAGTTAACCAAGAATTATTCTATATGGAAGCTAAAGAAAATGAATTACATAACGATGAAGAGTTTAAAAAAGAATTACAAAGAGTTCAAGAAAATATGTTAAAGCAATATGCTATAAACAAAGTATTAACTAGTATATCTTTAACTGAAGAAGAAAAGAAGGCTTTCTTTGATGCTAATAAAGATAAATTCCATAAGCCAGAAACAGCTACTGCTAAGCACATATTAGTTGAAACTGAAGAACAAGCTAATGATTTATTAAATAAAATAAAAGCTAATGAAGTATCTTTTGAAGATGCAGCATCAGAACATTCTACTTGCCCTTCTAAAGAAGCTGGTGGAAACTTAGGATCATTCCCTAGAGGACAAATGGTTCCAGAATTTGAAGAAGCAGTATTCAATATGGAAAAAGGTGAAGTAGCAGGACCTGTTAAAACTCAATTTGGATACCACTTAATAAAATTAGAAGATTTAAATAAAGGTGGAGAATCTGAATATGAAGAAGTTAAAAATGAAATAGAAAGAACTTTAATGTATCAAAAGCAAACAGAAGTTTATTCTAAAAAATTAAATGACCTTAGATCTAAATATGGAAATATGATCAAGTTAAATGACTAAAAATAAGACCTAGTGTATACTAGGTCTTATCTTATTCTTTTAATTTATTGTAACAATACTCTATAATATCTTTTCTTTTTATTATACCAATAAAAATTTCTTGATCGTCTATAACAGGAACAAAGTTCTGATTCATAGATTTTGAAATTAAATCTTCTATATTAGCGTTAACATCAACAGGAGAATTGTCTTTTCTTCTATTTACTTCTTTGATAGGAATATCCTCTACTCCCTTTAAATCTAGCGAAAATTTATTTTTTAATGTCCACAATAAATCTCCTTCTGTTATAGTCCCAACATACTTCCCCTCATCATTAATTATGGGAATAGATGAATATCTATGATATTCCATCTTCTCTAGAGTTTGCCTCATAGTGTAGTTTTCATATATATATGCAACTTCACTCTTAGGTGTTAGAAAAAATAATATATTCACTATACTGCACCTCCAATAAGTAAACATTAATTAATTTATATACAAAAGTATTATATTCTTCTTTCTCTCAACTATAATTTTAACATATTTTTATATATATTTTAATTTAAAATATGTTAAAATTATTTTTTTTATTTAAATTATCTTTTATGGGTATATATTAAATAAAAATTATTTATGTTTTAAATTTGGAGGTATAACAATGAAATTTGATTATAATATAGAAGTTAATAGTTTTTTAAATAAAATATATGAACACAAGGTATATGAAATAGCATATGAAAATAATTTATACAATATAGATGCTAAAGTTTTAAAAGATAGATTTGATTTATTAAAAAACACAAAAATATATTTAGGAAGCGATATGCATGAATTTATAGTAAATTTAATTCCTAAAGATAAAGATGGATACTACTTTAGATGTGAAATAGCTAACTATCACAACTACTCTGTTCCTAGAATTTATGACTATAAAGGAGAGCCTATAAAAAATACTAATTACAATAGATATGGTGTACAACTTTGGGAATCTCATATGAATGAATTACTTATAGAAGATATTGAAAGTAAATTTAATCAAGCTGATTTTATTTATTTTATAGATAATAATTTATTAAGCATTGTTGATAAAATAAATGACTATATTAAATCTCGTAGAGATAAAGAAAAGATAGTTATAAAATTTGAAGATAAGAATGAAATATTAGATATAGTGAAATCCCTAATATTAAATGGAAGTCTTGATTTATCTTATGCTGAATTTTTAATTGATATGGACAAATTAAGAGATGAAATGATTAAGTTTAGTACTCCTTTTCATATGTACAATGAATTTGATAAATTAGAAGATGATACTCTTTATTGTTTAGATAATTTCTGTAAATACAATTCTTTAGATTTATTTGATGCTTTGATTAATGAAAAAGGATTTAAATTTATAAATGGAGTTGGACTTGTAAAAGAATAAGTTAATAGTGAAATTAAAAACGCCGCTTAATTGCGGCGGGTGTTTCACATACTACTAGACTTACTAATATATATATGAAATTAATTATAATTTAACTACGTTAGCAGCTTGAGGACCTTTAGCACCTTCAACTATTTCGAATTGAACGTTTTGTCCTTCTTCTAAAGACTTGTATCCATCAGCAGCTATAGCTGAGAAATGTACGAAAACATCTCCTTCACCTTCTACAGATATGAATCCAAATCCTTTTTCATTATTAAACCATTTAACTACACCAGTTTTCATTTAATAGATCCTCCTAAAAACACACAAAAATTATTTAGCTACAAATGTTTGCAACTTTATTATTACTTTAACATATATACATATCATTGTCAAATGTTATTAAGTTTATACACATCAACTTATAGATTCTAGTTTCTAGTAATGTACCTTAATTAAATGAAATCTTATAGCCTTATCACTCCACCCTAAATCCCATGGTACTAGTAATCTATCTGTATTGTGACAAGTTACTAAAGGATATCCTTTTGAGTCAAGTCCTGTTACAGTTGATACGTGAGTTATTCTGCCTCCTTTTTCATATGCCACAAAATCCCCAGGTCTTAAATTATAGGCTTCTTTATAAATATCTTCATAACTTCCTTTTGCTATTAAACTTCCTCTACCACTATATACTATATAATTTTTAAAAGCTTGTGCATTTACCCATGCCTTAGTTCCTGCACCATCTGCGTAATTCCATGTATCATTTTTTTTGAATCTCCCACTTTCAAACATTATTTGAGATGCAAAGTTTGCGCAGTCTCCACCTTCTGGATTATAATCTCTGTAATTTGAGTTGAATTTTAAACCATTTTCTTCATCAGCAGCTGCTCCACAATATTTATGTGCATATTCTATGGCTTTTATTTGCTCTTGCTTTAAATCTAATATTGTAGGCTTTTGCATACTTATATAATTTTTTATGTCTTCAGATTTTATATTATCTAAGTTTAAAGAATCAGCAAATGGATCTGTATACCATTCTTTAGTTATTATATATTGATCATCTATTATTTTGACATTTATATAATGATAAGTTCCTATTCTACACATATTTATAATATCTGGTTCTTTATCATATGAATACTTATACTCTGTTGAAACTGTACATATAATGCCGTATAAACCTTCTTCCTTTTCTTTTACTTTTTTGATTTTCACTTTTGCTTTTATATCATTAAACTTAACTCCTTGTTTACTAGACCAATTTTCTAGATATTTCATCTTTTTTACTTCATGTTCCCATGCCCATAAACCAAACTTTTTATCTACCTCATATAATTCTTTTAGCCCTTCTTCATTTTTATCAAGTATTGCTTTATTTCTATGATCAAATAGTTCTTCAAGAAGAAGCTTGTATTTATTATTTTCGCCATCTTCTATTTTACTTACTTCGGTAGAGTTTGATTTTATTATTAATTCACCTTCTTTTATATATGAATATAATCCAATAGCTATCGTTAATGATAATGATATAATTATAATTTTAGCATACTTATTTTTAATATTAAGTTTTATCAATGTCAGACCTCCTAAAAGCAATTTATGTATTCTCTTGATTTATATTATTATATCCAAACATATTAAAAATAATTTTAATTTATTTAAAGCTTTTACTCTCCCAAATCTTTTTAATATATATTTATATAAATTGTAGCCATACATTTTATTTTTTGTAATTATATATTTGTTTTTGAATTTTTTAGTAGTAATATATTTATATAAATATTTTTATAGGGAGGTGCTATTTTGAAGAAAATAGCTGCTATTCATGATTTATCAGGTGTAGGTAGATGTTCTTTAACTGCTGCAATACCTATATTATCTGCATTAAAAACTCAATGTTGTCCTTTTCCTACAGCAATTTTATCTAGTCAAACAGGCTATCCTAAATATAGTTTTTTAGATTTTACTGATCACATGAGAGAATACTCTAATGTTTGGTCTGAGCTTAATATTAATTTTGATTATATCTATAGTGGTTTTTTAGGTTCTAAAGACCAAGTAGATATAGTGATTGACTTTATAAAGAAAAATAATAATTCTTTTGTAATAGTGGATCCTGTAATGGGAGACAATGGAAATATGTATTCTATATTTGATAACGATATGTGTAAAAAAATTAAAAATTTAGTAAAGATATCTAATCTTACGACTCCAAATATAACTGAAGCATGTCTATTAACCAATAGAAGTATTTCTGATATTGGTGATTTGACTAAAAAAGATATTATTAATATGGCCAAAGAAATTTCTGAATTAGGCCCTGAAAATGTAATTATAACTGGAGTAGTTCAGGATGGTTATATACTAAATATTGGATATGATAAAATCAGTGATAATTGTTTTATTACTTCATTTGAATATAATAATTTATCTTATAGTGGCACTGGTGATATATTCACATCTATTATATGTGGCTTAATAGCAAATGGTCATGATTTAGAATTTGCTATTAACAAATCTAGTTATTTTGTTCATAAAGTAGTAAACTATACATCCAAATTTGACACTGATAGAAATGATGGTATTATGTTTGAATACTTTTTAAATGAATTAACTCGCTTATAATGTAAATTATATTCCTTTTAAATATGTAGTATATATTACCTTCTTAAATTATAAAATGTAATATAGTATTTTTTATAAATGGAGGTATATATGGATATAAATAAAAAAGCACTTGAACTTGCTAATTCAATTAAATCTAGTGATGAATTTAAACTTATGAAGAAATCTAAATCCCAACTTGATAAAAATAAAAATTTAAAAAGACAACTTGATAATTATATAGATAAAAAAAATAAGCTTTACTCTAATAATAGAATAGAAGATGCATCAAGTAAATTAGTAGAACTTAACAAGGAATATCAAGAATTTTTTAATTTACCTCTAGTTTCTAGCTATATGAAATCTACTAGAGATTTTAATAATCTCATGGAAAAAGTATATAAGTCTATAGAAAAAGAATTATTAAAATAAGTATAATTTTCTTTAAGAATAAATAAAGAATGCCTGCAGGCATTCTTTATTTATTCTTAGTATTTTAATATCTTGGCCATCCCATATTTTTCATCATATTTTTCATATTCATATAATAGTGCATCCACATATCATTTGCGTCTTGACAATGATTAGAGCAAGCATTCATATAAGGCATTCCGACCATTGGATATTCATCTGCCATATCCCCTATATAGTGCATATTACACATATCATACATAGGGCTTACATAAGTTGCACAATCACAATCTATATACACATCTTCTTTGCAATGTGGCTTACAATATTCTGGCTTTAGACCTATATCACAATATTTCTCTTTATTTTTTTTGCAATATAATTTACTTTCTTTAGTATCGCATGTACAATATTTTTTGTGATCACAATCTATATATTTTTTCATATCCATTTCACACTTATCTAACTTGCTACTACATTTTTTTATCATTTCTTCACATTTTTTAGATTTATGTCCATATTCTTTTATTTTATCTTCTGCAGATTTATAACATTCTAATGCTTTTTCATCAAATTTTAAAGCTTTAGCATATAAACACTTAGCTTTTTCACTGAATTCTTGTGCTCTGTCTCTTAAATCATTTGCTTTTTCACACTTACATCTAGCTTCATTCTCTATTTCTTCAGCTTCTTTATGCAAGCATTTAGCCTTTTCACAAAGTTCTCTAGCTTTTTCCATTAATTCTTTGGCTTTACATTCTGCTGCTCTAGATTCATTCTCGTTGCATTGTGCTTTTTCTCTTAAATCATTAGCTTTTGCTGCTAATACATTTGATGATTTTTCACACTCTCTAGCTTTTTCCATTAACTCCTTAGCTTTACATTCACAGCGTGATGCTTCATCAAATAAATCTTCTGCTTTTTGTGCTAGTTCTAAGCACTTATCTACACATGTAATCTCAAAATGCTCATCACATTTGCAATCGTCCATAAAATCACATTTACTCTCATGATCACAATCTATATATTTTTTTGAAGGTTTTTTGCAACAAACATTTGATTTGTGTGAGTTACATGATTTACATGATTTTACTTTGTCATTGCATACATTGAAATTGTCACACTTAGGTTGACATCCACACCCTTGGCTTTTCTTTTTCTTCATAATACGTCAAAACCCCTTTTGCTGTAATATTCAACTCGCATAATAAACTTATGCTGTCTAATATAATTATATGAAAATCTTAAAATCTGGTTACTAGTTCTTTTAATAATATTATTAAAGTAAATAATCCTAAAATCATAAATATTTTTAAAATATTAGTTTTAGATTATATTTTTTTATCATTTACACATCATATTTATATATTAAAATTTAATTAAATTTTAATATTATAAATTATATCTTGATGGGAGTGACACCATGGATAAAGATAATCAATTATTAAAAGGTATTTTAATAGGTTCTGCTACATTAGCTGCTTTGAGTGTAATTAGTCCTTCAATTAGAAAAATAACAACTTCAACAGTTAAAGCAACTTGCAAGCAACAAATGAAGCTTCTCGCTGGTATAGGTGTATTATCTATAGCTAACTATATATCAAATCTTGATGATGATATATATACAATAGATGATATCTAATTTATATGATAATTGTTTTTACTTTATATTTCTTTGAAATACATATAAAAATATAAAGTAAATTAAAAACAAAATAATCATAAAAACATAAAAAAGTCAGTATTAGAAATACTTCTAATACTGACTTTTAATCTAATGATATTAACTTACCATCATAATATAATTGTACCTTTTTTATCCAATCGCCTTTATAATCTTCTTGAATTATATTTTTAACAATTGTATTTATTGTGTACTCTTTTGTTGTTTCATTTAGATAATCTTTCTTCCAAGATACTCTACTCTCTGAATCAGTCTTTGGTTCTATCAATTCAATCCTTGCAGTACTATTCTTAATAAAAACAGTAACTTTCATTGGTAAACTATTAAAGCACTCTTTAGATAATACATTTATAATACTTTCTATCTTTTCTTGAAGTGTACTATCTTTTTTAACTTCTATATACTTAACCTCTTTAGGATCATCTTTAAGTATATGTATAGGTATGTTAATGCTATCTGAATTTTGCTTAATTTTATCCGATTCCTTTAGTGTTGCTTCACTTTGAGATATTTCACTTTCTACTGCAGAAGATGGTTTAACTTCTACTTTATTATCATCATTTACGCTTTTATCACTACATCCTATAACTAAAAATGAAGTAAAAGCTGTTATAAAACTTAATGCTAATTTATTCATAAGTATACCTCTTCTTTTTATATTTATAAATATTATAACATAGTATACTTTATATTTTTAGCATTTTTTATTGGAGTTAATTGATTATTCTATATTTTTTGGCTATAATTTCATTTATTTAATGTAAATTTATATTATCCGCTTTTACATTTATAATATATTTCTCTTCATTATTTAAATTTTCTTTGTTTAAATTTCCCTTTAACTCTTTTAAGTTTTCATCATTTCTATAATGCTCATCAATAAGCATATTACTTGCATTTATACCTGATATAGACTTCATATCTACACTAAAATTATAATTTTTACTTGGTATGTTTATATAAACGCTTGAATTGTATGCATTTATATTTAATTCTTTAGCTATTGGGATATTTGTATCTATATTAATATTTGAACTACTATTACTATTTTGAGTTATATTTATAGTTTTTGGTATAAATTTTTCAATATCATCTACAAATATTTCATTTTGAGCTGAATATATTTCAATTCCACCACTTTCTATATTAACGTTATCTATTCCTATTAATTCCTCTGTAGATAAATATATATGTCCATTAGATTTTATATCTAGGTTTTTAAGTGTTTTCATCCCTTTAGGCAGTGATATATACCCATTTATAGTCTTATAATATACACTATCTAGTAATAGATTATTTTCTATACTTAATCTTGCATAATCAGTAGATGCATTTACATTTATATTATTTGGAACATATATAATTAAACTTTGACTATTATTATAGTAAAATGCATTAATCACATTTTCTATAAATTCTTCTAAATTGTTGCTTATTTTATAATTATATTCATTTTCATTTTCAACTATACTCAATTTATTGCCATCTTCTTTAATATTGTAGTTACTTGTACCTTTTTTTACTACTTTAACTTCATGTCCTTCATATTTTTCTATTATTATATTACTAACTTTAGTCTTTACATCTAAATTTTCTATACTTATATTTTTATTATAAATTACTTGCTCTTTATCTAAGCTTTTTTCTATATTAGATATAGTTTGAGTAAAATAAGGGACAGATGATATAGAAAAGTATATAGTGCCAACTATACCAATTACTATTAATATTATTGAAAATATGGTTACCTTTTTATTCATCATCTTTCTCTCCTTCCTTAAAACTATTCTCTTCTTTATTATTAGCTTCTTTTTTCTTACTAGCATTTATATATAGTTTTCTTGTTTTCATCCAACTTTTATATCTATTTACGCTTGTTTTATATATAGATATTATAAATATATATATTTGCCATGCTAGTATCTGACCACCTACAAATGCAATAGACATAAATACATAAAGTCCCATTACCTCATGTGTTTGAGATATAAAATTCATTATTATAGGCATTGTAGCTACATATAAACCAATTAATGAAACTAATATAATACCAACTACAGATAAAAATAATACTATTAAAAATCTTGGAATGAATACTATTAAAGATAGTATACTAAGACCTAATTGTATTATTTTTCTTTTATTTTGGTCATTATTTTCAATATCTAAAGTTAATTTTTCACTAACTCTATCTTTTAAGTTTATATATTGTCTTTTAAAATTTGACTTTATTATATTTATTTTTAGTCTTATACTATTATCTTCTTCTTTATTTTTAGTCTCTGCTATAAGTTCACTAGCTATAGTTTTAGGTGAACCTAGAGATTTTATTATTTCTATATCGCTTTTTCCCTCTATTGTTCCATCTAAAAAGTATTCTTCATAGTCTCTTAATATATCTCCTATTTCTTCTTCTGAAAAACTACCTTTAAGATAATCTCTTAATATATCTAAAAATTCAGCTCTATTCAATATTATCACTCCTTTTACTCTATTAAAATATTTACAGCCTTTACGAAATCTTTCCACTCTACAATTAACTTATTTAAGTTTTCTTTTCCCAAGTCTGTTAATTTATAATACTTCCTAGCAGGTCCCTCACTCGATTCTAATATATATGTGTCAAAATATCCCTCTTTTGTAAGTCTTCTAAGAATAGGGTATATAGTTCCTTCATTAACTTCTATAACTTTAGATATATTTTGCACTATCTCATATCCGTACATGTCCTTTTTAGAAATAAGAGCTAGTACACATATTTCAAGTACTCCTTTTCTAAACTGAGTATTCACAAAACTCCTCCTCTCATTAAGCAGTCTACTGTGTATAACACACTACATTGTTTTATTATAGTAGTGATTATATAATAGCACAGTACTTTGTTTTGCACAATAGTAATTTATAATAAGTTAATATTAAAATTATCCTTTAAGTTGATAATTTTGAAAAAGGAGCTATTTTAAGCTTAAATAGCTCCCTATCTTATATTAAATATCCACTATACAAGTAAGCTATAAATATGTATATTATTATAATTAAATTTATTCTAAGTAAATAAGATATTATAAACTCTTTTATATTTATTTTTAATGCCATTTTATTATTAGCTATATATATAATATTTGTGCTAATAGATGTACAACTTAAAATTCCTATTATACAAATTAAAATTTTGGTTTGTATACTTATACTTTTATCTACATTATTTATTCCTATTATAGTGTTATAAAATACATCTATTATAAATCCTACTAACTCATTTATATTTTTAACTTGCAAAACATCTAATACTGGATTAATCAAAATCTTTATTATTTCTATTATTATCTCACTATTTAATATTATCTGCCCTATATATAGAAATATAACTATATTTGGTATAAGATTTATAGATATACTTATGCTTTCTTCTAAATTATCTATAATTGCTTTAAATAGACCTTTACTATCACTATTAGATAAATAATATTTTATTATTTTTTTTAATTTATCCTTTTTAGGGTAACTATTTTTTTTATTACTTTTTAAATAATATGATTTTTTCTTCTTAGATATTGGATATATTCTACTTAATACCATATTTATTAATATTAATACAGTAGTTGACACCGTAATGGCATAAGCTAGATTTATATTTAGATATCCACATATATAAATAACTATTGGGTATGAAAGTATTGAAAAATTTAATATTATATTACAAGCTTCATATTCCTTTAATTTACCTTCTCTATATAATTTATTAGTCATAAACATTCCACAAAATGGATTTGTAAAAATATATACCAATATATTTAAAAAGCTTATACCATCTATTCTAAATAACAATTTTGTATATTTATTTAGATAAACACTTGTTAATTCTAACAATCCATATTCTAAAAATGGCATAAATAAAACACCTATAGTAAATACAATTATTGTATTTAATACTACTTCTTCTATAAGAAGATATACATTATCATTTCCTAAAAGTCCGTTTTTACTTCCAAAAAATATATTTACTAAGAAAATTAATGCTACAATTCTACTAATAATAAGAATATTTTTATTTTTCAAGTTACATTTTAATATTTCTTTAAACATTCCTATAATTAAATAAAATACAATACACACTTCTATGAAATGTTTCATATTACTTTGAAGCTTATATGATATATGATATATTAAATTCAATACTTGTCCATTTAATTTAATAGGTATAAAAAATATAATTATTCCAATTGCTGTGTATACTATAGATTTTGATAATTTTATAAAATATTCTCTATTATAATCATCTTTTACATTAATTTTATTAATATTTTCCATATCACCACCTCATTTATTATTTTCAATTCTTATTTGATATTTCCTCTATAAAATTTTAAATTACAAATTATTTATATACATTTAGAAGCTAACATCAACTTCTATTATTGCTTATTTTTCCTTATATGGTTATAATAAATTATACTTATTAAGGTAATTTTTTAGAGGTGAATATTTAATGGATATAGATAATAAAAAGACTGTACTAATTCTTACTGCTCAATTTGGTGCAGGACATATAAGTGCAGCAAATGCCATAAAAGACTATATTTTAGAAAAGGATTCTTCTGTTAATGTAATAATAGAAAATTTTATAACAGCTAGTATACCTAGGATGAATAAACCAATGGTAAAACTTTATGAAAACAATACTAAATATGTTCCTGGACTATATAACTACTATTATTATTTAAAAAAGTCCTTTGATTCAAAACATGATATAGCTCATAAATTATATACTCCTAAGCTTATCGAATTTATATTAGATGTAAATCCTGATGTTATTATATCAACGTTTCCTCTTGCTGCTGCTTGTGTGTATAATTTTAAAATTAAATACCCTAGTATTAATATTCCCACACTAACAGTTGTCACAGATGTAGTTGATAGCCTCGAATGGATATATCCAGATACAAGCATGTATTTTGTACCATCATTAGAAATAAAAAATAGATATGTTCAAAAAGGTATTAATCCAGAATCTATAAAAGTAACTGGTGTACCTATAAACAAAAAATTTTGTATTGAGAATAAGACAAAAGAATCTAATAAGTATAAAATTTTATTACTTGGTGGTGGTAGAGGTTTATTTGATATAGATGAAGATTTCATGTATTGGATTGATGAATTTATAGAAAATAGCTGTAATAACATAGAAATAGCTATTGTTACTGGTAAAAATAAGAAGCTTTATGATATATTAAAAGAAAAAAAACCTTTAAACAATATTAAAGTTTTAGGATTTGTTACTGATATGCACAATCTGCTAAGAGAGTATGATTTAATGATAACTAAACCTGGAGGGGCAACACTTTTTGAGGGAATTCTTTCTCAAACACCAGTTGTCGTTAAGCTTCCTAAGGTAGGACAAGAAATAGAAAATGCCCGATTCATAATAGATAAAGGAATTGGATTAGTATATACAAATGATGAAGATTTAAAAGATATTTTTAATAGTATAGCTTCAAATAAATTTGATTCTATATTTAATTTTATGAAGTGCAATATGAAATCTTTTAAAAACACTATAGAAAATGAAAGTATTGGAGACAGTATTTTAAAGCTAATAAATAACAAGTAATACACTTGTTATTTATTAGCTTTTTTACATTTATCTAAATATATTATATTGTCTTTTTTGCTTTCTAATACCTTTGTATTTTTATTTCTTAACTTTTTACTAGCATGATTAAATATATTATATGTTATATATATTTCTCCTATAAGAAATAATATATTTACTAACATCTCTAATGTTAATGTTATTTTGTAACTTTCGTTGCTATAATTTATTATAGTGTAATACTTAATAAATATTATAGCTAAAATATGAATATTTATTATATTTGAAATTCTATTAAATTCATTACAAAGATTATACTTTCTTATATTATTTTTTATAATATACTTACTATGCCCATTAGCTCTTAGTATATCTGTGTATAAAGCACTTGCTATATCTTTTTTTAATAAATTACTAATAATTATAGCTACTAATATTCCTATTAGGATATATATATCATATGCATATTTTTCAAAGCTTGAATCCATATCTTTTTTTACTAAATGTATTATTATATATATGCAAGAAAATATTATTGCTGTAATGTTTAATCTATGTTGGCTTTTAAATGTATAAAGTGAATAAAGTATTCCTGGCACTATTAATAATATAGCTATATACTCTAGACTTTTCCATTCACTTATATAGCAAACCCCCAAAGGTAAAAGTATATAACAAAGCATATCTAATAGAAAATCTTTTTTCATGGCATCATCCCTTTTTAAATTTTCTAAATTTTCTAAATTTTTAACTTATAGATTAGGCTTATGTTTTTTGATTACTTTATTATAATTTATTTTATGCTAAAAAGAAGGGTATATTACCCTCCTTTTTAATATATTTAAATTATTTTATTACTCCATCAATAGGATTTGTAGTTTCTCCATTTAATAAAATCTCAAAGTGGACATGATTACCAGTTGAATTTCCTGTACTTCCAACTTCCGCTATAGCTTGTCCTTTTTTTACTATATCACCTTTATTAACTCTATTATATGAGTTATGTGCATATACTGTTGTCTTTCCATCAAAATGTTTTACCTTCACAACATTACCATACCCATTTTGACTACCAGAAAACTCTACTATTCCATCATCACTAGCTAATATTTCAGTAGACTTAGGAGCAGGTATATCTATCCCTCTATGAAAATTTGCTTTTTTAGTTATTGGATGTATTCTTTGTCCATATGCAGAGCTTATTTCATAATATGATTTTAAAGGCCATATGCCAGGTATAAAACTTAAATTATTTTTATCTAAATACTCTTTCTTCTCTTTCTCTATGCTCTTTTGGATTTGTATACTATCTATCATTATATTTTCTAATTCTTTTTCTAATGCTTTTTTGTTTTCTTGTAATGAATATTCTTTTTCTTCTACTAGATCCATATCTTCTTCTAAAAAGCTTATACTTATAACTTCTATAGATTCACTTTCTTCTTTTTTTAATTCTAAGTCTAGTTCATTTATTTTTTTAGATATTTCCTTTTGCTTTTGCTCATTTTCTATTAGTCTATCAATTTGTAATTCTGTTGATGCATGTACATTATTGTATGGCAAAATACATACTAATAAAATCAACATATAAGTAAATATATTTTTTCTCATTTTTTCACTCCTTTTAAAACTATTTATCAGTATTAACTATTTTTTACATTTTTATTACATTTTTTATTCAATTTAAGAATTATTGTTAAGTAATAAAGTAAACTTTCCTAATTTTTTATTATAAAAATTCGCTTCACCTAAGCGACATGTAGATAAAATACTTTATACCGTCAACGACTTTGTCAGTTGCTTAAAATATAATTTTTTGTATATAAAAAAGAGCTATTCTCTATTTGAGATAGCTCCTTTACTTTAGTAAATATTTTTTTTGTAATCTGCATATAGTGCTTGAATATCTTCTATATATCCATTTAATTCTAATTGTAACTTTGATACTTTTTCAAAATCATTAAATTCTATAGCTTCTTTTATTTCTGTAAATAGTGATTTTTTAGTTAATGTATCTTTCATAACTTTAAACTTTATATCACATATTTTATTCCATGTAACTTCATCTAAAGCGTCCATATTTTCATTATCATGTAATTTTACACAATTTCTTATTATTTCTCTATCATTTTGTATTATTCTATTATTTAATTCCTTTGTCCACTTGTCTATAGCGCCTGTCTTAAATGAATCTATTATAGCTTCTGTGAATACATCTCCCATTTTTAACACTTCTACCTTAGATTTATTTATTTCTAGATTTCTCATATTTTCATAAACAGTTGCTGGTGGTGCTGAGAATCTTTCATTTCTCTCTTCAATTGTATAATACTCAAATACATCATTTTCATCTCTGTATGATCTATTTTTTTCTAAATAAAAACTTTCTTCTCCTATATCTTTAGATATTTCTTTTTCAAGTTCCTTAGTTGTTAATTTACTTTTAGCTACTGCTTTTATTCCATCTAACATAGTTTGGTAACATCCAGCTATAACTAAGTATGTATTTGAAAGTGGATTTGGAGATCTTAGTTCAAATCTTACTGTTTTAGGATTTTTAATATCTCTTACTAACCCTACTAATACAGATCTATTTCTTGATGGTAGTTTATAGCTATGCCCTAGAGATGTAACTATACAAACAGGTGCTTCAAACCCTGGAACCAGTCTATTAAATCCATCATTAGTTGCCGTTACTATAGGATTTAATACTTCATAGTTTTTAAGGATACCCATAAGTGCTCCATAACCAATTTCACTTACATAATCTTTATTCATATCTCTTGGCGCAAATAAATTTTTTATACTTCCATCCTTTAATTTTGCACTAACTCCTACGTGAGTGTGTCCTCCACTACCTGCAACTCCATGTATAGGTTTTGCTTTAAATGTTACTTCAAGTCCATGAGACGTAAATACGTCTTCTATTATCTCCCTTACTAATAACTCATTGTCCGCTGTTTGTATAGGGCTAGAAAATTTCCATGATATTTCTAATTGCTCCATCGCGTGGTTAGTTTTACCATCTATACTTATAGAACTATTTATTCCCCCTACTTCTTTATGTGCCATTTCTGGATTTATTCCCATTTTTTGAAGTACTATTATTGACTTTTCTAGGCACGTTCTTATTATCCCATGTGTTCTTTTCCAGTACTGTTCTTTTAAGCTTTGAGATACCGATAATTTCTCTAAGTCAGCCTTATCTTCTGGAGTATTTACCCAAAACTCTAATTCAGTTGCAGCTGTTAGTATTATATCTTCTATATCATCTGCTTTTTCTATTCCTATATTATTTATAAGATGTGGATATTCCCTAAATAACTCTATTATAGAGTTTTTAAAATATTTTTCTGATTTTTTAAGTATTCCCCTTGAACAAACTTTTTTATTTTCATGTATTAAAAATGCAGGTATTCTAAGGGTACCTACAGGCAAATTAGTTTCTTCATCTATATGCTCAAAATTATAATCTATAAACCATGTACACTCTGTATCTGGCATTAAATCTACCTTAGCATTGTTTAATGTAGCAATATTATAAAGCTCAACACTTGAACCATCAGTTTGAACTGCTGATTCTAAGAAATTGTCTATATCATCTAAAAACAATTCCATAGGTATTTTTTCATCAGTTGCATTTCCACCTAAGTCAACACCCATTAATGATACAAACTTTATATGCTTATTTTTACTTAATATATCTCTAAGATTTTTTTCATTATGATTATCTCTTTCTATTGTATATAATAGTTTTTGCATTTAAGCACACTCCCCTATAAGATATGTATTTTGTACTGAAAAATATACACGACACCTAAAACTTTTATATTTAAATTTTTATAAATCGTTTTGTTCGTATTTTAATTTATACTTATTATATATTAAGCTTTTAAAGTTCGCAATATTTTTATTAATTTATTATTTCAGACATATTCACGATATTACTTATTACTGTTTTTTATACATTTATTTAACATTTTTATCAATATAGGGTATACTAAAGTAAGATGTATTTTATATATTAATACAAGTAATTTTATAATTTAATTATACATTTTATCACAAGATAAGATTATTAGGAGAGAAGTATTATGGAATATATAGTTTTTGACTTAGAATTTAATCAAGGCTTTGACAAAAAAATTAATAAGACAGTATCTAATGAAAAATGTCCTTTTGAGATAATTCAAATAGGTGCAATTAAATTAGATAGCAATTTTAATCTAATAGATACCTTTAATAGCTATGTAAAACCTCAACTATACAAAAAAATTCATCCTTTTGTTGGTAAAATGACTAATATCACTATAGATGATGTTTTAGATGCACCTACCTTTCCACAAGTTTATAAGGATTTTAAAAAATTTATTTCTACTAAAAATCCTGTGCTTTGTGTATGGGGAACTGGTGATTTAAAAGAGCTATATAGAAATATAAATTACTATAGTCTACCTTCTAAAACTTTGCCTAAATCATATATAAATATACAACATCACGCTTCAAATTACTTTAATAATCCCGCTGGAAAAAGTATTGGTCTTCAAAATGCTATTAATATATTAGGATTAAATCAAGACAAATCATATCATAATGCTTTAAATGATGCATATTATACTTCTCAAGTGTTTATTAAAATATATAATCCAAGTATAGTTCCTGATGTATATATGTATACTACAGTTAAAGCACCTTGTTCTTCTAAAAGAAGTCAAAAAAAGCAATTAGATTATGATAAACTATTCAAAGAATTTGAAAAACTTCTTGAAAGACCATTAACTCGTGAAGATAAAAAAATTATTGATTTAGCATATAAGATGGGGAAAACTGGCCAATTTTTAAGTGGTGAACCTAAATATAAAAAAAGATAGAGTATATACTCTATCTTTTTTTATTTAAATATTTATAAATAGCATCTTCATAAGCTCATACTGAGCAAATTCTACACTTTTTATTTCTTTACTTTCACTTCTATTTAGCTCTTTTTCTCCTATAAATACATCTTTATCACCTATATTGGCATATAGTTCATTTAATATATTTAAAAAGTCACATACCTTAACAGATTCTTCTTTTGACTTTAGCAAGGTTATATATTCATTCTCTCTATCTTCATATAAACACTCTATTCCATATAGTATATTATCTTCTTTTATATAAATAACCTCTCCGCCTAAAGATTCTCCTTTTTCTAATTTATGCTTAAGCTCTAATAATTTCATTTTGTCCCCCTTAATATAAATTTTTCTTATGATTTAATATAATCATGCTACTATACATTATATTAAGGTGATATAAAATTTATTAATAATTATTTTATGACTAATTCTATAGGACAATGATCAGATCCTAATATTTGTGTATGTATATCAGCACTAACTAATCTATCTTTCATATCATCACTTACTACAAAGTAATCAATTCTCCATCCAGAATTATTTTTTCTTGCATTAAATCTATAAGACCACCAAGAATATACGCCTTCTTTATCTACATTAAAATATCTATATGTATCTATAAATCCAGAATCTAAAAGTTCTGTAAATTTATTTCTTTCTTCATCTGTAAATCCTGCATTTTTTCTATTAGTTTTAGGATTTTTTAAATCAATCTCTTTATGAGCAACATTTAAATCTCCACATACTACAACAGGCTTTTTAGTATTTAATTCTAATAAATAATTTCTAAAATCATCTTCCCATTTCATTCTGTATTCTAGTCTTTTTAATTCACTTTGAGAGTTTGGTGTATATACTGTTATAAAGTAAAAGTCCTCAAATTCTAAAGTTATTACTCTTCCCTCTTTATCATGTTCTTCTATATTTAACCCATAAGATACACTTAAAGGTTCTATTTTAGAAAATATAGCAGTTCCTGAATATCCCTTTTTTTCTGCATAATTCCAATATTGGTGATATCCTTTTAAATCAAGGTCTATTTGACCTTCTTGAAGCTTTGTTTCTTGTAAACAAAATATATCTGCATCTACTTCATTAAAGTAGTCTAAAAATCCTTTTGTTACACACGCCCTTATTCCATTTACATTCCAAGATATTAATTTCATTTATTCCTCCTAAGTTTATTATTGTATTTTTATATTACCCAGTTTTAATTATTATCAATCTATATTATTAAACCTTAATTTATTTGCAAATTCTGAAGGATTAATTGATGATACATATAGCCCTGTACTTAATTCAAATCCTCCAAAACTATATTTCCTAGGTATTATATGCATATGAAAATTATAATACTCATCACATTTTATTTTATTTGGATGTGTATGTATATATAGATTAAAAGGACTATATCCTCTTACCTTATATAGTTTTTTAAATAATTTTTCAAATATTTTAGATAATTCATCTATATGTTTGTCTTCCATGTTTTCAAATCTAATTTTGTCTTTTGATATAATTCTTATCTCACCGCTATATCTAGTGGCATAAGGAACTAAAGCTAAAAAGTATTTACCATTGTATATAGTTCTTTTAAATTCTTTAATTTCTTTATCTATTGTATATTCATATAAAGATGATTTATTTTGATTATAATAATCCTTTGCTATATTTATTTCATTGTATATTTCTGGTGGTACAATTGATAGAGATATGATTTGAGTATGAGGATGATCTAATGATGCACCTGATTTTCTTAAAAAGTTTTTAAAAATACTAACATACTCTATCCCTTTATCATTTATTAAATTTTTATATCTATTTTTATACATCTCAAACATATGAATAAACTCTTCTTTAGTCATGTTATAAAAATTACCATTGTGCCTATAGGTATCTATCATTACTTCGTGAATGCCATATATGTCTTCTTTTTCATCATTTATTATAGGAAATTTATTATTTACAGATTTTACAAGCCATCCATTTTTATCACATACCTTATATTTTTCATCCTCTATAAATTCTTCATTTCCTCTACAAAAAGGACATTTTACTTCATACTCATTGTATATTTCCACTTCTTCATAATTTTTAGCTTTATCCATAGGCCTTTTTGACCTATCCTTTGCTACTATTATTTTATCATTATTCATGTTATCTATTATTAAGTTACTCATTTATAACACCTCTTAGAAATACATTCTTTATTATAAAAGCCTTATACTATTGATTTTACATTATATATCCATTTTTTTGCTACTTTTTTAATATCTTTAACTATTTGTGTATATTCTTATATTTATGTATACAAGATTTTTCACGCCATATATGCTACTATAATCTTGAAATTATAAATTGACTTTTTAAAGCTATCTATGGAAAATCTACTATAAAGCTTTATCGTCATAATATTATTTCCTATGGGCTATAAAATTGTCTGGTTATTTTAATTATATAGGAGGTAGTTTAAATGAAATATTCACAGAGAGTATCTGCTATGCAGTCTTCTCCAATAAGAAAGTTAGTTCCTTATGCACTTGATGCAAAATCTAGAGGAATTAAAGTTTATCATTTAAATATAGGCCAACCAGATATAAAGACTCCAAAAGGATTTTTTGAAGCAGTAAAAAACTTTGATAGTAATGTATTAGAATATGCTGTATCTAATGGTATTCCAGAATTAATAAAATCACTTCAAGATTATTATACTACATATGATATGCATTTTGATAAAGATGAAATACTAATTACTAATGGAGGTAGTGAAGCAATACTTTTCACTCTTATGGCAATATGTGATCCAGGAGATAATATAATAGTACCAGAACCTTTTTATACTAACTACAATGGCTTTAGTCAGTGTATAAATATAGAAGTAAATCCTATAACAACTAAAGCTGAAAGAGGATTCCACTTACCATCTAAAGAAGAAATCACATCAAGAATCAATTCGAAAACTAAGGGTATATTACTTTCCAACCCAGGTAATCCAACAGGAACAGTTTATACGAAAGAAGAAATAGATATGATAGGTAAAATAGCTATAGAAAACAACTTATGGATAATAGCAGATGAAGTTTATAGAGAATTTGTATACGATGGTCTTTCATATACAAGTTTCGGTAATGTAAAAGAAATAGAAGATAGAGTTGTTATAATAGACAGTGTATCTAAAAGATACAGTGCTTGTGGAGCAAGAATTGGTTCTATAGCATCTAAAAATAAAGGGCTTATAGCACAAATATTAAAACTTTGCCAAGGAAGACTTTGTGTACCTACATTAGAACAAATAGGCTCAGTTGAGCTATATAAGACTCCAACTTCATACTTTAAAGAAGTTAATGAGGAATATAGAAGAAGAAGAGATGTTTTATATAATGAATTAATGAAGGTTGATGGTGTAGTTTGTAAAAAGCCTACTGGTGCATTTTATATAGTTGCTAAGCTTCCTGTTGAAAATGCTGAAGATTTCGTTATATGGATGCTAAAAGATTTTAATAAAGATAATGAAACAGTTATGGTTTGTCCTGCTGAAGGATTCTACTCAACAGAAGGCTTAGGTCGTGATGAGATTAGGCTTGCATATATATTAAATGAAGATGACTTATTAAAAGCTGCTTCTATATTAAAAGAAGGACTTGAAAAATACGTAGAACTAAAAAAATCTCAATTATCATCTGCTGATGCTTAATATAATTTCCTTGTATGTAAAAAAAGAGGTATAATTTTTACCTCTTTTTTATTTATTTTCATAATATAAAATTTTTCTTATATATTTATCTGAAGTTTTCTTGATTTAGTATATCTTCTAAAGTATTTATAGCGTCCCTATATCTTTTTATATCTTCATCATTTAATTTACTTAATTTATCTTCTAGTTTTTGGCTTAACTTTTCCATAAAATCTGATGCAAGATTCATTCCCTTGTCTGTTATACTTATTAAATACTTTCTTCTGTCTGATAAATCTCTAGTTCTTATTACATATCCTTTTTCTGTTAAATCATCAACCATGCTAGTTAAACTCCCCTTTTCTATGTTTAACTTTGAACATAGATCGGTCATACTTATATCCCCATAGTTTTTGATAAACATCAAAGCTCTTAATTGCGTTTTATTAACATTTTTTATAGAAGAATATTCTTTTAAATATTCTAAATATAAACTTGAATATATTTTTGGAAATGTTCTTGATAAAAACGCGATTGTATCTGATACTACGTGGTTCATTTTGCCTCCTTAGATGTTTATATATATTTCTTTTTCTAACTATTAGTTTACATTATAAATCTAATTAAGACAATACTTTTTATTTTATTTTAAAATAATTTTATTATATATTTTTATTTTGTATTATTTTGTATTAAAAAAGTACCATATAATATGGTACTTTTAAAAATTTATACGTGTAAGTCTATTGTCATTCCTATTTGCTCTTTAAACTCTTCTATTGCAGGATCTAAATACTCTTTTACAAATTCTACAACTTGTTCTGGAGCTCTACCTATGAAGTTTTTAGGATCCATTACAGATAGTATTTCGTCTCTAGACATTTTGAAAGAATCATCATTTATTATAAGCTCTATTAAGTTGTTATCTTTACCTTCTTGCTTTACTCTATAAGCTGCTTGCATAGAGTACTCTCTTATTATTTCGTGAAGTTCTTGTCTATCTCCACCTCTTTTTACAGCTTCCATAAGTATATTTTCTGTAGCCATAAATGGAAGTTCTTCATTTATATGTTTATTTATCATATTTTCGTAAACTACTAATCCATTAGTTACATTTATACCTATTTCTATTATAGCATCTGCTGCCATAAATGCTTGTGGTATAGATAATCTCTTGTTTGCTGAATCATCTAAGCTTCTTTCTAACCATTGAGTAGCTTGTACTAATGCAGGACTTAATGATTCTGCTATTATATATTTAGAAAGTGATGCTATTCTTTCACTTCTCATTGGGTTTCTCTTATATGCCATAGCAGATGATCCTATTTGATTCTTTTCAAATGGTTCTTCTATTTCTTTTAAACTTTGTAGTAATCTTATATCATTAGTCATTTTATGCATACTTTGTGCTATACCAGATAATACACTTAACACTTGATAATCTAATTTTCTAGTATATGTTTGTCCACTTACTGCATAAGAAGATTTATATCCCATCTTTTCACAAACTAACTTATTAAGTTCTTTTACTTTTTCATGATCGCCTTCAAATAGACTTAAGAAACTTGCTTGAGTTCCAGTTGTACCTTTAACTCCTCTTAGCTTCATATTATCTATTCTGTAGTTTATATCTTCTAAATCTAGTATTAAATCTTGAGCCCATAATGTAGCTCTTTTACCTACTGTTGTAAGCTGTGCTGCTTGGAAATGTGTAAATCCAAGTGTTGGAACGTCTTTATACTTTAATGCAAACTCTCTTAAGTTGTTTATTAAGTTTACAAGCTTTATTCTTATAAGTTTTAAAGCCTCATCCATTTGTATAACATCTGTATTATCTCCAACATAAGCTGAAGTAGCACCTAAATGTATTATACCTTTAGCGCTATCACATTGAAGTCCATATGCCTTTACATGACTCATTACATCATGTCTTACTTCTTTTTCTATCTTTCTAGCTTCATCAAAATTTATATTATATATGTTAGCTTTTAATTCTTCTATTTGTTCATCAGTTATATTTATTCCTAATTCCTTTTCACCTTCTGCAAGTGCCACCCATAACTTTCTCCAAGTTGAGAATTTAAATTGTGGAGAGAATATATAGCTCATATCCTTGCTACAATATCTATCTATTAAAGGGTTTTGGTATGTACTATATTTTTTATCTATCATAATTTTTCGCACCTTCCTTAAGTTGTTATATAATAATTATATAAAATATTACGAACCATAACAAGTTTTTTTTTATTTATGTTCATTTTATTTGTTATTTAACGTAAGATTTTCTTTTTGCATCATATAATCTATACTTTCACTATCAACAAAATTTAATACATATTTATACCTTATAGCATAGTATTTATCACTCCAACCTAACTGCTTCTTTATATCAGATTCATTAGCACCTAGTCTTAGTGCTATAGCAGCATAAGAGTGTCTAAAATCTTTTGCAGAATATTGGCAAAGCCCAGCATTATCTAACGCTTTTCTAACTATTAATCTAACATTTCTATCGGTTATAGAATTACTTTTTTGAGTTGTAAATACAAAATCTTCTGTAGGCATTATAACCTCTGATAATCCAGAATAATTTCTGTAATCCTCTAATAGCTTAAAACAATATGGATGTAATTTTACTATCCTTTCTTTTCTTTTTTTGCCAAGTCTTACATAGTGGTTATCTTTTTCATCTACCATAAGATCTTTCCATTTTAAACTAACTACTTCATTTAATAAACATCCTGTTGTTACTAAAAATACTATTATAGCTCTATCTCTTATAGTTAACTTATATATGGAATCTACTAGTTGATTTATTTCTTGAATACTTAACACATCATCTTTAGTTTTTATTCTAGTTACTTCAGGCTTTTCTACATATCTAAATGGGTTTACTTCTATATATTCTTCTTTCATTAAAAAATTATAGAAACTATGTAAATAACTATATATCTTTTCTGATGTTGACTTTGCATAGTTTTCTTTTACATTATCGATAAATTTTTGACAATCTTCTTTATCTACATATAAGAGTTCTTTATCATCTATAAACTCTTTAAATGCTATTATTTTTGATAAGTAATCATGCCTAGTTGCTGGGTTAAGTTTTTTCGAAAAGTTTTTAAAAATCTCATATTCATAATCATCTAATTCTATAATTTTATTCATATATTTATCCTTTCATTTCATATATTATATTTAGTTGACACCTTATAATTTTTATTGGTATACTCTAAGTTGACGTTAATTTAGTATATTAAAATTTTATGTTGGAGGAACTTTTTAATGGCAAATTTAATAGAAATTTTCAAAGCCGTAATACTTGGTATTGTCGAAGGTATAACTGAATGGTTACCTGTAAGTAGTACTGGCCATATGATACTAGTAGATGAATTTATGCACCTTAATTTTTCGGATACTTTTGTAAATACATTTTTAGTTGTAATACAACTTGGTGCAATACTAGCAGTCATTATCATATTCTTTAAAAAACTAAATCCTTTTGATAGTTCAAAAACTTCTATTCAAAAGAATGAAACAATAAGCTTATGGCTTAAAGTTATAGTAGCTGTTTTTCCATCTGCAATATTAGGATTTTTGTATGATGATAAAATAGAAGCAGCTTTCTTTAATGCTACAACAGTTGCTATTGCACTTATAGTATACGGTATAATCATGATACTACTTGAGAATAGAAATAAAAAACCTAAGTATAATGATTTCTCTCAAGTAACTTATAAGTTAGCTATCGGTATAGGTTTATTCCAGTGTTTAGCTTTAATACCTGGAACATCTAGATCTGGATCTACTATAATAGGTGCAATACTTCTTGGTACATCTAGATATGTAGCTGCAGAATTTTCATTTTTCTTAGCTATACCTACTATGCTTGGGGCTAGTGCACTAAAACTTGCTAAAGCTGGTTTAGCATTTAGTGGACTTGAGTGGGTTGTACTTCTAACTGGTTCTATAGTGGCTTTTGTAGTTTCAGTATTTGTTATAAAGTTTTTAATGGATTATATCAAAAAGCACGACTTTAAAGTATTTGGATACTATAGAATAGTCCTAGGTATAATAGTTTTAGCTTATTTTTACCTTATAAAATAGTATCTTTATAAATTTTATATAAATATAAAAGTCTTCATTTGATTATCTAAATGAAGACTTTTATAATGCATATTAAACCTGATAATACTCTTATAATGTTTATAATGTTTTATTTACTATAAGAAAATACTTATGTTTTTCTTATAGTTTCAAACTTATATATTTGATTCTATAAGAAGTTTTATTATATCACTAGATTCTTCATTAAATGCAGTTATTATAGTCAAATCATCACAAGCTCTATTTATAGCCGAATATACTTTATTTAAATCTCCTACAAAATCGTTTATTTGATAATCCTGACTTCTATCTATTATTTTATGATTGTATAACATTTCTAACTCACATAATATTAAAGCTTTGTATTCTAAATTACTCATATTATAAATATTAGAAATGGTTATTCCAAACTTTTCACTCATATTAGTTAAGTCTTCATCTGCACATATATAAGGTATTTCTGCTTCATCTAATGCCTTTCTTAGCATATATTGGAAGTATATCATTTTTCCACTTTTTAATTTCTTTTTATTGTATGGATATACTATTCCTATATCACTATAATTTAATCCTTTATCTTCTACTAAATGCTCTATCTCCCATATTACAGAGCTTATTTGTTCATCTAAATCACTAACTTTTATTATATCTACAGATTTACCTTCTTCTCTTTTAGATATACTTTTATAAAATTCATTATAAGTTTTATTTTCTCTTAAAGAATGTATATAATTATTTGCATTTTCAGAGAAATTATTTACAAATTCCACTAATCTTTTAGTTTGTTTATAATTATCTTTTAATTCTATTATTTCATCAAACGCTAGATTGTTTACATTGGGTTTGAATATGTTTAAATCATTACTTATATTTGAACTCTCACATGAATACACATTGAATATGTGTTTAGTTTTATATAAGAATTCTTTTAAGAAATATATTTCCTCACTTGAATACTGTTCGCCTTTATCTACAAATATTCCTTTAAACATCTTCTTATTTTTTATTATATTTTTAGCTTGCTTTATAAGGTTTTCAAAAGCTTTTTCATAGTCCTTTTTTAATAAACTATAGTTTATTACTAAATTGTATTTTTTAGCTAGCTTAAATATAAAAGAGCTATATGTATGTATTTCTAAATTGTTATTATTTTTATATAATAATTTAACCTTTTCTCTAAGCTCATTACATCCTTGTTTTGATGGTGTTATTATTAAAAATTTATGATGTGGATATATTCTAGCTAATTTTATAGCTCTAGATAACATTATTGCTGTTTTACCAGTACCTGGTGCTCCTTTTAAGAGTATATCACCATATTTTATAGATATACTTTTAATAAGCTGACTTTGATTTAGCATAGTCGCACTATACTCATAGTCATCACTATAAAAAGATATCTTTTTAAAATTTTTATTTAAGTGATATTTACTATTAAGTAAATAATACTCAGGGCATACGTCCATCATAAATAAATTTAATGTTACTTCATTATTTGATTCTTCTAGGTAATTATCTAGTAATTTTTTATCATTCATTATTTCTTCAAGTTTACTTTTGTCTATTATATGTTTATATATAAATTCGCTAAATCCATAATCTTCTTCTATATCTACATATGGCATAACAAAAACATAATTATATTTTATATCACTATGAGACTGCTTCATTTTTAAACTTAACAGGTCATTTTCTTCACTCATAACCTCTAATAGGTCTTCTTCTAGGATATAGAATATATCTTCTGTTGTATCCATAAATTTTATAAATAGCGCTTTATTGTCTTTTATATATAACATATCTGTATTGATCCCTTTAAATGGTGTTACTTTAGGTATTATTTTTACATCTCTTTCTATATTTTCATAGAATACTTTTTCTACTTCTTTTATTTTTAAAGCATCTAGTTCAGAGTCAATATTTATGTAATTTTTCACCTGATATTCCCCCTCGCTTACTAATAATTATAGCATTTAAACTTATAATTTACTATATTTACTATGTATTCTATAAACTTCTTAATTTATATTAATTTAATTATATAAATTGTATCATTATATTATAGTTTTTACAAAAATAGGGAAGTTTATAACTCCCCTTAAAATTTTTAATGTCTATAATGTTCTTCCATCCAAATATTCATTTTTCTTCTTACTTCATTTTCTTTTACTTCATCAAAATAAGCATCATCTATATTATAAGTATCTACTAGATTGTATGATTCTATAGGGTATTCTAAAAAGTTGCCATTTTTATTTATAAATCCTATTGTCATTATTTCATAATTATCTTCATTTTTATTAAGAACTACTCCATATTCAACTTCTTTTTCTTTATCATTAACTTTAGTCATTTTTACATACTGATTTTTTGATAATTGTTTTAGCATACTAGCACTCCTTTTATTTATAATAAACTTACACATATTTAGTATTTCCAATTTTCTTGCTTATATTTAATCTTTATATACATAAGTATTGTACTATATTGTATTTTTGTTTCTTTATATAAAAAAATGCATACTTATAAAATTTTAAGTATGCACTCTTTTTAAAGCTATATTATTTTTTTAAGTTTATGACTTCATCAAGTACTACATCACTACCTATTTCTTCGTATGTTCCTGGTTGTGATTTTAACTCTTTATATTTAGGTTTTTCTATCACTACTCTAATGTTTTTGCTATCTTTTGGTGATTGTAAATAAGTTTTATCACCTTTATTATCATTATCTGCTGTAGACTCTGATTGTTCTAGTTTTTTTCCTTTGTCATCAAATACTGTCATTCTATATTCATCCCACGTACCTTTTTTGTAAGAATTTTTGATTATCATATCAAAAGGTGTTATAGAAATTGAATTAACTTTTACAAAATCATTTTCAACATTTTCTAAATTTATAATATTTCTTAATTCTTTATTTACTTTTACTGGAATGTTAAAAGCCCAAGTTCCCCAAGTTACATCATCTTTATCACCTTCATTTATAGCATAGTTATCTATAACTTTTAATTTAGTCTTAAATGTAAATTCATTTGGTACTTCTTCTTTTATTTCATTTATTTTATATTTTTGTACTCCAACAAATGTATACTCATCAATAAATTTTCCTTCTAACCCTGCAAATCCAGTTGAATCTAGTTCTTTATCACTAAAGCTAACTTTATTATAAGCTTCTTCTATTATTAATTGATTCATATCTAGTTTTTTCCCATTTCCCCAAGAAGTATATTTAAATGGTTTTTCATTTTCAACTACATAAGTTATATATAATGATTGCCCATCGCATACAACTTCTGAAAGTGTAACCCCTATCCCATTTGAATATGCTGTTTCATTAATAGCTGTAGAATATTGAGAATAATTTCCTGGGAAGTAAATATTTTTTTCTATTGCTTCAAAAACATTACCTACAAAAGGTATTTTAGATGCTAACGCTGGGTTTAAAGCTCCTAGTGTAAGTATTCCAACTAAGCTTGCAGCAGCTATTTTAGGCAAATTATTTCTTTTATGATTTTTATTTTTCTCTTTTAATGCCTTTGATACTCCCTTTTCTATAGCTTCATCTATATCTAAAGGTATATTTATATTATCATATTTCTTATTGCTCATTTATCTCGCCCTCCATTAATATTTCCTTTAATTGCTTCTTTGCTCTTCTCATATGGCTTTTAACTGTATTTATTGGTATATCCATATTTTGAGAAATCTCTTCAATAGTCATGTCATTAAAGTACTTTAAAATAATAACCATTTTGTATTGCTCTCTTAAACTATCTATCGCATCATATAAATCTAATTTTTCTTCTATTGAAATTTCCTTTGCTTTTTCAACTATATTTGCTTCTTCTTCTATGTAAACTATCTTGTCTTCCTTCTTTGAATAATCTATAGCTACATTTATTAGCACTTTTGTTATCCAAGTTTTAAAAAATTTTGGTTCACTCAATTTATTTATATTTAATAATCCCTTGTAAGTAGTCTCTTGTAATATATCTAAAGCTTTTTGCTCATCTTTTACGTAACTATATGCAATTTTGTAAAGAGATGCTTTATGAACTTTCATCAATTCTGTAAATGCTTTTGAGTCCCCTTTTATAGCTTTTTTAGCTAGCTTTATATTAGACTCTCCTTTTTTTCTTCCTTGCCAAGGTAATGTTAATACATTTCCCATATGTTCCTCCTTTTTTTCAATGTGCCATGACACAAAATGTATACAACAATTAGACTGACATAAATACTAAAAAGTTGCAAATTTTTATATTTTTTATAAATTTATATATGATTAGAAAATTTAAATATTAATAAAGGGCTCTAATACTAATTTTTAAGCAATAAAAAAGAGAGGGGAAATTCCTCTCTCTTTTATTTAGCATATTCAATTGCTCTTGTTTCTCTTATTATACTAACTTTTATTTGACCTGGATATTCTAATTCATCTTCGATTTTCTTAGTCATATCACGAGCTAATAAATGTATATCTTCATCGCTTACATTTTCAGGTTTAACCATTATTCTAACTTCTCTACCTGCTTGTATAGCAAACGATTTTTCTACACCATCATAAGAGTTTGCGATCTCTTCTAGCTTTTCAAGTCTCTTTATATACGCCTCTAATGTTTCTCTTCTAGCACCTGGTCTTGCTGCTGATATAGCATCTGCCGCAGTTACTAAAACAGCTTCTATTGTTTGAGGTTCATAGTCTCCATGGTGAGTACTCATAGCATGTATAACTTCTTTAGATTCTTTATATCTTCTTAATAAGTCCATACCTATTTCTACATGTGTACCTTCCATTTCATGGTCAACAGATTTACCTATATCATGAAGTAAACCAGCTCTTTTAGCTAATTTTATATCAGCTCCTATTTCAGCTGCCATTATACCTGCTATATGTGCAACTTCAATAGAATGTTTAAGTACATTTTGTCCATAACTAGTTCTGTAGTTAAGTCTACCTAATAGTCTAATTAACTCTGGATGAAGTCCGTGCACTCCTGTTTCAAATGCTGCTTGTTCCCCATATTCCTTAATTATATTATCTACTTCTTTTCTAGCTTTTTCTACCATTTCTTCTATTCTAGCTGGATGTATTCTTCCATCTGCTATTAGCTTTTCTAAAGCTATTCTTGCAACTTCTCTTCTTATAGGATCAAATCCTGATAAAATTACAGCTTCTGGAGTATCGTCTATTATTAAATCAATTCCTGTTAAAGTTTCTAGAGTTCTTATATTTCTTCCTTCTCTACCTATTATTCTACCCTTCATTTCATCATTTGGTAAATTAACTACTGTAACAGTTGTTTCTGCAACATGGTCTGCTGCACATTTTTGTATAGCATAACCTATTATTTCTCTTGATTTTTTTTCAGCTTCTTCCTTAGCTTGAGATTCTATCTCTTTTATCATTATAGACATTTCACGTCTTACTTCTCTCTCAGCATTAGTTAATATTATCTCTTTTGCCTTATCAGAAGTTATACCTGATATGTTTTCTAATTTTTCAAGTTGCTTTACTTTTATTTCTTCTACTTCTTCTTCTTTTTTTGCTACATTTTTAAGCTTATCACTTAAACTATTTTCTTTTGATTCTAGGTTATATAATTTCTTATCTAGAACTTCTTCTTTTTGTATTATTCTTCTTTCGTATTTTTGTAAGTCATTTCTTCTTTCTTTGTTTTCTCTTTCAGCTTCAGTTCTCCACTTGTGGATTTCTTCCTTAGCTTCTAGTTGCTTTTCTTTTTTAATAGTTTCTGAGTCTCTATTTGCTTTATCTATAATTTCTTTGGCTAAGCTTTCTGCTTGTCCAATTTTAGTCTCAGATATATTTTTTCTTACAAAATATCCAGCTATAATACCTATTGCTGCCCCTATCAAAAGCATTACTACAGTCTCTATGACATCCACCTCCTTTAGTTAATATCCCAAAATGTCACTTCTAAGATTTTAATCGTTAAAGTACAATCATAACTATGATATACGTTTATAAACTATAAGTATTTTCATAATCTATGTTGTAATAACAACAAAATACCTTTATTTATATTTATCTAAGAATATTTATATATAGAACTAAATTTAGATATTTTATTTCTCTTTAATTTTATAATTTTTTCTAACTCATGTCAAGTTAATAGGAGGTGTATGTTTAAGTTATTATTGCTTATCTATTTCATCTTCTAATGGTGCATTTTCTTTATTTTCATCTAATTTGTAGTGTGCTCTTACCTTCTCATCTATTTCTGCTATTAAATCAGGATTATCTGATAAGAATTTCTTAACATTTTCTCTACCTTGTCCTAATTTTATATCATTATAGCTATACCAAGCTCCTGACTTTTTAACTACATCTATATCTGCTGCTATATCTAATAAATCTCCAACCTTAGATATACCTTCACCATACATTATGTCAAACTCTGTTTGCTTAAATGGTGGTGCAACTTTATTTTTAACTACTTTTACTCTTGTTCTACTTCCGATTACTTTATCGCCTTGTTTTATACTATCTACTCTTCTAACATCAAGTCTTACAGATGAGTAGAATTTAAGCGCACGCCCACCTGTTGTTGTTTCTGGATTTCCAAACATTATACCAACTTTTTCTCTTAATTGGTTTATAAATATTGCAACACAATTAGATTTTTTTATTGAACCTGTTAATTTTCTAAGCGCTTGAGACATAAGTCTAGCTTGAAGACCAACGTGAGAGTCTCCCATGTCCCCTTCTATTTCAGCTCTTGGAACAAGTGCTGCAACTGAATCGACTACTATTATATCTATAGCTCCACTTCTTATAAGTGCTTCTGCTATTTCTAGTGCTTGTTCCCCTGTATCTGGTTGAGATATTATTAAGTTATCTATGTCAACTCCTAATGCTTTTGCATATACTGGGTCAAGTGCATGTTCTGCATCTATAAATGCTGCTATTCCACCTTGTTTTTGAGCTTCTGCTACTGTGTGAAGTGCAACTGTTGTCTTACCTGAAGATTCCGGTCCATATACTTCTATTATTCTTCCCTTTGGTAATCCACCTATACCAACTGCAATATCTAGCCCTATTGAACCTGTTGGTATAACATCTATATTCATAGATGTAGCTTCTCCTAATTTCATTACTGACCCTTTCCCAAAGTCTTTTTCTATTTGACCTAACGCTTGGTTAAGTGCTTTTAATTTATCTTGTTCTATACTCATTTATATCCATCCCTTTCTTTCGCTTTTTACAAACATTTGTTCTGTAATATAGATTATATACTAATTTTTAATTACAGTCAATTAATAAAAATTTGTTTTTACATTTATATTATTTTCCTATATTAAAATTTTACCATACTAATTTTATTTATAAACCTTTATTTACATTTTTATACATTTTATATAAAACTTATGTTTTAGTATAACTTGTATCTGTGTAAATTAATATTTACACTTTAGCTTATATTTAAAACTGTATTTTGTATAAAGTAAAAAGCGGGCAGTTTATGCCCACTTTTTATTATTTACTATTCATGAATAATTCTTTATTTTTATATAAGTATTCCCATCCTGAGTAAAGTGTTAGAAGTGTTGCTATTAATATAGATATATCTCCTATCATAATTAATAGTGAATTGTTAAAGTTTGCTCCTAATAATAATACTATTATAGCTACCATTTGGCTTATAGTCTTTAACTTTCCTCCTCCACTAGCTGCTATTACTTTTCCATCAGCTGCTGCTATTGCTCTTAGTATACTTACTGTTAGCTCTCTCGCTACTATTATTATTACCATCCAACTTGCTACTAAGCCACTTTCTATCATACATATTAATGCTGATAAAACTAATAACTTATCTGCAAGTGGATCCATAAATTTCCCAAAGTCTGTAACTAGATTATGCTTTCTTGCTATGTGTCCATCCATAGCATCTGTTATTGATGCTACTACAAATATTATACAAGCTATTAAATATTTGTTAGGTATGTTAAGTAACATTACTATTATAAATACTGGTATTAAGAATATCCTAAATAAAGTTAATTTATTTGGTAAATTCATTTATAATACATCTCCCATTAAATCATATTCTAAAGCTTTATCTATTCTTACTTTTACAAAATCCCCTACATTAAGTTGATCTTCAGATTTTACGTAAACTATACTATCTATTTCTTCTGCATCGCCTTGAGTTCTACCTATATATACTTTATCTTCTATTTGTTCTTCTATTAAAACTTCGTAAGTGTTTCCTACTTTAGCTTCATTTAATTCTTGAGATATTTTTTGTTGTTCTAGCATTAATTTATCTCTTCTTTGTTCTTTTATTTCTTGTTCTATGTGATTAGGTAATTTATCTGCTGGCGTATCTTCTTCTCTTGAATATGCAAATGCACCTAATCTATCAAATTTAACTTCTTTTGCAAATTCTACAACTTCATTAAAATCTTCTTCAGTTTCACCTGGGAATCCTACTATTATAGTTGTTCTTATTGTAGCATCTGGTATATGCTTTCTTATCATTTCTATTTTAGATAATATATCTTCTTTAGTTGTTTTTCTATTCATTAGCTTTAGTATTCTGTTACTTGCATGTTGTATAGGCATATCAAAGTAGTTACATATATTATCATATTTTTTCATTACCATAACTAATTCTTCGCTTATTGATTCTGGGTAAGAATACATTACTCTTATCCACTTTATGCCTTCTACTTTAGCTAATTCTTCTAGTAAAGTTGGTAACATTTCTTTGTTGTATAAATCAAATCCATACTTAGTTGTATCTTGTGCTATAACTACTAATTCTTTAACACCTCTAGCTGCTAAATCTTTAGCCTCTTTAACTATATCTTCCATTTTTCTACTTCTATATTTACCTCTTAATTTTGGTATTATACAGTAAGTACAATGGTTGTCACAACCTTCACCTATTTTTAGGTATGCCATATGATTTGGAGTTGTAACATATCTTGGTAATTCTTCGTTGAAAGCAAATTCTATATCATTTAAGCTAACAACTTGCTTTTCTTTTTCTAAGTCTTTTATTATTTCGTCTATTTGTTGATAACTTCCTGTACCTACTATTGCATCTATTTCAGGTATTTCTGCTTTTAATTCTTCTGAATATCTTTGTGCTAAACATCCTGTTACTATAAGTATCTTTAGATTTCCATCTACTTTGTATTGTGCTAAGTCAAGAATAGTATCTATTGATTCTTGCTTTGCTGATTCTATAAATCCACATGTATTTACAAGTATTATATCAGCCTCAGAAAAATCACCTACTAACTTATAACCTTTTCTATTTAGTATTCCCATCATTATTTCTGCATCTACTAAGTTTTTCGAACATCCTAGTGATTCTAGTGCTATCTTTAACATCTTTATTGCTCCTTTTTGGCCTTCTCGTGATATTTTATGCTTTCATTTAGTCCTTTAGTCATATCATCAAAGTTTATAACTTGATTATATTTATACTTATCAACCGAATGCATATATAAAGGGTCATAATACTCTACTAAATATCTTTCTACTAATTCCTCGTATTTTCCTTCATCTAATAGATTAATATATTCATCTACTCTCTTATGACCTAATCTTTTTCTAAATTTATTTATACAATCTTTTAAAGTTTGTATGTTTTCTTCTTTATTTTTTTGATTATGTATATAATCTCTACATAATCTTTTAACTCTATTTTCAGTACTACATTCTAATAATATATGATGACCATCTCTTATAATAGCATCATATATTTCATTAGGTACACAAACATGACCTACTCTTTTACTTTCACTTTCTATAAATATATAATCTGAGTTTGAGTAAAATAATTCTTCAAATATTTTAGTTTCGAATTTCTTTTGACTTGGTGGTTTTTGGTCAAATGTTATAAATCCAAATGTAGAACCACTATTTTTAGCTATTCCTTCTAGATCTATATTGTCTATGTTATTTTCTTCTAACATTTTAAGTAAGTCGGTTTTTCCGACTCCCGTAAGTCCATGAACTACTATAAATTCTTTTGTATTCATTATATTTCTTAGATAATCTAATACATAATTTCTATAAGATTTATATCCACCTTCTAATTGGTATACATTTATGCCTAGAGAAGAAACTAAGTTAACTACCGATCCACTTCTCATTCCTCCTCTAGCACAATAAACTACTACATTGTCATGATTTTTTGCAGCTTCTAATACATTAAGATATATATCTTTTAATTTATATCCAACATAATCAAATCCTATTTTTATAGCTTCATGTTTTCCTTGCATTTTATATATAGTACCTACTTCATTATGTTCATTGTCTTTAAATAATGGCATGCTAAATGCATCTAATATATTATCTTCTTCATGCTCTGATTCAGTTCTTACATCTATAAAAACTACATTTTCCAACTTAAGTGCGTCTTCTATTTTTATTGTCTTCAATTTTACTCACCTTCTAAATTTTGTAAGTCTTGTTTGCTTATTAATACTTTTCTTGGTTTGCTTCCTTCACTTGGTCCAACTATACCTCTTTCTTCCATAGAATCTATAAGTCTTGCTGCTCTATTAAATCCTATTTTAAACTTTCTTTGTAACATAGATGATGACCCTTGGCCACTTTCAACTATAAATTCTATAGCTTCACTTAATAGCTCATCTTCATCACTTGATTTTGCTATATTAGCTTTTAATATAGTCTCCATTATATCTTCTTCATACTTTATTTCATTGCCACTAACTTGTGATTTTACAAAGTCTATAACTCTTTCAGATTCACCTTCTGATATAAATGCTCCTTGAAGTCTAACAGGTTTTGCTGCTCCTAATGGATAGAATAGCATATCACCTTTACCTAATAGTTTTTCGGCTCCACCCATATCAAGTATAGTTCTTGAATCTGTTTGTGATGAAACAGCAAATGCTATTCTAGATGGTATGTTAGCTTTTATAACTCCTGTTATAACGTCAACAGATGGTCTTTGTGTTGCTACTATTAAATGCATTCCAGCTGCTCTTGCCATCTGTGCTAATCTACATATATAATCTTCCACATCATTTGAACTTACCATCATTAAATCTGCAAGTTCGTCTATTATTATTACTATCTTAGGAAGTTTTTCTTCTGCCTTTTGATTGTAACTTGTTATATCTTTTACTTGTGCTCCTGCAAATAACTTGTATCTTCTATTCATTTCTGTAACTGCCCAGTTAAGTGCATTAGCAGCTTTTTTAGGATCTGTAACTACTGGTATAAGTAGATGTGGTATTCCATTATAATTTGCAAGCTCAACGACTTTAGGGTCTATAAGTAATAACTTTACTTCATCTGGCTTTGCTTTGTAAAGTATGCTACTTATTAGTGTATTTACACATACACTTTTTCCTGAACCTGTTGACCCTGCTATTAACATATGAGGCATTTTTCCTATATCTGCTATTACAGTTTTTCCTGCTATATCTTTACCTAGTGCCATAGCAAGTGGAGATTCAAAGTTTCTAAACTCTTCACTTTCTAATACTTCACGAATTCCTACCATTTGTGCATTTTCATTTGGCACTTCTATACCTATTGCACTTTTACCTGGTATTGGAGCTTCCATTCTTATACTTTTAGCAGCTAAGCTTAGTGCTATATCATCTGTTAGATTTACTATTTTACTAACCTTAACTCCTGGGCTTGGCTGTATTTCATATCTAGTTATAGTAGGTCCTACTGTAACTTGATTAACCTTTGCTTCAACTCCAAAATCAGATAAAGTCTTTTCTAAAAGAGATGCATTTTTAAGTACTTTTTTTCTTCCTCCGTCATCACTTTTTTTATCTATTTTGTTTAAAAGGTTAAAGCTTGGCATTTTATAGTTTTCATAACTCATATTTGAAGCTACATTTATATCTTGAGTTTTCTCCATATCGGAATTGAATGTTTTAGATGTTTTTATAGGTTGTTCCTTTACATCTTCTACAACTCCTGTTTTAAAGCTTTGTAATTCCTTTATTGTATCTAATTCTGGCATATTTTGAGTACCTTCTAATATTTCTAGGTATTCATCTTCTGCCTTATTAAACCCAACTATTTTTATAGTTTTATCTCCTATATCATCTTCGTCTTGGTCTATTACATATTCTTCCTCTTCTTTAGAGTTTTTAGACATAAAGCCTTTAAATAGACCTTTTTTATCAACCATAGTTTCTTCATCTACTTCTTCTGTCATCATATCTATTGCTGATTTTTTCATATTAGATACTTTTTCTTTTAAGTTTAGGTTTCCATTTTTAGCACTTGATGATTTTGCTTTTATGTTTAATATTAAATCTTTAACTGATATGTTAAAGATAAATAATATAGTCATTACAAGTGCAAATATACTTATCATCCATCCACCAGTTAATCCAAACATTTTAACGATATAGTAAGTTATAGTGGTAGATACAAGTCCACTTCCTTCTCCACTTACCCCCATATCCATAACACCTTTAATCATGTCTGAGCTTAAAGGAGAATCTACAGGTAAACTTTTTGCATTTAATAATCCATAGAATATAAACATAAATAATATTACTACATAGTATGTTTTAGTATTTTTTAATCTATATATATATTCGTTGCCTTCAAAGAATCCAAGTGTCCCTATAATAATTACTATAAATGGTATTATTACAGAAAGAGAACCAAATAATCCTTTAAATAAAGATTGCATCATAGATCCTATAAATCCCATTGAACTTGAATTTAAACTATATAATAAAAATATACCTATAAATATAGTTACCAAATTATGATATTCCTGATTAAAGCTTAATTTCTTTTCTTTTTTCTTGCTTTTTTTCTTTTTAGCCACTCATCTCACCTCTTATCTTACTTTAAGTATATCATAGCAAAAAGTGTTAATGCCTTAACACTAACACTTTTATTTTATCATTTAATTATATCATACAACATATATTTATAACAATTTTTATTTATCTTGATTCTTTTCATCTTCTTTTATAAGTTCTTTTAACTTACTTAATGCTTCTTTTAATCCTCCAACTTCATTTATAAGCCCAACATCTACAGCTTCTTTTCCTATTAATACACTTCCAACGTCATTTACAAGTTCGTCTTTTGAGTGCATTATCCTGTCTAATTCATCTCTATCTATATTAGAAGTTCTAGTTATGAAATTACTTATTCTTTCTTGCATTTTTTTAAAGTATTCAAAAGTTTCATTTACTCCTATTACAAGTCCGTTAGTTCTTATAGGATGAACTATCATGGTAGCAGTTGGTGCTATAAATGAATAGTCTCCTGCAGTTGCAAGAGGAACTCCTATACTATGACTTCCTCCAAGTACTAATGTTACTACTTTTTTAGAAATGCTATTTAAAAGTTCTGCTATAGCAAGACCTGCTTCTACATCTCCTCCTACTGTATTTAATATGACAAGTATGCCTTTAGTATCTGCATTTTCTTCTACTGAATAAAGCATTGGTATTATATGTTCATATTTAGTTGATTTTTTTTGAGGATTTCCTACGTAGTGACCTTCTATCTCTCCTATTATAGTTATACATTGTATATCTTTTTTAGGCTGTGGTGGCATATCAGGCACACCCATTTGTTTTATATTTTGTATATCTTTAGTTTCATTTACTGGATTTTCTTCATTTTCATTTTTTATTTGTAATGTACTTTTTTCTCTACCTCTATCACGGCTAAATTCTATATGATTATTGTAGTTAATGTTATCTTCATAATATCTCATGTATGTAATACTCCTCTCAAACTCTGCTTTCATGTTATTTTGTCCAAATATATGCAAAAAATTCTTTAAGCATTTAGTTTTAAAGTATTACATTTATTAATTTTAATATAATTTTTGTATTTAGTCATTTTTTATTGTATATTAGGTATTTTTACTTGATTAGTTTAAGTGAAATTCATTATGAATTGCATGCACTGACTTTGATATATCATTACTATCTACTAAACAAGATATTGTCATACTAGAATCAGATGTTTGAAGTAATGGTATATTTTCTTTTGATAAAGCTTTTACTAATCTTGACATAACTCCTGGTATGCCATTTATCTTAGCACCTATTAAAGTTACTTTTGCGCAATTTTTTCTTATGGAATATTCTATGTTTGATTTTTTAAGTATATTTTCAAGTTGCTCTATATACTCTTCTTCTACTACAAATGCTTTTTCTTCTATAAAAAAGTTTATCATATCTATACTTATGTTTTCTTTTTCTATATCATTTAATATATTTGTAAAGTCATCTTCACTTGCTTTTATTTTAACTTGTGCTACTTTATCCTTGTGAGCTACAGCTGTCATTAGGCTATTTTTTACTTCATACTCCATATATTCCCTTTGGCACTCTGTACATATTCTAGTTCCTGCAAACTCTGGATTTAATGTATTTTTTATTGAAAGTGTTATATTTGCACTCCTTGCAAGAGATACTGCTCTTGGGTGTATAACTTTAGCTCCTTTTTCTGCCATTTGAAATACTTCTTCATAATCTATACAATCTAATACCTTAGCATCAGGTTCTATTCTTGGGTCTGCTGTCATTATTCCATCTACATCTGTATATATCTCAACCCTAGAACAGTTTAATGCTTTTCCTATTGCAACAGCTGATGTATCACTACCCCCTCTTCCTAGTGTTGTTATTTCTCCATCTTCTGTTTTACCTTGGAATCCAGCTATTACTACTACATTGTTATCATTTAACTCTTTTAATATTCTTTCTGTATTTATATCTAATATTTTTGCATCTGAAAAATTATTAGTTGTTATTATTCCAGCTTGATATCCTGTCAAGAAAGTAGACTTTATATTTCTAACCTGTAACATATTTGTAAGTACAGTTCCTGATATTATTTCGCCACAGCTCATTATCATATCTAGTTCTCTTTTGTTTGGTTGATCGTTTATTTCACTTAATAAAGAAATTAATGTATCTGTTGCATATGGTGAACCCTTTCTTCCCATAGCTGATACTACTATAACTAGCTTTAAATCCTTATAAGTTTCTTTATATGCTTTTATTATTTTGCATACCTCATTCATTTTTTCGTAAGATCCAACTGATGTACCACCAAATTTTTGAACTAAGATTTCCATAATGCCCCCCTAGTATATTCCGTCATATTCAATTATTATCATATCATTTCCTATTTTTCTAACATTTCTCCAAGGTACTTCAAGTACTGATTTATCCTTTCTAATACCAAAGAATCCTTTTTCCCTTGGTATTAATAATGCTAGTATCTCTCCTGTAGTTTCATCTATTATCATGTCACACTCTCCAATTACACCTAATCTTTCTCCTGTAACTAGATTTACTATTTCTTTACCTGCTATTTCAGATAAATTCATGTTTATCCCCCCATTTTTTCTTTTATAGTAAAATATCTCAAAGCATTTTGTAATATAAAAGTAAGTTAAATATTAGTTCACTTTTATATGATTATATTTACCTTAATTTTTATATTAATTTTAATCAACTTTGAGATATTCTTCATTCGTTTATTTTATTGTTTAAAGTATTATAGCTTTATGTTTTCTACATCTCTACCAACTATACATACTCCTATTTTATCTAAATTAAATACTTTATCTATTACCTTTTTTATAGTTTCTCTATCTATATTATCTATAGATTTTAATATTTCATCACTATTTCTTACCTTTTTATTTAGTAGCATTGCCTTACCTATTGCCATCATTCTGCTACTTGTACTTTCTAGACCTAGCATATAACTTCCCTTTAATTGTTCTTTAGTTAATCTTATCTCTTCATCACTTAGGTAATTGTTTTTAAGATCTTTTATTTCCTCTATAACTAAATTATATACTTCTTCTAGATTTTCGTTACTCATACTAGCAAATATTCCCAACTCTCCACATTGTCTATATAAACTTTGAGATGAATATATTGAATAAACTAATCCCTCTTCTTCTCTTATCTTTTGGAATAGCCTAGAACTAATACTTCCTCCAAATATAGTGTTTATTATAGCTAATGCATAGGCTTCTTCTGTTTCTTCAGATGCTATAGCTTCTAAACCAATTGCTAGATTAACTTGTTCAGTATCTTTATTTTTTGTTATATAAGTATTTTTAAAGTCTGCCTTAGTAAAGTTTATATCTACTTCTTTTTTATTCCATGATTTAAACTTATCTTCTATTTCTTTTACTATTTCTTCAAAATTAAAGTTTCCACATATAGATATTACTGAATTATTAGGTACATAATAACTATTAAAATACTCTTCTATTTCTTTTTTATTTATATCAAAAAGAGATTTTTCTGTTCCTATTATGTTATATCCTAAAGAATCTCCTTTATATATTCCTTCACTTAATAAGTCATAAGCTAAATCTTCTGGAGAATCTTCATACATCTTTAATTCTTCAAGTATTACTAATCTTTCTTTATCTATATCAGTTTGATTAAATAGAGGATTTAACATCATATCACTTAATATGTCTATTCCTTTATTTATATGAGAATCTAATAATTTAACGTAATAACATGTACATTCTTTGCTTGTAAAAGCATTTATTTGTCCACCTAAATTATCTATCTCATTTGCAATATCTTTTGAAGTTCTATTTTTAGTGCCTTTAAATAGCATATGTTCTATAAAGTGAGATATACCACTTATTTTCTCATCCTCTATTCTTGAACCTGCGTTTATCCATACCCCTAGTGCAATAGACTTTAAATAAGGTATCTCTTCACCTATTATTGTTAGTCCATTATCTAATACGTGTGTTTTATACATACTTCCCTCCATTTATAATGTCATTTTATAATTTAATATATTTATAAAGTTTTTTATTTTTACTTAGTGCTTTACATGAGATATGTAGTAAATATCTATACCCTAATATAAAAAATCTAAATATTAGTAGCTTTTATTAAACTACATGTATTAAATTATAAGTTACTATTTTTATTTATTCAACTATTACTATCCTAAAATATATCACTTAACTTCCCTGGTTTTAACCCTTTGTCCCTAATTATATTTATAATATCATCTATACATTGGACTGTTGCATTTGTTGGATGCATTAAAACTATACTATTATCTACTATGTCTTTTTTCTTAATTCTTTCAATTATAACATCTGGCTCTTCTCTATTTTTCCAGTCTATTGTGTCTATGTCCCATTTTATAGATGTATATCCCATTTCTTTTGCTGCTTTTACAGTGTTGTCCCCAAATGAACCTGATGGGGCTTGAAAAAATTTAGTTTCCTCCTGTATTATATCTTCTATTATTTTCTTAGATGTTTTTATTTGCTCTAAATTTTCTTCATAAGATAAATTTGCATAGTCTAAATGTTTATGTCCATGGTTTCCTATTTCATGTCCTTCTTCCTTAATTTTTAGAAGTAATTCTTCATTGTTTTCTGCCCATCTACCAGTTACATTAAAGGTTATTTTTACATCTTCTTTTTTTAGTGCCTCTAGTATTCCCTCTACATATTCACTTTCCCATCCTAGGTCTACGTTGCAAGTTAATGCAACGTATCCACTTTTAACTTTTGTTCCTTGGTAGTATGGCTGATTTGCTACATCTAAGTTTAAGGTTGGTTTTGTCTCTCTTTTCATAAAGTATAACCCAGAAATTACAATTAATATAACTGCTATTAATCCTATAATGACTTTTTTTAATTTTTTCTTATTGATTACTATCATCATAATAGTTTTCCCCCTAATCAAGCCTTAATTATGTACAACTTCTTATATATTTTATTAGGTTGTATTAATATTTATGACTCTATTTCTTTGAGATTATTTTTGTATTGTATATTACTTTTAATCAAACTAAAAGACTGTAGAAAATTAGTTCTACAGTCTTTTTGTATTAATATATTATTTTTCTTCTTTTTTCTCAGGCTTTGGTAAAAGTACTTTTCTAGATAAGTTTACTCTTCCTTTTTCATCTATTTCAGTTACTTTAACTTCTACTTCATCTCCTATGTTTAGTACATCTTCAACTTTAGCTACTCTTTCGTGTGCTATATGAGATATATGAAGTAATCCTTCTTTTCCTGGAAGTATTTCAACAAATGCTCCGAAGTTCATTATTCTAGTTACTTTACCAGTATAAGTTTTTCCAACTTCAGCTTCAGCAACTATATCATTTATAAGCTTTTGAGCAAGTTTTATCATATCAGCATCTATTCCTGCTATGAATACTTCTCCTGTTTGTTCTATATCTATTTTAACTCCAGTTTCATCTATTATCTTAGTTATAACCTTTCCACCAGGTCCTATAACGTCTCTTATCTTATCTGGGTTTATATTCATTGTTACTATCTTAGGTGCATACTTAGATAATTCAGGTTTTGGCTCACTTATTGTCTTTCTCATTTCATTAAGTATGTGTATTCTACCAGCTTTAGCTTGAGTTAATGCATCTCTTAGTACTTGCTCATCTATACCAGCTATTTTTATATCCATTTGTATAGCTGTTATACCTTTTTCAGTACCTGCAACTTTAAAGTCCATATCTCCTAAGTGGTCTTCCATACCTTGTATATCTGAAAGTACTGCTACTTTATTGTCATGCTTTATAAGACCCATTGCAATTCCTGCTACCATATCTTTTATAGGAACACCAGCGTCAAGTAGTGATAATGTTGAACCACAAACACTACCTTGAGAAGTTGAACCATTTGAGCTAAGTACCTCAGATACAACTCTTATTGCATATGGGAATTCTTCTTTAGATGGTAATACTGGAAGTAAAGCTCTTTCAGCTAAAGCTCCGTGACCTATTTCTCTTCTCCCTGGACCTCTTGATGGTCTAGCTTCACCAACACTGTATGCTGGGAAGTTGTAGTGATGCATATATCTTTTACTTTCTTCTTCATCAAGTCCGTCAAGTATTTGAACATCTCCTAAAGCTCCAAGTGTAGCTATAGACATTACTTGAGTTTGACCTCTTGTAAATAATCCAGAACCATGAGTTCTTGGTATAAATCCATTATCACACCATATAGGTCTTATTTCATCTAGCTTTCTGTTATCTGGTCTTACATTTTCATGTACTATTAATTTTCTAACTTCTTCTTTTATTATAGCATGAAGAGTTTCTTCTATGTCTTGTTCAAATTCTTCAGCTATTTCTGCAAAATGTTCAAAAGTTTCAGCTTTAACAGCATCCATCTTTTCCATTCTTTCTAACTTTTCAAATGTTTTTATAGCTTCTGCCATTTTTTCGCTTGCAAATTCACGAACAGCTTTTTCTATATCTTCATCTACTTGATGAAGTACAACTTCCATTTTTTCTTTTCCAACTTCAGCTACTATTTGTTCTATAAATTCAACTATCTTTTTGATTTCTTCATGAGCAAATAATATAGCTTCAAGCATTATTTCATCTGGTATTTCTTCAGCCCCTGCTTCAACCATCATTATAGCATCTTTAGTTCCTGATACTACAAGGTGCATAGAACTCTTTTCTCTTTCCTCTGCTGTTGGGTTAACAACAAACGCCCCGTCAACAAGTCCTATTAAAACAGAACCTGTTGGTCCATTAAATGGTATATCAGATATAGATAATGCTACTGAAGAACCTATCATTGCTACTATGTCAGGAGTACAGTCTTGGTCTACTGATAAAACTGTTGCAACTACTTGTACATCATTTCTAAATCCTTTAGGGAATAAAGGTCTTATAGGTCTATCTATAAGTCTTGATGTAAGTATAGCTTTTTCCGACGGCTTTCCTTCTCTTTTTAAGAATCCTCCTGGTATTTTACCTACTGAGTATAACTTTTCTTCATAATCTACACTTAGTGGGAAGAAATCTATTCCATCTCTTGGTGCAGAAGACTTAGATACGTTAACCATTACCATCGTATCTCCGTATCTAAGTATAGCACTACCACTAGCAAGTTCTGCTATTTTTCCTATTTCAACAGAAAGTTCTCTCCCTGCTAAATCCATTTTAAATATTTTATGTTCAAACATTAATTGCTTGCCTCCTCTTTAAAAAACACGTTTATCATCCTATGTATTATATTATCAAAAATAGTATAAATTAACAACATAAAAGTAATTTACTATATTTGGGATAGCTTTGTTTAAATAACCTATTATTAATTTATTATTTACTTATTGATATAAATTTAGTCATATATGTTTTAATCAATTAATATATTCTTTTTAAATAAAAAGTCTGTGTTTAACTTAAAATACTTTAAGTCAAATACAGACTCTTTATATTAATATAAATATCTATCTCTTAATTCTTTTAGATCTTCTACTGTTAATCCAAATTCATTGTATAAATATTCTTCTGTAGTTTTATAATCTTCATCTATTCTTCTAAATGCTTCGTTTATATAATCTTCATTTACACCAAATAAATATTTTAATTTTTCCTCAGGAACATTTTTTAACTCAGGTTGTACTTTCATTATCTCTTCTATGGCATCTTGTGCTGATTGATTGCTTTTTAAATAATCTTTTATTATATCTTCTCTACTTACACCTAATATCATTAAAATTATAGCACATCCTACTCCAGTTCTATCTTTTCCTGCTGTACAGTGAGTTAAAATTGGTAGGTTATTTTCATCTCTAATAAGTTCAACTAATCTTTTATATGATTTGTTATTTACTGGTAAATCATAATATCTTTCTTTTAACATATTAAAAGCATTTTCATTTTCAAACATATTTAATAACATTTCTTTGACAGATCCAAACTTAGCCGCGCTCATATCATCCATATTCATAGCAGATACTCTTATGTACTCTATATTTTCTATTTCTTCTGTTGGATTTTCTTTACTTTCTTCTTCGCTTCTATAATCAAATACTAACTTTATGTTTAAATCTCTTAATGTCTGTATATCATCACTACTTAAATTAGCTAAATTTCCAGATCTGAAAAATAATCCTTTTTTTACAGTTCTTCCATCTGACGACTTACATCCTCCAATGTCTCTAAAGTTTATCAAAACTTATCCCTCCTTATCATTTACATTTGATACATACCCTAAATAATTATAATAAAACATAGGTATAATTTTCTATAAAAATCACATTTTAGAAATATATTTTATATAAATTTTTAAGTATACTTGAAATATTTAATTAAGAGTACTATAATCTAATTAAGTAATCACTTAACTAAAAGGAGTGAACATGAATAATTTAGCTAAAGTATTTAAGGCACTAAGTGATGAAACAAGACTTAAAGTTCTTTTGTTAGTTTCAAAAAGAGATATTTGCCAAAAAGGAATCTCTAGGTACTTAGGTATAACTGATTCATCAGTATCTCAGCACATAAAGGTTTTAAAGGAAGCTGAGATAATAAGAGGATATAAAGAAGGATACTACGTTTTTTATCATATTAATGAAAATGTTTTTAATGAATGTATATCATTTTTTAATTCTCTAGGAAATATTAATGAAAACTTATTAGATTTATCAAACATTAATCTTATAAGTACAGACTGCAGTACTAACTGCAAATCTATAAAAAAATGTTGTAAAAGAAGGGATGTTTAATTATGAAAATTTGTATGCCAGTAGAAGTAAATGAAGGTCTTTTAAGTAAGCCATTTGGACACTTTGGTTCAGCTCCAATGTTTTTAGTTTACGACTCAGAAACTAAGGAAGTGTCTGCTTTAGATAATGGAGATTTAGGGCATGAACATGGAAAATGCCAACCTATAAAAGCTTTATCAGGAAATGTTGTAGATGCAGTTATAGTTGGTGGTATAGGTCAAGGTGCTATAGTTAAATTAAATTCTATGGGAATAAAAGTGTATAAGGCTTTAGGAGCTACTTTAAAAGAAAATATAGATTTATTCAATGAAAACAAATTAAATGAATTCCCAAGTAATCACACATGCTCTCATGATGGATGCAACCATCATTAGAATATAAGTTTTGCATAATTATCAACATATAAAAGCCTCTTATTAAATCTTTAATAAGAGGCTTTTTATATAATTCTTAACTACAGTAGTTAACCACAGTTTTTTAAGTATAATAATTTTCTTAAATGCAAAAAAGTTATCTCTTACGAGATAACTTTTTATATATAGAAAAATTATTATTTTCTTAATCCTAACTTAGCTATTAACGCTCTGTATCCTTCTAAGTCTCTGTCTTTTAAGTAAGCTAATAAGTTTCTTCTTCTACCAACCATCTTTAAAAGACCTCTTCTTGAGTGGTGATCTTTTTTGTGGATTTTTAAGTGGTCGTTTAATTCGTTTATTCTAGCTGTTAATAAAGCTATTTGTACTTCTGGAGAACCAGTATCTCCTTCACTTCTTCCGAATTCTTTTATTATTTCTAATTTGTTCATTTGAATACCTCCATAATATTTAAAAATCGCCTATTACTAAGCACGAATTGGAGTAATTCTATGCCGAGTAATGGTTTACTCCAACTATTTTACCATACATTCACTAATATTGCAAACATAGTTTTCTCTTACATAGTTGGTATCTTTTTTCAATTGTTGTTTTAGTTCTTCTAAGGATGAAAACTTACGCTCATCTCTAATTCTTTCTAAAAACTCAACTTTTATAATCTTGCCATATATATCTTCATTAAAATCTAATATATTAGTTTCTATTGATAGCTTATCCCCATTTACAGTAGGATTAAAGCCTATATTTGTTGCGCCATAGTAAGTATTACCATCAATATATACTTTTGTTGCATATATACCATTTTTAGGTATTATCATATTTTTATCGCCTTGAATATTAGCTGTTGGAAAACCTATAGTTCTTCCAAGTTTTTTAGCGTGTATAACTTCTCCTTTTATTTCATAGTTATGTCCTAAATATTTTTTTACTTTAGATACTTGTCCATCTTTTATAAGATTTCTTATATAAGTACTGCTAACTCTTATATTATCTATTTTTATAGGATTTACTATCTCTAGTTCAAAGTTATACTCACTACATAGTTCTTTTAATAAATTTACATTTCCTTCTTTATTTTTTGCAAATGTAAAATCATATCCAACTATTATTTTCTTAACGCCTAACTTATCTATTAAGATGTCTTTTACAAACTCTCTTGGAGATATTTTAGTCATATATTCATCAAAAGGTATACTTATTATTAAATCTATACCCATATCTTTTATTCTTTGTTCTTTTTCTTTATTACTTATAATATTTTTTATTGAGTTTTTTATAAAATAATTTGCTGGATGGTTGTCAAAGGTAAATACTACACTTTTTATATTGTTTTTAAATCCATATTCTACTGCCTTTTTTACTAAGACTTGATGACCTTTATGAAGACCATCAAAGTTACCAATTGTAACTACACTTTTATTTATGTTTTGTATTTTATCTATAGATTTTATAATATCCATAATGAGTCCCCACTGAATTATAGTATTTTTTTAGTTTTATACTATAAATAGTTTATCACTCTTTACACTTATTTCGCTACCTTTTTTAATTAATTTACCACTACCTAAAAATTCACCTTCACAGTAAACTCTTACAATTTCATCATTTTCATTGAAATCTTTTTGTGTAAATCTTCTTTCATCTATTATTCCACCATTTACATAATACTTTCTTGCATTAGGGTGTATAGATAGACTGTTAAAGTTTGATAATACGTAGTCTATGTCATATAAATGTTCTTCTAAAGTGTTATTTTCCTTGTATTCTTGTAATTGTTCTAAAGTTATAGCATTTTCTAGATTAAATTTACCTGAAGATGTTCTAAGTAAGAAAGACATATGACCTCCACAACCTAGAACTTGTCCTATATCATAACATATACTTCTGACATAAGTTCCCTTTGAACACATTACATAAAACATTATCTTATTATCATTTATGCTAAGTATTTCTAATTTTTTAATATTTACTGGTCTAGTCTTTAGCTTTATTTCATCTGCTCTTCCGCTTCTAACTAAATCGCACATTCTTTTTCCATTTACCTTAAGTGCAGAATACATTGGAGGTAACTGATCTATATGTCCTCTTTGAGTTTCAAAAGCTTTTTCTATTTCTTCTTTAGAGTAGCTAAAGTTATCAACTCTATCTATTATCTCTCCTGAAGAATCGTAAGTGTCTGTTGTTATACCAAGAGTTAATTCACAAATATAGCTCTTATCTTTATTTAGTATAAGTTCACTTACTTTGGTTGCTTTTCCTATACATATAGGTAATACCCCTGCCGCATCTGGGTCAAGGGTACCTGTATGTCCAACTTTCTTTATATTTAAGGTTCTTCTTACTACACTAACAACATCATGAGATGTCATTCCTGTAGGTTTTATTATGTTTACTATTTTGTTCATGTCTTTATCACCTTAGATTGTTTTTAATACAGCTTCTAATACCTGTTTTTTTGCATTTTCAACACTATCATATATAGTGCATCCTGCTGCTCTTACGTGCCCTCCACCATTAAAGCTTTGCGCTATAAGGCTTACATCTACATAATTTTTAGATCTTAAGCTTACTTTTACTTCATTTTCTTTTTTCTCTTTAAGAAGTATTCCAACTTCTACTCCTTCTATATCTCTAGTATAAGATGTTATTCCATCTACATCATTGAAGCTTATTATGTTATTTTTTAACATTTCTTTTGTTATACATATACTAGCGACTTTTTCATTAACTATATCTAAAGTATTTAAAGCTTCTCCTAATAACTTATAATAGTTGTATGGATTACTTTGAAACACTTTTTGGATTATCATATCTCTTTTAGCACCTTTTATAAGTAGTTCTTTTGCCATTTCAAAACTACTTGGATGAGTGTTTGAATATGAGAAGTTTCCAGTATCTGTTGCAAGGCCTGTATATAAGGCTGTTGCTATTTTTTCATCTATTAAGTCTATGTTTTGAGTTTCACTATATCTTACTAATAAATTGTATACTAACTCACAAGTAGATGATGCATTTATATCTATGTAATTAAAATCTCCATAATTATCATTACTTGCATGATGATCTATACATATAACTTTATTAGCATTATTTATTATTTCTTCTTCTAAACATATTCTTTTTTTATCTCCGCAATCAAGAGCTATTAATGAATAGTTGCTTTCATTAAATTCATTAGATTTAAGTATCTTTATATCTTCAACTAAAAATTCTAAATTTCTAGGTGCATTATCATCTAAAACATAGTAAACGTTTTTACCTAGCTTTTTTAAGCTATAATACATTCCTAGAGTTGAACCTATATTATCACCATCAGGACTAATGTGAGAAGTGACAACAAAATTGTCACTTCCATTTATATAATCTATTATATTGTCTAGATTACTCTTCATCAAACATTTCCTCGTCTATTTCATTTGCAGTTTTTCCTTCATTGACTTTCTTTATTAATGTATCCATATACATTCCATTTTTTATAGAATCGTCAACTTTGAATATTATTTGAGGAGTATGTCTTAATTTAACATTTCTACTTACTTCTCTTCTAATGTAGTTTACTGCACTTCTTAGTCCTGTTAATGTAGATTCTTCATCTCCACCTAGTATACTTATATATACGTATGCATAACTTAAGTCACTTGTAACTTCAACATCAGTTACACTTACCATAGAGTTTATTCTAGGATCTTTTATTCCACTTATAAGCATTGTACTTATAACTTTTTTTATTTCTTCTGCTATTCTTTTTGTTCTGCTATATGATGCCATAAATATCGACCTCTTTTACTTCTATTTTAGAATAGCACATTAGAAATTATATTTGCAGTAAATATAATTTCTTTAATGTGCTTTGATTTTATCTATTAATTTATTAGCCATAATTATTTACAACATATTACATAGTTTTAAACCTTAAAAGTTTTTGTAATATATTATTATATGACTTAAAATATCTTTTTGTTATTATTGTCTATTTATCTAAAACTTATTATAAACTTTTTCTTTCTACTTCTTTAGTTATATAAGCTTCTATTATATCTCCGATTTTTACATCGTTGTAGTTAACAAAGCTTAATCCACATTCGTATCCGTGGTTAACTTCTTTAACATCATCTTTGAATCTCTTAAGAGCTGCTAATTGTCCATCATGGATTACTATACCATCTCTTACTATTCTTACCTTAGAACCTCTAAATATCTTACCACTTGTTACATAACATCCAGCTATTGTTCCAACACCTGATAATTTGAATGTTTCTCTAACTTCAGCTTTACCAGTATCTTCATCTTTAAGTTCTGGATCAAGCATTCCAAGCATTGCAGCTTGAACATCTTCTATAGCTTTGTATATTATTGTGTAACATCTTATATCAACAGATTCTTTTTTAGCTATAGTTTCAGCAGTAGCTCCAGGTCTTACGTTAAATCCTATTATTATAGCATTAGATGCAGCAGCAAGCATAACATCTGACTCAGTTACAGCACCAACACCACCATGTATAACTCTAACTGCTACTTCTTCAGTAGATAATTTTTCAAGTGATTGCTTAACAGCTTGAACTGAACCTTGAACATCAGCTTTAACAACTATGTTTAATTCTTTTACATCAGCATCATTCATGTGACTGAAGAAATCATCAAGAGACATTCTTTGGTTAGATTTTAACATTTCTTCTCTAGCCATTTGAGCTCTCTTTTCAGCTACACTTCTTGCTATCTTTTCAGTAGCTACAGCAACAAATTGATCTCCACCTTGTGGAACTTCTGATAAACCTAATATTTCTACAGCAGTAGATGGTCCAGCAGTTTTAACTCTTTTTCCTTTAGAGTTTATCATTGCTCTTACTTTACCACTTGCAGTACCACATACTATTGGGTCTCCAACTTTAAGTGTTCCACCTTGAACAAGTACAGTAGCAACTGGTCCTCTTCCCTTATCAAGCTCTGCTTCTACAACAGTACCAACAGCTCTTTTATCAGGGTTAGCTTTGAATTCTTCAACTTCTGCAACTAATAATATCATTTCAAGTAAAGTATCTATTCCTTCACCTTTAAGTGCTGAAACTGGAACTGCTATAACATCTCCACCCCAGTCTTCAACTAATAATCCTTGATCAGCTAATTCTTGCTTAACTCTATCAGGGTTAGCTGCTGGTTTATCTATTTTGTTTATAGCTACTATTAATGGTACTTCAGCAGCTTTAGCATGGTTTATAGCTTCAACAGTTTGAGGCATTATACCGTCATCTGCTGCAACAACTAATATTGCTATATCAGTTACTTGTGCTCCTCTAGCTCTCATTGCTGTGAAGGCTTCATGTCCTGGAGTATCTAAAAATACTATCTTTTGTCCATTTACCATTACTTCAGAAGCACCTATATGTTGAGTTATTCCACCTGCTTCTCTTGAAGTTACGTTTGTTGATCTTATTGCATCAAGTAAAGATGTTTTACCGTGGTCAACGTGTCCCATAACTGTAACAACTGGAGGTCTAGGCTTTAAGTCTTCTTCTTTATCTTCTTCTATTTCCATTAAAGCATCTATTGCTTCAACTTCTTCTTCATCTGCTCCTCCAACTACTAATTCAAATCCGTAGTCCTTAGCAACAAGTGAAGCTATTTCGAAGTTTAATTCTTGGTTTATTGTAGCCATAGTTCCCATTTTCATAAGCTTCATTATTATTTCTGAAGCTGACTTATCAAGGGCATTAGCTAATTCTTGAACAGTTAATTTTCCTTCTATTTTTAATATATTTCCTTTAGCCGCTGCTATTTCTTCTTTTAATATGTCTATAACTAACTCTAATTCATCTTCTGCTATTTCAGAGTTTTCGTTTTCTACATCTATATCTAATTCTTTTAACTTTTGTATCATTTCTTCATTTGATACTTTCAATTCTTCTGCGATTTGGTATACTCTTGTTGACACAAGACCACCCCCTATTATATTTTTTGTGTTTCCATCAACTCACTGATTTTATCAGCAAAGTTTTTGTCCTTTATACCTATGACTGCTCTAGGAGCTTTTCCTATAGCTAGCCCTAGTTGTAGCTTTGTTGAGAAGTATACATACGGTATACTTCTATATGATGATTTATCTTTATATAACTTTTTAGTATTATCAGATGCGTCATCTGCTACTATAACTAGATTTACCTTCCCTTTTTTAAGGTCAGCTAAAGTAGATTCGCCAGACACTATCTTCCCTGCTCTTGTGGCAAGGCCTAAAAATGAATATATTTTTGCTTCACTAGTCTTCATAACTTTCTAGCTCCTTAAGTAGATTGTCATATACATCAGATGGAACTTCCATTTTGAATGCTCTATTTAAAGCTTTGCTTTTTATAGCTTTTTTTAGACATTCTACATCCTTACATATATATGCACCTCTACCGTTTGCCTTTCCTGTTGGGTCTAAAAATATTTGACCTTCCTTAGTCTTAACTATTCTTATTAGCCCTTTTTTTGCATCTCTTTCTTGACATGCTATACATTTTCTTTGAGGAACCTTTTTTTGTTTTTGCAAAGAGTACCCCTCCTTTATTACTCAGCGTCTATGTTAGTTTCTTGAGGCTCTAACCCTGCTTGAGATTCACTTTTTATATCTATTTTCCAGTTAGTAAGCTTAGCTGCAAGTCTAGCATTTTGTCCTTCTTTACCTATTGCAAGTGATAATTGGTAATCAGGTACTACTACTAAAGCAGATTTTTCTTCTTCATTTATATCAACCTTAACAACTTTTGATGGGCTAAGTGCTGCACATATAAATTCAGCTGGATCATCACTGTATTTTATTATATCTATCTTTTCGTCACCTAATTCATCAACTATGTTTTTAACTCTTGAACCTTTTGGTCCTACACAAGCTCCGATTGGATCTATCTTTTCATCTATTGACTTAACTGCCATCTTAGTTCTAGAACCAGCTTCTCTTGATATAGATTTAACTTGAACTATACCTTCAAATATTTCTGGAACTTCAAATTCAAATAATCTCTTAACTAATCCTGGATGACTTCTTGATACTACTATTTGAGGTCCTTTATTAGTTTTCTTTACCTCTAATATGTATACCTTTATTTTTTGACCAGCTCTGTATGTTTCACCAGGTATTTGATCTTGTGGAGTCATTATTGCTTCTATTCTTCCAAGATTAACATGAACTATGTTTTTGTTTACTCTAGCTACTTCTCCTGTAACTATTTCATTTTCTTTATCCATAAATTCATTGTATACTATTTCTCTTTCTGCTTCTCTTATTCTTTGAACAACTACTTGCTTAGCAGTTTGAGCAGCTATTCTTCCAAAGTCCATAGGAGTTACTTCATTTTCTATTATATCTCCTAATTCGTAGTTTGGACTTATTTCTCTAGCGTCTGCTAATTCTATTTCTAAGAATGTATCGTATAAATCTGATTCATCAACTACTACTCTTTGAGAGAATACTTTAACGTCTCCTCTTTCTCTATCAAACTCAACTCTTACGTTTTGAGCAGAACCAAAGTTTTTCTTGTATGCTGTTAAAAGAGCTTGTTCTATAGTGTCTATAAGTATTTCTTTATCTATTCCTCTGTCTTTTTCTAACTCATCTAATGCTTCTATAAATTCGTGGTTCATTTTATTTTTACCCTAAGCTATCTTATTAAAACTTTATTGCAAGTCTTACAAGAGCTACTTCCTTTCTATTAAATTCAACTTCTTCATCATTTATTATAACTTTTATAGTATTTTCATCTGTTAATCCAACTAATGTACCTTCAAATTGCTTTGAGCCATTTAGTGGTTTGTATAATTTTATCTCAACGTCTCTTCCAGCGTATCTTACAAAGTCTTTATCTTTTTTAAGCGGTCTATCAAGTCCTGGTGAAGATACTTCTAAGAAGTAGTTATCTTTTATAGGATCTTTAACGTCTAAAACTTCGCTTAATTGTCTACTTACAGCTTCACAATCATTTAATGATATTCCGCCTTCTTTATCTAGGTATACTCTTAAGTAATACTCGCCAGCTTCTTTTACATATTCTACATCTACTATTTCAAAATTAAGTGGTTCAGTTATTTCTGATACTAATTCTTCTATAGTAGCTTCTATACTCTTTTTCATATTTTTCCCTCCTATTCAGTTGTCAGTTTATTTAAAACAAAAGAGTGAGAACTTCTGGTCTCACTCTTAGTGTTTGCAAAATGTATTATTTTATATACTATAATAACATATATAAGGTTTAATTGCAAATTTTTTGAAATTACTATGTTTCTAAGCCATTTTATTTATATTTAGCCTTTGATATTATATGAGTCATTGTTCCCATTGGACAATAAACACACCAAGAACGAGGCTTATATAAAAGCATTGTAATTACACCTAGTAATGTAGATGTAATCATCATACTATAAAATCCAAAAGCAAATTGTGCTACCCAGGGGCTTACCATACTTACATTAGCTACTTTCCATGGCATTTTGAATGTCCAAAGTATTGTTATAACTTCTTTTAGGCTATTAGTTTGGTTAAATACTAAGTATGTCATAAACAACATATTTATAAACATTGTCATAAAAAATATTAAAAATCCATATCTAAACCACTTACTTTTTAGAAACTTAGGAATATCATTGTATTTTGATAGTTTCATTTTATTTCCCATTAAATTTAATAGTTGACCTCTCCCACAGTAAGTATTGCAGTATGCTTTGCCTTTTCCTAATATTGCCATAACTAAAGGTATTGTAAAGCATTGTAATCCTAGCCATGCAAATAATATATTAAATAACCCTAGGAATAAATATAGAGCACTTAATATCCACATATACTCTTTCCAAGTTTTCTTTTTCATTATATACATTCCTCCATGCTTTTTATTTCTATAACAGATGCAGGACATGCTTTAGCACATTTTCCACATCCTACACATTTTTCTAGGTTAATTTTTGCAAATACACCTTGTTCTATGCTTATAAGGTTTAGTGGACATTCTTTTATACAAGTTCCACAAGCTACACAGTGATTTGTATCTATAATTGCCTTTTTTCTTATTTTCATAATTATTCCCTCCTATATTTCTTATAGAAGTATTATATTAATTTTTAATTTTTAGTTCTGTGACTTTGTCACATTCAAATAATTTATTTGTAAAATAAAAAATGACCTATAATAGGTCATTAAAGAAATTATACAGAAAAAGGTTGTTTCAGCTATGTTAGCCAACTTTATGATAAATATCAAATAAAAATAACTCTATCATAGTTATTTCAATATATACTAAGATAGAGTTATTAATTTTACACTAATCAATATTACATTATAAATAATAATTCTTCATTTTATATATAAATTTTTCATCATTAGAATAAATATCAACGCCTCTATCATCATATAAAAAGAATACATTTTTAGTTTTATTGTCTATAATATATACTGCACCATCTAAAACTGTATCTTCACCTATATCAGAAAGAATTATTTTCCTAAAGAGTGATTTACTATCTATTTTGTTAGTAACCCAGATATATCGTGTTGCCTTAAATTTTTCACCTTCATCGTTCCATTCAAAAGAATAAACAAAACAAGTTGGTGAATTTAAGCAATTTTCTATAAACTCCTTTTCTCCTTTATGATAAGTATTATATTTATCTTCAAATAAAACAGTCAAATCATTTGAAAAATTACACTTATCCCATATATTTTGTGCTGATTTAGCACACAAATCCACATATTCTGGCCTAAAATTTAATTCTTCATTTTCACTGTAAGCCATCTCGTAATATGGTGATTCATTTGCTGCCAAATCAAACGAAATACAAATTTTAGTTTTATTAAGTTGTTTATTAGTTAGGCTATTTACATATAAATCCACTAAATCCCCTCCTTTTTATCAAAATTCATATTCATATAGAATTATCATAATTATTATTTCATTGTATATATATTTATTTTTTCGTATAAATCACTAGGAACTATATACCATACACTAGTCTCTCCTATATCCCTTCTGGCAAAGCCTTTATCTTTACTACATAATCCTAATCTATTTCCTTCATTATCTTTTATAAATAAGTCTGGCTCTAAATCTATATCATTTTCTCCATGCCATCTAGTTATATGTATAGAATTAAGGTCTTCCATTAATTTGTATTTTTCATATATATCATCTATTAATACACTTTTATTATTATTTATATTTTTTATAGTTATTTCTAAATCCTCATAATCTTCTTCATTAGAAGATATTTCATAGTTTGTTAGGTAGTATTTGTAGTCTATGTTACTCCATGAGCCTTCACTTACTTTTTCCATAGGAATGTACATAATACCACTAGCCTTAATTATATCACTATTAGGATATAGTTTATCAGTTGAATAATTAGATGAATTAACTATATATGCTTTTTTATTTTCTATATAACTTAAATCATTTTCATATTTTATAGTATAAATATCTGCTTTATCATATTTTTTTAATTCTATATTATCTATGATTTCTAATAGTTCTTCAGTTGTCGTGTTAAATTCATTCTCTACAATCTGACCTTTGTTGCTTATTTTGCTTTGTTTTACAGAATAATCACCATTATATATTCCTATACTTACAAGTTTGTTATTTACTTTATCCTCTATATACATATCTAGTAATTTTATTTTTTTATTATTGTCATATTTTACTTCAAAATTTACTATATCCGTTTCCCATGATAATCCTAATTCATTTTTTATTGTTTCATAATCTTCTTTTAATGTATCCATAGATATATTTTTTATATCAAATTTTATATCTCTATAATCTGCTACATCATATATAATATTGCTTAATATAGTTGAATATAACATTAAAACTCCTAGGATTGTTGCTTTTTTCTTTATAATACTATTTGGTCTTTCTTTGTTTTTTAATAAAAACCAATATAATAAAAATCCTGCTGGTATTATTATTGGATACCAGTTAAATGCAAATTCTAATCTAAATGCTCCAAGTATAAAAAATCCTACTAATTTTAAAGGTAGGTATTTTTCACTTTCTTCTTTTTTATAATATATATGTATTAGATATGCTATTGTAGCTCCCCAAAATATTAAATTTATCATACCACTTTCTTCTGCAAACTCTATAAATTTGTATATATACTCCACATAACCCCTCCATAATCTTTATCATATATATGATATATTAATTTTAATTATATATGGTAAAGATTTGATTACAAAATAATTTAGTTAAATATTTTATCCCCCCGTCGTTTTTTCTTACCCCCACTTTTTAGCTTTAGTTTGTTTATCTCCAATAAAGAAGCCCTTGTAATTTACAAGGGTTTATAGTTTTCTATTTATTTTTCTAAGCACCGTTAATACTTACTTCATATTTTTTATCCATAACTTTATAGGACTTTTTCATAAGTTTAATTCCAATAAATAAGGTAATTAATTCTGCAAAAGGTACACTCATCCATATACCATTTATTCCAAATATATTAGGTAATGTAAATATGCCTATAATTATAAATATTAAACCTCTACATGAAGCTACTATTACTGATTCTTTAGCATATCCTATAGCTGTAAAGTATCCAGAATTAACTATATTAAATCCATTTACGAAAAATGCAAATGCATATATCTTTGCTCCTACAGATGCTATATTTAATATTTCTTCATTTCCATTTACAAATATATTAACTAAATTTCTTCCAAAGAAGAATAATAAAGTAAATATTATTATTCCTATGGTTATTATAACTTTATCAGATAATTTCATTATAGCTTTTACTCTATCAAATTTCTTACTTCCATAATTGTAGCTAACTATAGGTCCTATACCATCAGATATACCAAACATTGAAAGTACACCAAATTGAGCTACATAATTTATAGCAGTAAAAGCTGCTACACCGCTCTCTCCTGCTATGTTCATAAATGCCATATTAAATAAATATGCACTAGTGGCTGTGGCTATTGAATTTATTCCTTCTGATGAACCATTATAAATTACTGGAAATATTACAGACTTATCAAACTTTCCAACAAATACGTTTATTATGTTTTTTTTATTTAATGCAGGCCATACTACAACTAAAAATGCTAAAGAGTATGCTAACCCTGTAGCAGTTGCAGCTCCTACAATTCCAAGTTTTAGCTTATATATTAATGTATAGTTTAATGTTATATTTGCAAATAAGCTTAATATAGAACCATAAAAGTAAAGTTGAGGTTTTTCCATTATTCTTCCCGAAAAACCAAATAAAAACATTAAAGACATTGGTATTGTAAATACTGAAAGTGTCTTAATATATAAAGAAACATCTTTTAATAATATATCACTAGAACCTAGCATATATGCTATTTGTGAGTTCATTGTAAATCCAAATAATGTTATACCAAATCCAAAAACTAATATAAATATCATAGTTGTCTTAAATATATTTTGTGTTTTAGCTACATTACCATCACCTAAACTAAGCCCCATATAACTTTGTGAACCTATACTCATTATCATAGATAAAGCTATTATAACTTGCATAAATGGTGCTGCTATATTTACACTAGCCATGGTATTTGGTCCTAGTACATTTCCGACAAATATTCCATCTACTACTGTCTGCATACCTGTAATTACCATAGATATTATAGCTGGTATAGAATATTTCATAAATAATCTAGGTATTTTTTCGCTCCCTAGTATATTCTCTTGCATATTGTCCCCTCCTAATCTATCAATTGTTATATTTATTAATACAAGATAAATTCTATATGTGAATTACTTTCTTTGTATAATAATAAAGTCTTGACTAACTCCATAGTCAAGACTTTATCTAATATTTTCTATATAAATTTTTACGAAGTATATGTTTTTTTTACTCTTTTTTAATAGCGTAAATAAACATTCCATAAATACATTTATATTTTTTTCTATTTTTTTATCTTTATAAATTTCCTTTATACATTCTTCTATAAATTTTTCTATGTTAGATGCAGTATCTTTTCTAGTTAATAAAATATAATTTCCCTTATATTTAATTTTTTCGTATTTTGCATCATTACTAATAGCTTCATTATCTAGTTCAAACCCAATTATATTTTCATTAAAAAGTATATTCTCATTATTAATATTATCTATTTTTAATATTAGATTTTTTTTATTTAAAAATTTTCCAAAGTGGTTATAATCATTTTGATTAAAATATATAATATCCTTTTCTATATATACATTTTCAAATTTTTCTTTTTCCTTATTAGAAAAGTTTTTCATTTGAGTTGTTGCATCTATAGAGTGTTGTACTTCATCCTTTAATTTTGTCAAATACTCTATTTTTTCTTCTAACAACTTTTTGTGATTTTTAAATAATTCTATGTAACTACTTTCATCTTCCTTTTTTATAATATCTTTTATGTCTTTTATTGGTATTTCTAGTTGCTTTGCTACTAATATTATCTCAAGTAATTCTATTTCCCTTATTGTGTAATATCTATATCCATTATCTTTTTTTAAGCTTGGTTTTAATAGATCTATTTTATCGTAATATCTTAACGTATCATGGCTTATATTATACATTTTGGCTACTTGTCCTATAGTAAATATCAAAATTATCTCCTCCAATAAACTTTCCTTTATTATTAATTTATTTTATCACACATCTTAATATATTATTTTAATATAGTTTTCTACTTTATCTAAAATAAAAAGACTGATTTTAATCAGCCTTTTTATTTTAGATTATTTTTAAATTGATATTTCTTTAAAATTATTATCTAAGTCTATATAGAAATTAGTAATAGTTAATTGTATATATGGTCCTAACCATAAATACCCTATACCTAAAGTAAGAATACATAAAAGTGCCCATCCTATAAAACTTAGGTTAATAACAAATAAACTCCATTTATTACCTTTCATCATTTTTATACTAAGTTTTATTGAATCAATTAAACCAAGTTCTTCTTTATCAACAAAGATATATGGTGTCATAGCTAAAGCTAGTTCAAGTATAACAATAGGTATAGATAATACTATTGCAAATATTAATACACCTACTATCATACCAGTAGATACACTTTCACTAAAAACTATCATAGATGATGTGGCAAAAACTATTATAATACCTAATACAATTCCTATAACAAACATTAAAGCAAATAATCCTAATGATTTTAATATTGATTTTTTAGATACTAATAAGTCATCAAACTTAGCTTTTCCATCAGTTTCGCTAAATCTTAAAAAGAAATTAGCAAATCCTACAGAAAACCATATTGCTAATCCAATTAAAAATATTGTACTAATTAAGTATATACCCATTGAACTTGAAAATTCAGACATAAAAGAAAGAGCCATGGTTGCTATGGTATATACTAACATGACTAATACTGGGGTTTTCCAATTGCCTTTAAGTTGACTCTTAGAAAGTTGTTTTAATTCTACTCTAGTCAAAATCTCATCCCTCCTTAAACTTTTACTTACAATATATATATATTCAAATGTATGACCAATAGTTCTAAGATTTGCTAGTCTAAATTTAAAAAAATATAATAAAAAATGACCTATAAATAGGTCATTTTAATTTCATGTACAATTTTAAGTATATTACAAATACGTTTAGATATATCATTAACTAAATTAAATATGTTCGCGAAAAAATATGTTTCACTAAACATATAAAATAGAATAATATATTAACATTAATTATCCTAAATAGACTTGTTCTCTTTATTTTTTAGTAATTTATTAACCTTATATGCTTTATAAAAACAACCTATTGCCAATAAAATATTAATATTCGGAATCATTATATCAATTTTGATAATAGTAACTAATAAAATACCCATCAAAATACATATATTTCTCTTTATAGTTAAATTCATAAATTATCCCCCTTAATGAAACTAAATACATACTTTAAATCAGATAACTATTGTTAATCTAATTATAACAGTACTTGTAATTTTTATAAATGTCCACTAAAACAGATGTTTTTTAACATATTATATAAACTAACTGTGTAAAAATTTATTTATATGTTTTTACTAATATTTAATTACAATAAAAAAAGACACATAATGTGTCTTTTTCCGAACATATATATATTATAATATAGTTACATTCTCCGCTTGAGGACCTCTAGCACCTTTAACTATATTAAAGTTTACTTTTTGACCTTCTTCTAATGATTTAAACCCATCAGTTTGTATAGCTGTAAAATGTACGAATACATCATCTCCACCTTCTACTGATATAAAACCAAATCCTTTTTCATTGTTAAACCATTTTACTATTCCATTTATCATTAAAAAATACTCCTGTGAACCTATTTCTAGGTCTCTCTTAATTTATTTGTGTATCGATTTTGTATCGCTACAAGTATTATTATAGCACATGCTATTAATAATAGATAGCTTTTTATTTTATTTTCTTTTAAATGCTTTCTATTTAACTTAAATTAACCTTGTTTAAATGTACTATTTTAAACGATTTGCAAGAATTTTTCATCATAATTATCAATATAAATTTATAAAAATTACAATAAAAAAGGAGCTTAAATTAAGCTCCTTTTACTTTTAATCTATATGTTTAGCGTTATATTCTTTATCTAGTTCTTTATAGAAGTTAGCCATAGTTAAAGTAAAGTATGGTGATAACCATAAAAATCCTATTCCTAAAGTTAATATACTTAATATAGCCCATCCTATAAAGCTTATCCATATAACGAATAATCTCCATTTATGACCTTTCATCATTTTTATACTAAGAGATATTGATTTAAATACTCCTACTTCTTCTTTATCTGCAAGTATAAATGGTACCATAGAAATTGCTAATTGAATTACTATTGATATTAACCATAATATAATGCCTGCAATTACCATTGGTGCTATAGCTTCAAATAAATCATTTGCGCTTAATAAACTTATTGTAAATCCACCTACAAAACTAAACATTAATACAATATATACTATTATTAATATTATACCTACTAATACAGAAAATCCTAAAGATTTAAAGAAAGTTTTATTTGATACTGATAAATCACTAAAATCAACGCTTTCATCTTCTATAAGGTTTAGAGATAATTTCGGATATGCTACAAAGAACCATGATTCTATAACTAAAGCAAGTATTATTCCAATTAATGATACAAATAAAGACTCGCTATTATCTAGATATGATACTAAAAACATTACTATTGAATAAGCTAACATAGCTAATACTGGTACATTCCAATTACCCTTTAGTTGACTTTTAGAAAGTTCTTTTAACTCTTTCCTATTCATAAAAATTCCTCCAATGATTGTTACTTAATGTCTATGAGTTTAATATACCCTATTATTTTTTATCTAAAACATTTATTGTTAAAAAATGGATTATTTAAATTTGTACTTTTTTTAAACTATAAATTATAAATAGTTTTTAAATAAAAAAGCTTAGGTTATACCTAAGCTTTAATGTATTTTATTACTATTTTTTTTAAAATAAAGATAATTGGTTTTCGTCACTCATATTATTAAGTGAACCGTGACTAGTTAATGTTTCTATAACGGTCTTAGAAATCTTGGTTCTCTTTCTTAAGTCTTCTTTAGAAATAAATTCTCCATTTTCTCTTTCTTTTTGTATATTTATTGCTGCATTTTCCCCAACCCCTTGTAGGGCTATCATTGGAGGAAGTAGCATCTTTTCTCCTGCAACTTGGAATTTACTTGCATCTGATTTATATATATCAACTGGAAGTATTTTTATACCTCTTGCATACATTTCAAGTGCAACTTCAAGTACTGTAAGCATATTTTTTTCTTTAGTTGTTGCGTCATTTCCTAAACTTTCTATTTCATTTATTCTAGCTTTAATTGCAGGTAGTCCCTTAACTATTAAATCAGCATCAAAGTCTTCTGCCTTTGTTGTAAAGTAAGTTGCATAGAAAGCTTCTGGATAATGAACCTTACAGTATGCTAGTCTAAATGACATCATAACATATGCTACGGCATGTGCTTTAGGGAACATGTACTTTATTTGTTTACATGACCATATATACCATTCTGGTACGTTGTTAGCTTCCATTAGCTCAACATGTTCAGGCTTTAATCCTCTACCTTTTCTAACATTTTCCATTATGGTGAATGCCATCTTTGGTGGAAGTCCTTTAAATATAAGGTAGTTCATTATATCGTCACGTGTTGATATAACATCTTTAAGTCCAACTATTTCCTTTTGAACAAGCTCTTGTGCATTGTTTAGCCAAACGTCAGTACCATGAGAAAGTCCTGATATACGTACTAGTTCTGCAAATGTTGTTGGTTTTGTATCAAGTAACATTTGTCTAACAAACTTTGTACCAAACTCAGGTATTGCAAGTGAACCTATAGGACAGTTAATTTCCTCTGGTGTTACTCCTAATGCATCTGTTGAAGTAAATAGTGACATTGTTTCTTTGTCATCTAAAGGTATTTCTGTTGCATCTATTCCTGTTATATCTTCTAACATTCTTATTATGGTCGGAACGTCGTGCCCAAGTATATCTAGCTTTAGTATTCTACCACTTATAGAGTGGTAGTCAAAGTGTGTTGTTATTACTCCACAACTTGTATCATTGGCAGGATATTGTATTGGTGTAAAATCATATACATCCTTATAATGTGGTACAACCATAACTCCACCTGGATGCTGTCCTGATGTTCTTTTTACTCCTGTACACCCATTAGATAGTCTTACTACCTCTGCTGTTGGTACTTGTATATTATTTTCTTCTACATATTTTCTAGCATATCCAAAGGCTGTTTTTTCAGCTACTGTACCTATTGTACCTGCTCTATAAACATATCCTTCACCAAATAGTTCTTCTGTGTATTTGTGTATTACTGGTTGGTATTCTCCAGAGAAGTTAAGGTCTATATCTGGTTCTTTATCCCCTTCAAATCCAAGGAAAACTTCAAATGGTATATCATGTCCATCTTTTTTAAGCTTTCTTCCACACTTTGGGCAATCCTTGTCTGGTAAATCTACTCCAGAACCCCATTCACCTATTTCATAGAAATATGAGTATTTACAATCTTCATTTTCACATATATAGTGAGCTGGAAGTGGATTAACTTCTGTTATATCACTCATTGTCGCTGCTACTGATGAACCAACTGAACCTCTTGAACCAACTAAGTATCCATCTCTTAATGACTTTGTAACCAGCTTTTGGGCGATAATATACATTACGGCATATCCATTTTTTATTATAGAGTTTAGCTCTCTATCAAGTCTATTTTGAACAACTTCTGGAAGTGGATCTCCATATATTCTTTTTGCCTTGTTGTAGCACATTTCTCTAAGTTCTACATCTGAACCTTCTATTTCTGGAGGATATGTTCCATCAGGTATTGGTAGTATATTTTCTACCATATCAGCTATTTTATTGGTATTAGTAACTACAACTTCATAAGCTAGCTCTTCTCCTAAGTAACTAAACTCCCTTAGCATTTCATCTGTTGTTCTAAAATGAAGATATGTTTCTTCTTCATCTACTTTAAATCCTTGAGAGTATTTAAGTATTGTTCTAAGAACAGCTTCGTGTTCATCTAAGAAGTGAACATCTCCTGTAGCTACTGGTATTTTTCCAAATTTATGTGCTACCTCTACCATTTTTCTATTTAAATCTCTTAGTTCTTCTTCATCTTCTACTTCACCTTTGTGAATCATAAATTTATTATTATCTATTGGCATTATTTCTATATAATCATATAATTCTATAATTTTTGCCATTTCTTCATCATCAACATTTTTCTTTACTGCTTGATATACCTGTCCATTTTCACAAGCAGAACCTATTATAAGTCCTTCTCTATGTTCTTGTAAGAAGCTTTTTAGTATTCTTGGTGCTCTGTAAAAATGATTAACATGGGCATCTGATACTATTTTGTATAGATTTTTAAGCCCTGTGTAGTCTTTTGCAAGTAAAGTTATATGATTAGTTCCTAGCTTTGTATAATCAACTTTACCTAATATTTCATTTACTTCTTTTAAGGTATTTGCACCTTTTTTTACTAGCATATCTAAAAACTTTTGAAATATTAAAGCAGTAGCTCTTGCATCATCTACAGCTCTATGGTGATTTAAAAGTGGTACACCTAGTGCTTTTGCTACTACATTTAATCTATGCCTTTTTAAATCTGGAAGTAATATTCTAGCTAGTGTAAGTGTATCTATACTTTTATTATTAAATTCTATATTTTGTTGTCTACATTTTTCTCTTATAAATCCAATATCAAATTCTGCATTGTGAGCAACTAGCACACTATCTCCTATAAACTCCATAAACTTAGGTAGTATTTCTTCTATTGTTGGTTTATCTTTTACCATATCATTAGTTATACCTGTTAGTTCTTGGATTTTATATGATATATCTTTTTGTGGGTTTATAAGTTCACTAAAATTGTCTACTATTTCAAAGTTTTCTATTTTAACTGCACCTATTTCAGTTATTTTATCATTAGTATTAGAAAACCCTGTTGTTTCTATATCAAATACCACAAAGCTTTGTGATAGTTCTTTATCATTAGCATCTTCTATTATATCTTTTGAGTCTTCTACTAAATATCCTTCTACACCATATAATACTTTTATATCATTAGCCTTAGCTGCACCCATAGCCTCTGGGAAAGCTTGAACCACTCCATGGTCAGTTATTGCTATTGCTTTGTGTCCCCATTTTGCAGCTCTTTCTATAAGCTTTTTAGTAGAACAAAGTGCATCCATTGATGACATTTGAGTATGTGCATGAAGTTCAACTCTTTTATTTTCAGATAAATCTTTTTTCTCTTCTTTTTCTTCTTTTCTTATACCACTTATAGTCATTGTAAGTTCTCTTTGGTAAGTGTCATACATAACATCACCTTTTATTTTTACATGTGAACCTTTTTTAACATTATCAATGACTTTATCTTTATTAGTATCGTTTAAGAATAATTTACAGCTTACAGAACTTGTGTAATCTGTAATAGATGCTATAAATAATATTTTACCATTTCTAAGTTCTTTAATTTCTATATCAAATATATCACCAACTACTGCTACTGTACCTGACTCTTGGTTAAGAGATTCTATTTTTTCTACCATAGCATGTACATTTTCACCATATATTAGATGTTCATCAAATTCAGGTCTTATAACATAAGCCTCTTCTTCATCTTCTTTAGGTTCATTAGTTGCTTGTATTTCTAAATCTTTAATCTTATCTTCTATTATTTTATCGCTTTTTCTTAATATTCTTTCAATGTTTACATCTTCATCTATAGCCCTTTCCATGACTATATTAATATCTATTCCTAACTCCTCACTTAACACACTTTTTAATACATATACTACATTTTGTTTTATAAGTCTTTCATAAAATATTCCTTTTGGAATTTTTATTTTTAGTAAATCATCTATACACATATACTCAACTTGCCTATACCATCCTGCTATAGATGGGCAAAGTCTTTTTAAAATATATAATATATTTACCCAGTACATTTTTATAATGTCTTTATTAGCTTTTCTATCAAGCCCTGTATATCTTATTTTTATTTTTATATCTTTAAAGTAGTCTAGCTTATTGTGCAAGTCTTCCTTTAACATATCAAGTACTTCATAGGATATTATAGATTTTGAGTTTAAATAAAAATATACTATTTTGTCTTCTTTAAAGTAAGTTACTTTGTTTATATAAACTTCTTTTAGTTGTTTTTTTAATATATTATTGTTTATTTCTAGTTTATCTAAGTATTCACTAACAGTTTCCATAGTATCCTCCCTTCAAAACTTAGTAATATATTATATCACAGTTTTTAAGTTTTAGAGTTATCTATATTTATACCCATATATACTATTTTAATTTGGATTAGCTACAAATTGCACCTATTTTAATATTATATTAAAAGACTATATAATTAGGCGGTGTTAATATGGCTACCTTTAACGAAAATAATTATAGAAAAATAACAACTTATTATAAAACATTAGGCGAAAAAAAATTATTTAAATCTTCTTTAAGTAGTCTAAACCTAAACAAAAGAGTATTTTTATTTTATTTTAAATATAAAAATATTCCTATATGTGCTTTACCTAGACTAAGATCAATACTTGCTTCTAGACATAGCTTTTTATCTTTTTGCTATAATTTTTTTAACTTTGTAAACTCAAATGGTGTTTGTGTTGAAATTAGCGAAGATTCTATATCTCTAATTGCTAAGTTTGTTGTATCTCACGAGGTTGGTCATATTGTAGATAAAAATATATATAAATCTAAGGAACAATACAGCGCTATAATATATTCAATAATAGATAAAATAATAGAATACGATATAGACGTTAGTAATAACAATATCCATAAAGAAAATATTCCTGATGATTTAGAAAAAAACCTTATTGCTTTAAAGAAAAATCTTATTAATCGAGAAGTTACAGCTTGGAATAATGCTAAATCTATGGTAAACATTAAAAATAGCCATGAAGAGTTTATATTTAACAAGGTAAAAGAGTATGCACTTGCTACTTATAACTTTGGAAATCTTAAAAGTGTTGTAAGAGAACATAATATAGATACTATTTTACGATATACAAAAAAAGTTGCATAGCTTTACATACTCTTATATTTTTTAAATTAAAAATGTCTCAAAATAATAATTTTGAGACATTTTCCCTAAATATTAAAATATATTAATTATTTTGACATTATTATGTACATAGATATTATAAGCCCTATACATCCAGTACAAAACATTATGTCAATAACCTTTTTATTCATTCTCCCCTATTTCCCCCTATTTATTAAGTAATGGTTTTATTACATTATTAGGTATAGTAAATTCAACTAATCCCATATACCCTGGCGCTACGTCATACTTATCAAAGCATATAACAAGTTCACCATTTTTATTTATATAAAAATCTTGATTTTTATCAATAAACTTAAAATTCATTTCTTTTATTTCATCATCTATCCAATAATGTTTATTCTTATCTTTTTTCATATTGTCTCTCATTTGTTCTTTTATATTTTGACTTATAACATTTATATAGTCATTATTTTTAAACATCCCCTCTAAAGACAATACTGTTTCATTTTTTTTATCTATATTATAAAATTTTCTTATTGTATTTGATGAACCTTGTGCATAATGAGTGTAAACTACTACTGAAAACAAATCTTCGTTATCTGTTAATACTTCATACCAAGATTCTACTAAGCTATGCCCTTGTACTTTATCTGATTTTAATATTTCCATTTCTTCTAAGAAATCTTCGTATAATTTTTTTCCTTCTTTTTCAAACTCACTATTTAATTTGTACTCTAATTTTTTATCTGTTAATCCGCTTATTTTTGGAACATCTATTGATGCCTTATATCCATTTTCATCTATACTGTAATTTTTTATAGTTATTATTTTTACTAAATTTCCTATTATCGGTATTTTAGAAAGAGTTTGAGCAAATGCTGGGCTAATATTTATGCCTAAAACAACAAGTAAAAGAGATGCTGCTATTACCATTTTGTTTTGATATTTTCTATATTTTATATTGCTATTTAGTGCATCATTTACTACATCATCTAATTCTTTTGGTATTTTAATATTATCATAATCTTTCTTTAACATTTTCAAGCTATCTTTATCCTTCATTATTAACCATCCTCTCTCTTGATGTCTATTTTTATTTTAAGCTTACTAAGAGCCTTATAAATTCTAGTTTTTATTGTGCTTATATTTTGGTCTAATGTCTTTGCTATATCCTCTATTTTCATATCTTCAAAGTATCTAAGTATTATAACTGTTTTATAAATTTCATCTAAGCTATCTACTGCCCTTAGTAGATCTATATCACTATATTTATCATAATCTATTTTAGAATCTTCTAAAACATCATCACTTACTACTATGTATTTTTTATTTTTCCTTATGTAGTCTGTTGTAGTATTTATAAGTATTTTATAAAACCATGGCTTTATATTATCCGTATCTTTTAATGTATCTATTTTAGAAAGAGCTTTACATATAGCATCATGAACTATGTCTAGGGCATCATATTCATTTTTAACATAGCTATAAGCTATTTTGTAAAATGACTCTTTGTTTTTAACTATATAGTCTTTTAATTTTTTTTCTTTTAAATCTTTGCTTAAGCTTAGCAGTTTCATTAATAATTTAAACCTTCCTTTCTTGTACATATATATAGACGACTTATGTACACTAAAAAGTTGCTTATTTTTTAATTTTTTAATTTAATATATAAAATACCCTCATCTTTTAACTTAGATGAGGGTATTTTTTTATTTATCTGCTATATTTTGGAATATCAAATACTAAATTGCTTCCTTTATCATACATGCCAACTATTTTTACCATTGCTCCTGATATACCATTTGCCCAGTTTACATCTGTTGCATATTGATGCCATGAGTAATCATAGTTAAATTTCATTTTAAATATGTTATTTTGCTTATATTTTGTATTTTTTATGTAATTTTGAGCTATCCATTTAGCTGAACCATCAATTGTTGCCTCTACACTTGTCCAACCATTTGAATAAGCAGCTTCAGCACCACTTACGTTTGCACTATGGTCTATTGCACCTATACCAAAGAAGTTGTAAACCTTAACTGGTGATGGTAGTGGTTTTCCTTTGTATGATGTTATAGTTTGACCTTGTGCTAAAGTTGATCTTCCATAAGCTGTTTCCCACATAGCATGAGATACTAAATAAGCTAAATCTATATCATATCTTTTAGCTGCATTTATAAAAGTTTGCCCTTGATTATAAAATACATTAGTTCCCGAAGATGCTGGTCTTAAAGAGTTTAAATATGAGTTTAATTCACTAGCAGTAACTCCACCTTTATATGAATCTGTTCTTAAAAACTGCATCATTCCCTTTGTACTACCTGTAAAGTTATTTGGGTTTAAGTAGTATTCTAAGTCTGCTCTACTAGCAGTAACAAATCCTCTTTTTATAGATGAATCTATAACATTTCCACCTACACGTGCTCTTTCTAATTGAACTACTACATGATCTTCTAATGTATATCCTAGTTGTATATGATTTACAGTTGCTCCATTTATATTGGCAGTTCCTCCACCATTATCTGGAGTTTCACTTCCTCCACTAGAACCTATGTTACTTAAATACATACTAGAAACATATGCATTACTTCCTCTGTAATCTATTTTTGACCATCCATTACTTTCTTCTTTTACTTTTACTTCATCACCCTTGCTTAAAACACCTATTTTAGAGTGAGATGTTGATGGTCCACTTCTTACGTTTAGGAAGTCGTAGTTTACTACTTTTACTGTATGATTATCTGGATTACTTGGCACTTCTGGTGTTGTACTTTCACTACTTAAGTACGAACTTGATACATATGCTACATTTCCATTGTATTTTATTTTACTCCATCCATTGCTTTCAGATATTACTCCTACTTTATCTCCTTTTTTTAGTGTTCCTATTTTTGAGTGAGATGTTGATGGCCCACTTCTTACATTTAAAAATTCATAATTTACTACTTTTGTTTCTTTTATACTTTCACCTGGGTTACTTGGTACTTCTGGTGTTGTATTTTCTTTACTTAAATATGTACTTGATACGTATGCTACTTTTCCATTATATTTTATTTTACTCCATCCATTGCTTTCAGATATTACTCCTACTTTATCTCCCTTTTTTAATGTTCCTATTTTTGAGTGAGATGTTGATGGTCCACTTCTTACATTTAAAAATTCATAATTTACTACTTTTGTTTCTTTTATACTTTCACCTGGGTTACTTGGTGCTTCTGGTATTGTATTTTCTTTACTTAAATATGTACTTGATACGTATGCTACTTTTCCATTATATTTTATTTTACTCCATCCATTGCTTTCAGATATTACTCCTACTTTATCTCCCTTTTTTAATGTTCCTATTTTTGAGTGAGATGTTGATGGTCCACTTCTTACATTTAAAAATTCATA
>NZ_JBDPHA010000011.1:73645-84726 GCF_039841805.1 Romboutsia sp. 1001216sp1
ACTTTATCTCCCTTTTTTAATGTTCCTATTTTTGAGTGAGATGTTGATGGTCCACTTCTTACATTTAAAAATTCATAGTTTACTACTTTTGTTTCTTTTACGCTTTCATTATTTGAGTCTGGCTTTTCAGGATTTGTATTTGATGGATTACTTAAATATCTACTAGATACATAAGAAACTTTTCCATTGTAATTTATTTTACTCCATCCATTACTTTCTGATATAACCCCTACCTTATCTCCTCTATTTAGTTTTCCAACTATAGAATGAGATGTTGATGGTCCACTTCTTACATTTAAGAAGTCATAATTTACTACCTTTGTAGTATTCGCTCTAGTATTTATATTAGAATCTGAAACTTTTTCTAAATAATCACTATATACATAACCTATTCTTCCATCATATTTAACTTTAGACCATCCATTGTTTTCTGATATTAATTCTAATATTGTTCCATTTTTTAATTTAGTTATAGCTCTATAACTAGTACCTGCACCATTTCTCATGTTAAGTCCTTCTATTGTAACTCTTCTTTGGTTATCTGAAGAAGGATTATCATTTGATTCATTATTAGATAATGATATGTATGTAGATGACGCCCATCCAGTATTTCCTGTATTAGTTTTTATTTTGTACCATCCGTCTGTTTGTTCTTCAATTGATACTTTTTCATCCTTTTTAACACTAAATATTACTGCATGACTAGTTGAAGGTCCACTTCTTACATTTAAATAACTTGTTGTAACAATTCCTGTTAAATCAGAAGCATAAACACTACTTACGGTCATAGGCACTGCTGCTAGTGCTGCTAATGCTATCTTTTCTTTCATCTATATTCTCTCCTTGTGGATAAATTTGACATTATATACGATTAGTATAATTATACGACAGTATATTTTTTTAGTAAATCTTATCCGACAAATAAAACTAAAATTTTGTAGTTTTTTTGTAACTTTTTCTAGAAATATAGAGAAATTTATATTTTAAAACATTTTTATTTGAAATATTTTTTATTAAGTACCTCTGCACATTTTACACCATATGGAACTTTTTTAAGTCCAGTTTCTTTTTTAAATACTTCTACTAAATTTTTATTATTTTCAATATAGCTTTTATGATTTGGATAAATTATTGGATATTCTAAATAAGACATAAAGTACTCTAAATCCCTTCCACTACATCTTTTCCAATATCCATCCCAAAGTGTATTATTTATATAGTCCCATTGTTCTATTGCCTTTCCATTTTCTATAAAGTATTTTATAGGGTCTGGAATAGGACTTGTATTTTTTTTAAATTCAAAATCTAATTCACATAATTCTTTTATATATTCTGTTATTTCTTCATTTAAATTTTTCATATTCTTTTCTAATTTTTCTATTCTTACTAAATCTACTTTTAATGAACTTTTTTTATATGCCTTTGCATATATTTCTAGTAATTTATAATCTTTATCATTTATCATATATCTCTACCCCTAAAAATATATTTATTATAATATTTTGATAAAGTCTATTGTTTACCTCTTTTTTAAACGATAAATTGTTTGTATTTCTATATTTTATAAATTCCTTCTATCATAATATATACTATGTTATAGTAAATTCATAATATGTAATTAATTTAGTGGTTTTGGAGGATATTTATGAAGATAGGAGTTATAGGACCTTTAGATTCTAGTAAAAAAATAAAAGAATATTTAAATGAAATAGATAATGATTTAGAGATAAAATTATATATAAGAGAAAAGTTAGTAGATGCACCAGAAGTAATAGTAGATTGTGAAAATGAATGTGATGGGATAATATTTACAGGTTGTGGAGTTTATGAGTCTGTTAAAGCTAAGTATAAAATAAACTTGCCTAATGTTTTTGTATCAAGAGGTAATGCAAGTATTGTTAAGGCTCTTTGGCAAATAAAAAACAGTAATATAAATTTTAATAAGTTTAGTATAGATGTAGTTGATAATGAGATTTTAAGTGATGCTTTATATGAAATTGACTTTGATATTAATAATGTATATTCTATGCCTTATTCTAATGATATTTCTGAAATGGATTATGCTAAATGGCATATTGATTTATTTGAAAGTAAAAAAACAGATGTAATGCTAACTGGACTTGCAAATGTTTATAATTGCTTAAAATCAAAAGGATATCCAGTATTTAGACTAGAAGCAACTAGACCTCTTATAAGAGTAAGTTATAATGAACTAAAAAGTAAGTATGAATTAAATAAAGCTAAACACTCTCAAATAGGTGTAGAGATTCTTAGTTTAGTAGATTATAAAGAAAGTATGGACAAGTATTACTCTAATATGATTAAAAGATGCGACCTTGATAAAATTATAGTTGAATATGTTAGAGATATACAAGGTTCAGTATTTAATTTTGGTAGAGATGAATACATAATATTTGCTCATAAAGGTGCTATTGAAAATGATATAAACTACAATAAATTATTTAGTTTAAAAAATGAAATAAAATCTATTGGATTTTCTCTTGCTGTAGGTATTGGTATTGGAAATACTTCATATCAAGCTGAAACAAATGGATATAAAGCATTAAAACGTTCTTTAGATTCTTCTGATTTTGATATATTCTTAATTGATGAAAATGAGTTTTTAAAAGGTCCACTAGGACTAGATAGTGAAATTAACTATTCACTTATAGCCTCTGATGAATATACAATAGATATTTCAAAAAAATCAGGACTAAGTTGTGAATCAATATCAAAAATTATAGCAATAAGCAATACTAGACAAAGTAAAATATATGATACAAAAGAGTTAGCTACATACTTAAATATAAGTGATAGAAGTGCTAGAAGAATTTTAAATAAATTAGTTTCAAAAGAACTAGCAAGAGTATGTGCAAAGGAAACTAGTGAAGGCGGAGGTAGACCTAAAAACCTTGTAGAACTTTTATTTTAGTATATAAAAAAGGGCTTATTAAAAGCCCTTTTTATTTTTAATTACTTAATTATATAGTTCTGTCGTACTTTTCTAAGAAGCTTAGGTACTCTTCTTTAGTCATTACAGGAGTGAAGTTATTTAATATTTCATTAGCTTCTTTTGCACCATCAAATAATAAATCTACAACAGTCATAGCCATAGACTTTGCAGGTACTATATATGCTAATTCTTCATCTACTATTTCATACTCTCTAGTATGAAGTGCACCCTTTATACCACCTACCATTGGGTGAAGTGTTGGCATTAGATGAGATATATCACCAAAGTCAAATGAACCTGTAAAATCTCCACCGTCAACTATTTTTTCTGATTCTATTCCTAAATCAACTAAGTTATCACTAAATAATTTATCCATATCTCTATAACGAAGTATTGGTAAATATCCTGGTATTTCAGTTAATACTACCTCTGCTCCAACTGCATTACCACCTGCTATTAATGCTCTATTTATTCTCTCACTAGCATCTATCATACCCTCTATAGTTCTAGCTCTTACATATGATTCCATTTGAACATCAGCAGGTACAACATTTACTATATCTCCAGCTTTAGTTAAAATTGGATGGAATCTAACTCTTTCAGATTCTTTAAATGTTTCTCTTAGTGCATTTACATTATTTATAGCAAGCATTGCTGCATTTAAAGCATTTATTCCTTCATGTGGTGCTGAACCTGCATGTGATTCTTTTCCTATAAATTGAACTTTCTTTCCTATAAATCCATTACTTTCTGGACCTACTAATGCCTTATTTTCTCCCATATCTAATGAATGGAACATCATAGACATATCTATATCATCAAAATATCCTTTTTTAACAAGTTCTTGCTTTCCGCCAAAGTAAGTTATTTCACCTTTATCTTTTAATGATTGTCTATATTCTAACTCTATAAATTCCTCTGCTGGAGTAGCCATAAAAGATACTTTTCCATCAAGATTATCTAATACACCACTTTTAACTAATCCAACTGCAGCACCTAACATACCAGCTATTTGTATATTATGTCCACAAGTATGAGATGCACCTATTTCATTAGAATGTTTGTGCTCTTTACAAGATATTCCGTCTAATTCTCCTAATATAGATACATGAGGTCCTTTTTTATCACTATTTGCAGTAGCCATACATCCTGTAACAGCTATATTTTTTTCTACTTCTAGTCCTAATTCTTCACTTAAAAAGTTTGCTACAGCTTCAGTAGTTTTATATTCTTTATATCCATATTCTGGATTTTCATATATTCCACGACCTACTTCTATTATTTTATCTCTATTTTCATCTATTATTTTTATAATTAGTTCTTTTAATTTAGCTTTATTCATAATTAATTCCTCCCAAAACATAAATATTTGTATTATATTAAACTATATAACCCCTTGCATTTTTAGTACTATATGTCCTATAGTTGCACAAGCAAAGAATATTGTTGTGAAAACTACTAAAGATATAACTACTATTTTCCAAGACATTTTCTTTAATTCTTCTATTTTATTACCTACAGATATTCCGGCAAATGCTAGTAGCGGTGTAGTTATAGCCATAAAGTTTATATTTGCAACTTGCTCATTAAATACATCTGATATTGGGTTTCCTGGAATACTAAGTACTAACCCTATTATTGTTGCAAATCCAAATGCAGGAAATATTGATTTTGGAAACATATCTTTTAATATCATTGCTGCCATAGCTGCTGCTATCATTATTAACATTCCTGGAAGAGCTGTAGTTATTGCTACTCCCTTACTTATATACTGTCCTATTAAGATCATAGCCCCAACCATTAGCATTACTATAAGTTGATGTAAACTTCTTTTAACATTTATATTAGCAAACATTTTTTATCCCTCTCTTTACTAAGCTACACTATTTTTTGATGTTTCTTTAGACTTTCTACCTAACTTAGGCTCTAAAACTTTATATAACTTATTTGTAAATGGTAAAGTTATAAATACTAAGAATATTAGTCCAGTTAAACTAGACATCATATTACTTGTAGCCCCATATGAAAGTATGGTATCAACCATAGCAGGATCAGCTGCTATTTCTGGTACTTTTGTAAGTGCTGCTGAAGCTGCAGTCATCATACTACCACTACCAACTCCTGTTGCCATACCAAGTGCATATGGATGAAGACCTGTATATATTGAAACAGAACCTAGTATAGAGAAGTATATAGTTCCTATTACTGTTCCCATTAAATATGTACCTAAAACACCACTACCTTCTGGTGAATTTATTCCGTATTTTTCAGATATAACTCCTAAAGAAGTTTCACGACTTATACTAGAACAAGCCCCCACAGCTTCTCTTTTAAATCCAAATAGTAACGCTAAAGGAAGTGCTACTATAGGTGCTAGTATATGTCCAAATTCTTGAGCTAAAAATGCTGGTCCTGCTTGTATTATTTTTGCAAGATTTGGACCAACTGTTGAACCATACTTTATTCCAAGTAAAACAAGTGCAATTCCAACAACATCTCCAGCTATATTTATTTCTTTTTCCCCAACCATTTCTTTTAATACTTTTATTTTCTTCCCTAATAAATCTGGTGTGATTATAATTCCAATAATTACTGCGTATAACATTGGGAATAATACTAAGGCTACAGAACCTAGCTTAACTGTATACTCTCCAATAAATTCGCACCCTACAACTATTAATAAAGTTGCAAGCATAACTTTCATAAGACTTTTGTTATTTTCCATATTTCCTCCCTAAAAAATATAAGTATTTAACTAAGACAAAGTTCCCCTTTTTAAAGAATACGTTTGCCTATTTTCAAAAATAAAAACTTTACATAAAATATTTAAAGCTTTATTTTTGACATGTCATTAAGTTGTCCGTAATTAAAGAATAAAATATTTGGAGATTTTTGTCAATATATTTTTCATCTTAAACATTTGTATTTAAAAAATATTTATTTCAAAATGTTATTGACAAAATTTGTATAAAGTGATAATTTTTAAAAGTCAACTTTAGTATAGATTAACTTAATGTTAACTAATATCAAGAAAAGGGGTAGGTAAATTGAAGAAAAAATTAGTTGGTATCTTAGTAGCATCTAGTATGATGTTAATGGTTGGCTGTAGTGCAAAAGAAAGCAATAAAACGGAAGCTGAGGAAATCAAAAAAGTATTTGTATATGGTAGTTTAAGAAGTGATATGTTTAACTACGATATATATTTAGACGGAAAAGTAACGAAAAATGATAAAGCTACTATAAAAGGTGATTTATCCCATATAGAAAATAAGGGGTACCCTGCTGTAACACTAGGAAATGGTGAAGTAATTGGGGAGTTAATGGAATTTAAAGATTTTGATTCTACTTTAAAAGAATTAGATGAATTAGAAGCTTATGAAGTAGGAAAAGAAAATGAAAATGAATATAATAGAGAAATAGTAGATGTTAAGTTAGAGGATGGAACTACAGAAAAAGCTTATTATTATGAGTATAATCCTCCAGCTGAATACAATAAAGATGATAAATTAGTTCCAGTTAAACATGGAGACTGGAAAGTATATATGGAAGAAAATAATAAAAAATAATGATTATATTAAAAAATAACACTCCATGTATATTATATGGAGTGTTATTTTTTAATTATTTAATAAACTAATTTAAATATTATTTTCTATTTTCTAAGAATTTAACTAAGTTATTAACTGTAGCCATATCACTTCTTTCTAAGTCTGTTGGCTGAAGTACTATTCCTAATCTAGATTCTATTTCAAGTAATACTTGTATTATAGCTAATGAGTCTAAAAGCTCTGCTTCAAATAAATCAAAATCTAAATCGTCTCTTATTTCATCACTACCTAAAACATCTTCAAATATTTCTATAACTGTTTCTTGCATTTTATGTCCTCCTTAAATTAAGCAAAATATCCTGAGAATATTAGTAGTCCAAAACATGCTATATTAAATGTTACAAATATTTGCACATATTCAAACCATTTCTCTTTTTTATGCTTTTTGTAGAATTTGGATTTTTTCTGATATATATCTGTAAGAACTAATGCTAGACCTTGATATATACCATATACTATATAAAACCATGTTAAACCATGCCAAAATCCCATAACTAACATTGTTATCATTTGAGCAACACGACCTGCTGTAGCTCTGTTTTTAAATCTTTTCTTTCTCATAGAAGATATTAAATATCTTGAGAATATATAATCTCCAAACCATCTAGAAAGACTTATATGCCATCTTGTCCAGAATTCTTTCATATCTTTACTTATAAATGGTTTGTTAAAGTTATCTGGTGCTTTTATACCAAATATATAACTTGTACCTACTGCAAATAAACTATATCCTCCAAAGTCAAAGAATAAATATAAACTATAAGCATACATATAGCTTAGTGCATTTTTAAAAGTTATATCAGTAGGTATTTTTGACATCCAATAAACATTTATTAAAAATGCTATTACAAACTTATATCCAATCCCCATAAATATTTTTTTAATACCTGGAGCTAAATATTCATTTATATATTCACTTCTTGATATATTTTTTTCTAATTCTTTTTCAAATCTTCTTGATCTATCTATTGGTCCTGAACTTAATGTTGGGAAAAATAGTACAAAGTAAATCATATCTAATAATTTTACTTCTTTTATTGCTCCATCATAAATTTCTATAACCATTTGTATTGTTCTAAAGTTTAAATAAGATATTCCTATAAAACCAATAGTCCCCATTGATGTATATGGTGATAATTTATTAATTATTATTGGAGACATTGATGCTAATAAAAATAATCTATATACAAGTTTACTGTCCGTTTTCTTTCTTACATATTCATATCCTTTAACTACTATAACTTCAATTACCATAAAGGCTATTAAGAATTTTAGGTGTACATTTACTCCAACTATTAAAAGTATCATAAATGCAGTTGCTATCATTCCATAGTACTTTATCTTTTTTTCACAAAGTCCTAATATTATAGCTGGTATTGACGTTAATAATAATATATAAAGATAAAAATAATCTCCATATTGTGAAAAAGTCATTAAATTTCCTCCATAAGTTTCTTTCTATCTATTTTTCCGTTTATGTTTGTTGGGAATTCATCTATAACCTTTATATTTCTAGGAATCATATATGATGGTATATATTTTCCTAATTCTTTTTTGATTATCATCCCATTTTTAAGATTGCTTAGGGAGTTCTTTTCCTTTAATTGTACTATACCTGTTAAGTATGCTATTTTTTCATCCTTATAAACTGGTATAACTACTGCATTTTTTATATTTTCAACTTTTCTTAAGTTGTTTTCTATATCTTCTATTTCTATCCTAAATCCATTTAATTTTATTTGGAAATCTTTTCTACCGTAGTAGTATATTCTTCCATCTAGAAGATATCCTATATCTCCGGTTTTATAAGCTCTATGTTTTACTCCATCTATTTCATCAAAGTAAAATACTTCATTAGTTTTTTCTTCATTGTTGAAGTATCCTTTTGAAACTGAAGGTCCTATTATTACTATTTCACCTTTTTCACCTTCACTTAGTTCATTTCCCTCTTCATCTATAATTTTTATCTTACAGTTTTCCATAGGGAATCCCACAGGTAAGCTTTTTTCATCTTCTACTAATTCCATAGTCATATCATTTACACTTACTCCAACAGTAGCTTCAGTTGGTCCGTATCCATTTATAACTCTAGTATTTTCAAATCTTTCTAAAAGTTCTTTTGTTAAACTCTTTGGAAGTGCTTCACCTATAAATATCATAGATTCAAGTTTTGGTAACATTTCACTATTAAAGCTCTTTTCTGTTACACAAACACCTGCAAATGATGGTGTTGAAACCCATACTGCCATATCAGATTCACCAAATTGTCTAAATAGTTCCTTGTAGTCTGCTAATACTTTCTTTGTTAAAGAGAATAAAGTAGCACCATGAACTAATCCTGGATATATAGATGTAACTGATAAGTCAAATGAATATGCTGCTTGATTCATTATTACTTTTTCACTTCCATCTATGTTTAAGTATGGACTAATCCAATCAACAAAGCTATCTAAGTTGTTTGAACTTATTTGAACTCCCTTTGGCTTTCCTGTACTTCCTGATGTAAATAAGATGTATGCATTTTCATCATCCTTTACCCAGTTAGATTTATCTATCTCTTTATTTTCATATTTTTTTATAATTTCTTTTAATTCATTTTCATTAACTACATTTAATCCATCTAAGTTTACTTCACTAAAGTTAAATACAACTTTTGGCTTAATTTCACCAGTTACATCATATACTCTATCTAGTGGGAAACTTATATCAAGTGGTACATATGCTCTTCCTGATTTTAAGGCACCTATCATACATGCCATTATCATATTTTCCTTGTTTCCATATATAACTATTGGTGTGTTATCTTCATGTATCTCTTTTAAATATAAAGCTATTGCTTCTGAGTACTTATCTAAATCTTTATAAGAAAGACTTTCATCATTACATTTTAATGCTATCCTGTCTGTATTTGCGTATTTTTTTATACCTTCAATGATTTTCATTAGTAATCCTCCTTATTAAAATTCATTATATATAAATGGTAATTCTTTAAATGATGTAAATGTCATCACTAATATAGCTGCTATTATAACTATTGTTAATGTAATACTTATCATTAAGTATTTATTGTTGATCAAATTTTTTAAATAATTTTTCACAAACATCTACCCATCCTTTCGTACCAAGGTGCATAACATCCCTTAAGTAATACTTTTCAGTTTCTTTGTCTCTTAAATCTATAACATCAAAACCTTTTTGTTTTGCCATTTTCTCTGCTTTATCATAAAAAGCATGTCTTTCTTCTCTTGATATTCCTGTTAAGTTATAGAACTTGTCCATAGCTGGAAGCATAACAACTACTGGCTTTATTCCTAAATCTTTACATACTGATAATGTTAACTCATAATCATCAAATTCTCTTGATTCTAATAGATTAACATAATCGTATCTACCTTTCATTTTATCTAGGTTTTTACCAAAGTTTTTCTCATAGTACATTTTGTCTATACATAAATCATTGTTTCCAACTCTTTTTTTAGCATCTTCAATTGCTTGTTTTGTTTCATTTTCCCAGTTAATAGGCTCTCCTTTTTTAACTTCTTTTTTCTCAGGAGCTCTTAATAACTTTCTAAATAACATTCCCTTGTCTTTTAACACTACTTCAAATTGTCTTGCTTTAAAGTAAGGGTGTAATATAGTCTTTTCTACTTTTGAAATGAATGAATCACTAATATATAACTTTGCATATACAGCTTCTGGCTTAAACTCTCCAGATCCAGCTAATAGCTCAATTGTTCTTTTTGCAAACTCCTCTTTATTTTCCTTTGATATTTCAGGATTTTGTAAAAAGGCATAGAATTGAACAGGTGAAAATCTACCTTGATAATGTTGAGGTGTAACACCTTCTTTATCCATAAACCACTGCATAGAAAGTAGTAATACAACTTTTTTATCTTTTATATTAGGGTCTGTACTCCCAATTATAGTTGCATCTTGTAAATTTTGAGTATATGCCTTCCCTATTGTAAAAACTCCATTTTTACTTCTATGTGTATTGAAATAGTAAGTAGGATGTTGCTTTGTAGCAAGTCCTAACTCTGATGATCCTATCATCATAATATCATTTTGCTTTAAAAGATGATTATTTAATATAATTCCCTTATCCTTTTCCGAGCTTAGAGGATAATTCATTACAGGAATTAAGTCTTTTTTATTTAATAGGTCTTTTATTTCATGATCTAAGAATTTGTCTAACCCAAATAAAAATAATCCTCCTATTAATACCGGCACAATGAAATAAGTTATTTTTTTCATATTTCTCTCCTCTAATTTAATCGTAATACCTAACTATTTTATTACTTTATCGACATATATTCAATAACACTTTTGTAACTTTATGTTTTTTTAAGGTATTTTTAAGGTTTTTTTAAATTATTTTTAAAATCATTTTACACTTAAATATTTTATTTTTAGCATATTTCAAATAAGAAATATAAGTTTTTATGGAGTAGATTTATTTTTTAGTAGATTTATAAGCTCATCAACAGACATATTTTCTATAGTATCTTCTAATAAATCTT
>NZ_JBDPHA010000012.1:0-74492 GCF_039841805.1 Romboutsia sp. 1001216sp1
TACCTGGTTGATAGGTCGAAGGTGTAAGTGCAGTAATGTATTTAGCTTATCGATACTAATAGGTCGAGGACTTGACCAAAAATCATTAACTAAATGATATACAGTTTTCAGAGTATTAACTCTAAAAGATAAAGATTATGTGGTTATTATAGCAAAGAGGATACACCTGTTCCCATACCGAACACAGAAGTTAAGCTCTTTAGCGCTGATGGTACTTGGGGGGCGACCCCCTGGGAGAGTAAGACGTAGCCACGTAATCTTTTTTTATGTCTAAAATTAAATAATGATTAAAATTATTTTTATGAGTATAAATAAGGTCGTTGATAGATTATAATAGTATCAACGACTTTATTTGTATTTATATACGAAAATTAATTGATAAATATAATACATATTAAATAAGTATTAATTTATTATATTGATTATTGGTTAGATCTAATCATTAGAAGGAGAACAAAATGAAAACAGAGATTATTAATCATTTAAGAGAAATCGTAGAAACTAATCTAATATCATTTCATGTGCCAGGTCATAAGTTAGGAAAAATTTATGACAAACTTGGATACTCTGATATAGTTAAAAATATATATAAAATGGACACAACTGAGATACCAGGAACTGATAATTTACATTCGCCAGAAGGAATAATAAAAAAATCGCAAGAAAGGGCTTCTAAGGCTTTCAAAAGCGATGAGACATATTATCTTATAAATGGAAGTACATGTGGGATACAAGGGGCTATAATGGCTTTATGTAATCCTAAGGATAAGATAATTGTTAATAGAGATTGCCATCAATCTGTTATAAATTCATGTATATTAGCTGATATAGAACCTATATATATACTTTCTAAAATTGACAAAGAAACTAATATACAAGAGGGAATAGATATTGAAGAATCTAAGAAGATAATAGACAATAATTTAGATGCTAAAGCTATTTTACTTACATATCCAACTTACTATGGAAAAACTTTTGAATTAAATGAAATATGTGATTATGCACACAAGCACAATATAGCAGTAATAGTAGATGAGGCACATGGGGCGCATTTAGGTTTAAGTGATAGATTACCAAAGACTGCTCTAGAAGAAGGTGCAGATATAGTAATTCAAAGTACTCATAAGACATTACCTTCATTTACTCAATCATCAATGATACATATAAAAGGAGATAGAGTGGATAGACAAAGATTAAGTACTATGCTTAGAATAATAGAATCATCTAGTCCTTCTTATATTCTTATGTCTTCATTAGAATTGGCTGTAGATATATATGAAACTAAAGGTAATGAATTAATGGAAGAACTTTTAGATAATATAGAGCAATTTAAAGAAAAAAATAAAAATACAAGTTTTGATATATATAATGAGGATGACAAAACAAAGTTATTTTTATCTTCTAAAAAACTAGGAATGACGGGATATGAATTAGAAGATCTTTTAAGAGAAAAGTACAATATACAGGTAGAATTAGCCAATTATTATGGAGTACTTTTAATATGTACTATAGGAAATACTAAAGAAGATTTAGATAAATTATCCGAAGCATTAGAAGACATGTCGAATAGATATAAGAAAGATTCTTATATAGAATGTCTAGAATATCCAGTAGTAATACCAGAAAAAGCACTAAATCCTAGAGAGGCATTTTATAAAAATAAGAAAAGTGTTAAAATATATGAAAGTATTGGACAAATTTGTGCCGAATATGTAATACCGTATCCTCCAGGAGTGAGTTTGTTGTCTCCAGGAGAAGTAATTACTAAAGAAATAATAGATTATGTAATTTTATGCCATAAAAAAGGAATGAATATAAATGGAATAAAAGATTTGAATTTAGAATTTATAGAGATTATAAGTGACTAATATAAATGATTATAAATTTTAGATAGACTCAGTTTAATATGTTATGTTAGTTAATCTATTATTCTATTAATGTATCTTATACATAATTAAAAAATAAATCAAAATATATAAGACTAAATAAAGAATTACGGAGGTGATACCTGGTTAAATATTTTTTTAATCAGGATATAAATATGAAGGGAAAGTTAATAATCATAGAAAGTGGATCAGATGCAAGCGGAAAGGCCACTCAAACAAAGAAGTTATATGAAAGACTTTTAGAAGATGGATATAATGTTAGAAAGGTTGAATATCCAAACTATGATGGAGAATCATCAGCACTAGTTAAGATGTACTTAAGAGGAGATTTTGGAAGTAAGCCTTCAGATGTAGACCCGTATATAGCATCTACATTTTATGCAGCAGATAGATATGCATCGTTTAAAACAGAATGGGAAGAGTTCTACAATAATGGTGGTATAGTACTTGCAGATAGATATACAACATCTAATATGGTACATCAAGCTTCTAAAATGGCTAAAGAAGATAGAGATAAATATTTAGATTGGTTATTTGATTATGAGTTTAATCTATATAAAATTCCACAACCAGATTGTGTAGTATTTTTAGATGTTCCAATAGAGTTTAGTAAAAAACTTATGGAAAATAGAAAAAACAAAATAACTGGTGAGGATAAAAAAGATATACATGAAAGTGATTTAGATTATTTAGAGAAATCATATAACAACTCTTTATATATAGCTGATAAGTATAATTGGGAAAAAATAAACTGTGTAGAGGAAGAAAACCTTAGAAGTATAGATAGTATACATGAAGAGATATACAAGGTTGTAGAGGATAAGATAAAATCTGTGGAGAGATAAATATGTACTTTGAAGATATAATAGGACAAGAGTTTGCTAAAAAATACTTAACAAATTCTATAAACAATAACAAAATAAGCCATGCATACATGTTTGAAGGAATAGAAGGTATAGGAAAAAAGAAACTAACCGAGGAATTAGCAAAATTATTGCTAGATATAAGTGATGTTAATAATAGCCCTGACTATATAGAGATAAAGCCAGATGGAAATAGTATAAAAATAGCACAAATAAGAAAATTACAAACAGATATAATTATAAAGCCTCATAAAGATTATAAAATATATGTAATAAATGATGCACATAAAATGACAGTTGAAGGTCAAAATGCTCTTTTAAAGACGTTAGAAGAGCCACCACAGTATGCTATAATAATTCTTGTAACATCTAATAAAGAAGCTCTTTTAGACACTATAAAATCTAGATGTGAAATAATTAAATTCTTACCTATATCTCTTATAGACTTAAAAAAATACCTAATACAAAAAGGTGTAGATGAACAGAGAACTCAATTGTTAGCTACTTTTTCTAGAGGTAGTATAGAAAAAGCATTAGAACTGTCTGAATCTAGTGAGTTTGCTCTTATGAGAGAAGAAATACAATCATATATAGAAAGACTTCTTGATAAGAATATAGTTGATATATTAGATATATCGTTAGATATAGAAAAATATAGAGGAGATATATTCAATATTTTAGATATTATGATTAATTATTTTAGAGATATTATGTTTATAAAAGAAAAAATTGACAAGAACATGATAATAAATTCCGATAAAATTACTTTTTTACAAAATATGAGTAAAAAAATTAGCTATTCTCAAGTGTCTAAGATTATTGATATAATAGAAGAGACAAAGAAAAAGATAAGAAGCAATTGTAACTTTAATATAAGTATGCAAGTTATGGCTTTGAATATATATGAGGTGATTAAATGATAAAGATAGTGGGTGTTAGGTTTAAAAATGCAGGTAAAATTTATTACTTTGATCCTGTTGATTTAGAAATAGAGAAAAATATGGATGTAGTAGTTGAAACTGCAAGGGGATTAGAATATGGTTCAGTGGTAGTAGGGCCAAAGGAAATATCAGAAGAAGAGTTAGTTTCACCATTAAAACCAATCATAAGAGTAGCTACAGAAGAAGATACTAAAATATATCTTGAAAACAAAGAAAAATCTAAGGAAACTTTTGAAATATGCCAACAAAAAATTAAAAGCCATGGGTTAACTATGTATTTAATAGATTGTGAATATACATTTGATAGAAATAAGCTAATTTTCTATTTCACAGCAGAAGGCAGAATAGATTTTAGAGAGCTTGTAAAAGATTTAGCATCGATATTTAAGACTAGAATAGAATTAAGACAAATTGGGGTTAGAGATGAAGCTAAAACAATAGGTGGATTAGGACCATGTGGTAGAAGTCTTTGTTGTTCATCATGGTTAGGAGATTTCCAACCAGTATCTATAAAAATGGCAAAAGACCAAAGTTTATCATTAAACCCTACAAAAATATCAGGAATATGTGGAAGACTGTTCTGTTGCTTAAAATATGAGCATGATGTGTATGCAGAAGCGATAGATGTTATGCCATCAGTAGGAGCATTAGTTAAAGTTGAAGATGGAAAAGGACGAGTTATAGAAATAAATCCATTATTAGAACAAGTTAAAGTTGAATTTAATGATAAGACTATAAAAGTATATCTTAAAGATGATGTTAAGGTATTACAAGAGCCTAGAAAATGTGGTGGATGTCAAAATGATATAGATGAAGCTACATTAAGAGAGTTAAAGAAACTAGAAGATTAATTTTATATAACTAAGGGGGTAGGATTTTTCCTACCCTTTTAGATAGAATAAATATAATTGATAAAGAACTTAATATAGAAAATATTAATATATTTAGTAAAGTATTTGACAGTCTTAGAGTAAGACATGAAAGGAGATATATATGGAAGTACAATTAAAGGAAACAGAAAGAATAGATGACTTGCAATTGAAAGGTCTTAAATTAATACAGGATAAAACTGGATTTTGTTTTGGTATAGATGCAGTATTATTAGCTAATTTTGCAAAGGTTAAAAAAGGAGCTAAAGTAGTAGATTTAGGAACTGGAACAGGTATAATACCAACACTTATAGCAGGAAAAAGCCAAGCGAGTAAAATAATAGGTGTAGAGATACAAGAAGAAGTATATGAAATGGCTACTCGCTCTGTAAAATTAAACAATCTACAAGACAGAGTGGAAATAATAAATGCTGACATAAAAACAATAGATAAAACACTAGAAGTACATGGCTATCATGTAGTTACATCAAATCCTCCATATATGCACATGGATGGTATAAAAAACCCTAATGATAAAAAGATGATATCAAGACATGAAGTTAAATGCAACTTAGAAGATGTTATAAGAGCAGCATCAAGGCTTACAATGCCTAAAGGAAAGTTTTTCATGATACATAGACCTACAAGACTTGTAGATATAATAGAGTTAGGAAGAAAATATAGACTAGAACCTAAGCAAGTTCAATTTATTCATCCAAGAGCTAATAAGGCACCAAACCTAATACTTGTAGAGTTTGCTAAAGATGGAAGACCAGAATTGAAAATACTGGACCCATTATATGTATATGGAGAAGATGGAAACTATACAGATGAGATAAAAGCAATATATGCAAATGAAGATATAGGAGAAGAGTAAATGAGCGGAAAGTTATATGTATGTCCAACACCTATAGGGAATTTAGAAGATATGACTTATAGAACAGTAAGAATTTTAAATGAAGTAGATTTAATAGCAGCAGAAGATACAAGACATAGTATAAAGCTTTTAAATCATTTTGAAATATCTAAACCATTAACTAGTTACCATGAACATAATAAAGATTCTAAAGGAAGTTATCTTATAGATAAATTATTAAATGGAGAAAATATAGCATTAATAAGTGATGCAGGAATGCCTGGAATAAGCGACCCAGGTGAAGAAATAATAAAGCAAGCAATAGAAAATAATATAGAGATAGAAGTATTGCCAGGAGCTAGTGCATCTATTATAGCTTTAGTTGGTTCAGGGCTAGAAACTAGAAAGTTTGCTTTTGAAGGATTTTTAGATAGAGATAAGAGAGTAAGAAGGCAACAATTAGAAGAAGTCAAGGAAGAAAGAAGAACTATAATATTCTATGAATCACCACATAGATTAAAAGATACTTTAAAAGATATGCTAAAAATATTAGGAAATAGAAAAATAGCAGTAAATAGGGAGCTTACTAAAAAATATCAAGAAGTAATAAGAGAAGATATTGAAACAGTAATTGAAATATTTAATGAAAAAGAAGTAAAGGGTGAATTTGTATTAATAGTAGAAGGATTTAAAGGTGAGATAACTAAGAAAAATAGCTATGATGACCTTAATGAAAGAGAATATGTTATTGCATTACTAGAAGAAGGTAAAAATAAAAAAGAAGCTATAAAAATAGTATGTAAGGATAGAAAACTACAGAAAGATATAGTATATAAGCAAGTTTTAGACCTATAAAATAAAACTAACTTGGGGTGGCTAAAATGGAAATTAAAGATATGTTGTTAGAAAGTTTAGTGTTTGAAAATACATCAGAAAAGTTTAAAGAATTAGATAGACTTAAAAAATTAGAAAAAGTTATATTAAAATTAAATGGCATGAAGGAAGTAGGAGAATGTAAATTTCATGTAGTAAATGTCTATGAACATTCTATAAAAGCCTTAGAAGAGTTTGAAGAAATGCTCAAAGAGGGAGAATTTTTCTCAAGTCATTTAAGAAACAATATAAAAGAATATTTAAATGAAGATATGGATGGTCATATAAAAAAGATTCATCTATTAAAATTAAGTATATTCTTACATGATATAGGTAAAGCAGACAGTAAAACAGTAGATGATACAGGAAGAGTACATTTTAGAGGGCATGAGATAGTAGGAGCTAAAATTTCAAGAGAATTAGGAAAAAGCCTAAATCTTGATGAAAGAAGTATAGAATTGATTGAAAAATATGTAAGATACCATATGGTACTCTTAGCTCTATATAAGAAAAATGATATGAGTAAAGAAAATCTTACAGAGTTATTTGATATTTTAGGAAAAGACTGTATAGGAGTGTTTATATTAGGCTATTGCGATATAGTAGCAACAAGAAAACTACTAAATCCAAATGAAGATATGAATATAATAAAGGTGTATATGGAATATGCACTTACGAATTATATCTATAGATATAAGCAAAGTTCATAATATAAATATTAGTTAGCTAGAATATATATTTTTAAAGAAAAGAAGTCAATGTAAAATAGTAGTTACTTTACATTGACTTCTTTTTTGATAATATTGGATCAATTTTTATAATATAGCCTTAGCTTGTATTGGTGTTGATAGTATAACTGAAGTTTTAGTAGAGCCGATTTTCTTTATTGTATCAATAACGTTTTCAAGTTCATACATGTCTCTAACTACAACCTTTAATAGTGAGCAGTCATCTCCTGTAACATGATGACATTCAACTATTCTTGGATCTTGACGAGCTACATTAATAAACTCTTCATACTTATTGCTAGGTAAAGATATGTGTATAAAAGCTTTTATAACTCTACCTAAAGCATCAGGATTAACTATAGCTTTATAACCTTCTATTATTCCTGATTCCTCTAGCCTTTTAACTCTTTCAGAAACAGCTGGAGAAGTTAGTCCAACTATTTTACCTAAATCTTTCATTGAAATTCTACCATCTTGTTGTAGAATGTCTATAATTCTGTGATCTGTAGCATCCATTTTGAATCCCCCTTGTATTAAGATGATTTATTATAGAAATTTTTAGAATCTATCATGTTGTTTTTTAGGTCCCAAAGGTCCTTAGATAAATCTACTTTGTAAGTTTGAGGATTAGAAAATCTTCTGTACTCATCCCATAAAGTGTTTAACTCATTTTGTACATAATCTCTTATTTTCATAACAGGTTTATGCTCATACATACATTTACCATTTATAAATAAAGGCTTATGAAGCTCTTTAACTGTATAGTTATTAAAAACTTTTGATTTCCAAGTGTATACAGGATGGAATACAGTAAGAGGCTTAGATTCATCTATTTTCTCATCATGCAACATTATTAAATCTGCTTCAGCCTTGTTATCTTCATTATAAATTCTTATAACTTTTTTATATCCTGGGTTATTTATTTTTTCAGGATCTTCTGATAATTTTATCTTAGGTTCTATTTTATCGCCATTAAAAGATGCAGCTAACTTGTAAACTCCTCCCAGAGACGGAGAGTCAGCAGATGTTATCAATTTAGTTCCAACACCCCAAGAGTTTATAGCAGCACCTTCAGATTTAAGATTAGATATAGTATGCTCATCTAAGTCATTAGATGCTGTTATACTAATATCAGTAAAACCTTCTTCTTCTAATGCTTTTTTACATTCTTTAGATAAATAGTGTAAATCACCAGAATCTAATCTAATACCTAAAGGCTTGTGACCTTTTTCTCTTAAGTTTTTGAATACTTTTATAGCATTAGGAAGTCCACTATTTAATACATTATAAGTGTCTATAAGTAAAAGGCATTTATCTGGATATATGTCGGCATAAGCTTCAAATGCCTCTAATTCTGTATCAAATTTTTGAACCCAGCTATGAGCTTGAGTTCCTACTACAGGAACATCAAATAATTTACCTGCTAAAACATTAGCAGTAGCATTACATCCCCCTATCATAGCAGCTCTAGCACCATATGTACCGGCATCAGGACCTTGAGCACGTCTAAGTCCAAACTCAAACACTGGATCTCCTTGAGCAGCAAAACAAACTCTAGATGCCTTCGTTGCTATAAGTGATTGAAAATTAACAATTGTTAATAAGGCAGTTTCGATTAATTGGGCTTGATATAATGGAGCTTTTACAGTAAGTATAGGCTCATTTGGGAACATTATAGTACCTTCTTCAACTGAGTATATATCCCCTGTAAATTTGAAATCCTTCAAAAACGTTAAAAATTTATCAGAAAAAAGATTTAGGCTTTTAAGATACTTTAAATCTTCATCGGAAAAATTTATGTTTTTTATATACTCAACAAATTGATCTATACCACACACTATTGTGTAGCCCCCGTTGCAAGCATTTTTTCTAAAAAACATATCAAATACTACAACATCTTCATGGATATTTTTTTCAAAATAACCATTTATCATAGTGAGTTGATACAAATCAGTAAGAAGTGTTAAATTTCTCATTGCATTTCTCCTTAAATATATATAATTATAAAATCACTTCGTATATGGATTAGTATGAAAAGCTAGTTGATTAAAAAACCCCACATATATACTAAAACACAATATAGTGCAAGTTTCAAGTATAAAGTAGTATATATAAATCATAAAATTTATCTAGAGGGGAGGCGATTTAATGGCAAGAATATGGTTTTATATGATTGCTATAGGAATAATAGGAAGTATGGTGTTTAATAATCTAGGAGAACTAAACAAAGTAATATTAACAGAAGCATCTAAAGGAGTAGAATTTGCAATAAGTTTGGCTGGGGTAATGGCTCTTTGGATGGGGATAATGAACATAGCAAAAGATGCTGGATTGATAGAAAAAATTGGACAAAAACTAAACCCTATAATGACAAGACTTTTCCCATCCATACCAAAGGGACATAAAGCTATGTCTTATATGGTTATGAATATAGCTTTGAATATGGTAGGGGCAGGTAATGGAGCTACAGCATTTGGACTAAAGGCTATGGAAGAACTACAAACTTTAAATCCTAAAAAGGATACAGCGACAAATGATATGATAATGTTTTTAGTCATTAATATATCATCAATTCAGTTAATACCATTTACTATGCTCAAAATAAGAATGGATTTAGGTTCTCAAAATCCAAGTCAGATAATAGTAACTACACTATTTGCAACAACAGTATCAACAATAATAGCTATAATAACCTGTAAATTATTGCAAAGTAAAAGGAGGTTAAGATAGATGGAGCTATTTTCAAATATACTTGTCCCTCTAATAATACTTTATATAGTTATTTATGGAAGACACAAAAAAATAGATATATATGATAGTTTTGTAAAAGGAGCAATAGATGGTCTTAAATCAGCTTGGTCTATAACACCTTACATAATAGGGATATTCTTAGCGATAGGGATATTTAAAACTGGGAAAGGAATAGAAATGCTTGAATTTTTATTTAAGCCAATAGCAGAGCTAATGAGTATACCAAAAGAACTTATAGGATTAATAATAGTAAAACCTCTTTCAGGAAGCGGTGCACTTGGAATGTATACTGAATTAGCACAAAGAGTAGGTATAGATACTATAATAGAGAAAATGGGATCTACAATAGTTGGGGCATCTGAAACAATTTTTTACACAATGGCTATATACTATGGAAGTTTAAAAATAAAGAACACTAGACACACACTAACTTGTGCTATGATAAGTCATATTGCAGGAGTTATAGCATCTGTATTTATCTGCTATATATTATTTACAGCTTAATATTTCTATAAAATGTACAAGATGGTATAATTAAAGTGTAAAAACCAATTGACATTAATTTATTAATTATATAGAATTAGTTTTAAATAGTAACAAGATTACATAAAATGAATAAAATATATTTATTTAGTAAAATATAGAAATATATAAAGCTGAGAAGAGAAGAGTAAATAAGGACTTTTTCTACAGAGAGCTAGGTTAGGTGAAAGCTAGCGTCAAAGAAATTATTGAAGATGGCCTCGGAGCTTTTTTATCTGAATAATAGAGAGTTCTATTTTTAAGATAAAACGGTTAGACACGTTATAGTCTGCTAAGATATCTAAAGTATTATAAGATACCATATTGATATGAGTAAACATCAATAAGTTTTAACTTTTAAAGTAGTATCTATAAATTTAGATAATTAGGGTGGTACCGCGAATAATCTCGCCCCTATGTATATCATAGGAGGCGAGTTTTTTAATACAAAGAGTTTCAACTCTATATTAAAGGTTAAAAATATAAATATATACTAAAAATAAATCAGGAGGTAAGAATATGACAAAACCAACTTTCTATGTAACAACTCCTATATACTACCCAAGTGGAAACTTACATATAGGACATACTTATACAACTGTTGCAGCAGATGCAATAGCAAGATTTAAACGTTTCTGTGGATATGATGTAAAGTTCTTAACAGGAACAGATGAGCACGGAGAAAAGATACAAAAAACTGCTAAGGCAAAAGGTATGACTGAAATAGAATACTTAGATGGGATGATAGCAGATATACAAAAATTATGGAAGACTATGGATATATCATATGATGATTTCATAAGAACTACACAAGATAGACATAAGGTAATAATCCAAAAGATATTCACTAAGTTATATGAACAAGGAGATATATACAAAGGAGCTTATGAAGGTAAGTATTGTACTCCATGTGAAAGTTTCTGGACAGAATCACAATTAGTAGATGGAAATAAGTGTCCTGACTGTGGAAGAGAAACTTATGATGCTAAGGAAGAAGCTTACTTCTTCAAATTATCAAAATATGAAGATAGATTAAGAGAATTATTTGCTGACCCTAACTTCTGTTTCCCAGTATCAAGAAAAAATGAGATGGTTGCAAACTTCTTAGATAAAGGATTAGAAGATTTATGTGTAACTAGAACTACATTTGATTGGGGTATAAAAGTACCATTTGATGAAAAACACGTAATATACGTTTGGGTAGATGCTTTATGCAACTATATAACAGCTTTAGGATATATGAGTGAAAATGATTCAGAATACAAAAAATTCTGGCCAGCTAATGTTCATATAGTAGGTAAAGAAATAATGAGATTCCATACAATAATATGGCCAGCTATACTTATGGCTTTAGGTGAAGAAGTACCTACACAAGTATATGGACATGGATGGATATTATTTGATAATGATAAGATGAGTAAATCAAAAGGAAACATAGTTTATCCAGAGCAAATGATAGAAAGATACGGAGTAGATGCTCTTAAATACTTCTTATTAAGAGAATTTGCATTTGGTCAAGATGGTAACTATACTCATAGAAACTTTATAACTAGACTTAACTCAGATTTAGCAAATGATTTAGGAAACTTAGTAAGTAGAACAGTTGCAATGGTTGAAAAATATAACGGTGGAATAATACCAATGCCAAAAGCTACTACTGAATTTGATGCTGACTTAAAAGAAACTGCTAGATTATCAGTAGAAAATTTTGAAAATGAAATGAACAAACTTCAATTTAATGAAGCATTAGAAAGTGCTTGGAAATTAATAAGAAGAACTAACAAGTATATAGATGAAACTATGCCTTGGGCTTTAGCAAAAGATGAAGCTAACAAAGATACTTTAGATACAGTATTATACAACTTATGTGAATCTATAAGAATAGTAGCTACATTAATAAATCCAATAATGAACGCTACTGCTAAAAAAATATACTGTCAATTAGGAATAACAAATGAAGAATTAACAACTTGGGAAAGTGTTAAAACATTTGGATTAATAACTGAAGGAACAAAAGTACACAAAGGTGAATCTTTATTCCCAAGATTAGATATAGAAAAGGAAGTAGAAGAATTGAACGAATTATTTGCAGAAAAGAAAGACGTAGTAGAAGAAGTAGCTCCATTAGAGCACAAAGAAAACATAACAATAGATGAATTAGATAAAGTTGAACTAAGAGTAGGTAAAGTTTTAAGCTGTGAAAAACATCCAAAAGCAGATAGACTTTTAGTATCTCAAATAAAATTAGGTTCAGAAACAAGACAAATCGTATCAGGAATAGCTAAATGGTATAAGCCAGAAGATATGGTTGGAAAAGATGTTATAGTTGTTTGTAACTTAAAGCCAGTTAAGCTAAGAGGAGTAGAATCTCAAGGTATGATATTAGCTGCTGGAGATGATGGTGACGATTTAGTAGTACCAGTAGCTACAGGTGCTAAGGATGGATGCGAAGTTCGTTAATTAGTTAGGAGAATAAAAAATGTTATTTGATTCACATGCACACTTAAATAGTGAAAGATTTGATGAAGATAGAGAAGAATTAATAGAATCTTTAAAAGAAAAAGGTGTAGATTTAGTATTAAATCCAGGAGCAGATATAGAAACATCAATAACTAGTGTAGAATTAGCTAATAAATATGATTTTATATATGCAGCAGTTGGAGTGCATCCACACGATGTTAAAGATTTAGATGATACTGCAATAGATACTTTAAGAAAACTAGCTACTGAAAATGAAAAAGTAGTAGCTATAGGTGAAATAGGATTAGACTATTACTATGATAATTCACCTAGAGAAGAACAAAAAGAATGGTTTAAAAAACAAATAGAATTAGCTAATGAGTTAAAATTACCTATAATAATACATGATAGAGATGCACATGGAGATACTTTTGAAATAATAAAAAATACAAAATCTCCAGAAATAGGATGTGTGCTTCATTGTTATAGCGGGAATGTTGAATTAGCTAGAGAATATGTAAAAATGGGTTGCTATATATCAATACCAGGAACAGTGACTTTTAAAAATAATAAAAAAACTAGAGAAGTAGCAAAAGAAATACCTCTAGAATATTTATTAATAGAAACTGATTCACCATATATGGCTCCAGAGCCTCATAGAGGGAAAAGAAATGACCCATCATTAGTTCAATTTGTAGCAGATAAGATTGCTCAAGAAAAAGGTATATCTTACGAGCAAGTTTGCAAAGCTACAAAAGAAAATGCTAAAAGATTATTTAATATAAAATAAAAGCCCTTGAGACTGTATAGTCTCAAGAGCTTTTTTTAATACAATTATAAAATATTTATAGATATACATTATTATTCTAGCATCATAGTTATTAAGTAAATATTGTAAAACACAATAAAAATAGAGTGTAAAAACAAAAACTATAGCACATAATGATATTATAGTTTTTGTTTTTCCTTGATAAAATTACATAAAAAACGTAAAATATAGAAATGAAGTTAAGACAGGATACAAAACAGATAAAGGTGAATTGATAATGATAAAAGAAATAATAGTTGTAGAAGGAAGAGACGATGTTACAGCAGTAAAAAGAGCTGTAGATGCAGAACTTATAACAACTGGTGGATTTGGGTTTCCTAAAGGTGTTATGGAAAGAATAAAATCTGCTCAAAAAAGACGTGGAGTAATAATATTTACAGATCCTGATTTTGCGGGTGAAAAAATAAGAAAAAAAATAGCTGCAGAAGTTCCAGGATGTAAGCATGCTTTTTTACCAAGAGAGGAAGCTAAAAAAGATGGTGACATAGGTATAGAAAATGCCACACCAAAGAGTATAATAGCAGCTCTTGAGAGAGTTAGAACAGAAAGTACAGAAAAAAGAGATGAATTTAAGCAAGTTGATTTAATAAGAAATGGACTTATAGGAAATGAAGATGCATCTAATAGAAGAGATGAATTAGGAAAGATACTTGGAATCGGATATGGAAATGCCAAGCAATTCTTAAATAGATTAAATAATTATGGGGTTACTAGAGAAGAATTTGTAAAATCACTAGAAACTTTAGATAAATAAATATAAAAGGAGAAAAATTAATGGATAGACTTTCATCACATAGAGCCACAAAAGATGTAGTTGAAAAGCACGGATTTAAATTTTCAAAGTCTTTAGGGCAAAACTTTTTAATAGATGATAATGTAATAGATAAAATATTAAGAGGGGCAAGACTTTCTGAAGGAGACTATATAATAGAAGTAGGTCCTGGTATAGGGACACTAACTCGTGAGATGGGTAAAGTAGCTCAGAAAGTTGTGGCTATAGAAATAGATAAAACATTAATACCTATATTACAGGGTGAAACATTAAAAGACTTTGATAATATAGAAGTAATAAATCAAGATATATTAAAAGTAAATGTTCAAGAATTAGTAAAAGAAAAACTAAATGGGGGACCAGTTAAATTAGTTGCAAACTTACCATACTATATAACAACTCCAATAGTTATGAAGTTCTTAGAAGAAGATATACCAGTAACGGATATAGTTGTAATGGTACAAAAGGAAGTTGCAGATAGAATGAATGCAGTACCAGGAACAAAAGATTATGGAGCTTTATCAGTAGCAGTTCAATATTATTGTGATACAGAAATAGTAGCAAAAGCACCAAGACATATGTTTATACCACAACCAAATGTTGACTCAACAGTTATAGGACTTCATGTTAGAGAAGAAATAAAATATCCAGTTGATAATGAAGAAATATTCTTCAAGACTGTTAAAGCGGCTTTTGGACAAAGAAGAAAAACATTACTTAATGCATTAGGTGGATTAGGATTCTTAAGTAAAGATGAGATAAAGGAAGTACTAAGTGCTGCTAATATAGATGAAAAAAGAAGAGGGGAAACTTTATCAATAGAAGAGTTTGCCACTTTATCAAATAAAGTAAATGAAAAAGTACCTTCAAAATAATTGAAGGTACTTTTTTTAGAATCATACTCATATACTATTAAGAGAAATTATGTTAAAAGGGGGATTAAAAGTGGCAGCTAAAAAAAAATTTAAGAGAGATTATATAATCCTTGAAGCTAAGGACACTAACTTTAGATACAAAGAACGTGTTTTACCAAAAGCATTTGCTAAAGTAGAGATAAATGATGAAAAATCAATAATTTCATTATATGTAGAAAATCTTAAATTTATGAAAGATGGATATAGGGTAGTTGCTATACAAAGCGATTATGATACCCTTGATTTAGGAAAGGTATTGCCAAGTGAGCAAGGAAAAGGTGAATTTACATTAAATTTAGACAGAGAAGATATAGATATAAAAGGTATAGCTCTTTTATATGAAAAAACTGTACCACTTATAGGATTTAAAGGTACTAAGATAGATAATTATGAGGAAATATTATTTGCAGGAGAAGAGTATGAAGATGACGAAAGATTTGAGGAATATGAAGAAATAGAGTATATAGAAGTAGATGATAATGACGAAGGGTTTGAGGAATATGAAGAAATAGGATATATAGATGTAGATAATATAGAAGAAGATGATAATGAAGAAGAGTATGAAGTGTATGAAGAAATAGAGTATATAGAAATAGATGATGATGAAGAAGAGTATGAAAGTGAAGAAGAAAGTGTATACAACTCAGATGATGGTTATTATGAAATTATAGAGGAGGATGTAAATCCTCAAACTAGAGAAAAATATGACGAATATGATAATATAGATAAAACTATAGAGAAAAATAGAAAAAGTAGTGAGCCTAAAGAAAAGAAGACATATCCTACTGTTTCACATCAACAAAAAACACGTCAAAAGTATGCAAAAACAAATTCTATAGATGAATACCAAAAAACGGCAGGAACACTTTTAATGCCAAGACAAATAAAAAAAGGGCTTAAACATTTTAAGGAAGTAAGACCATTTATCAAAGATGAAATAGACAATACTAGATGGTGGAAAATTGAAATAAGTCCTACAACTTTATGTGGATACACTATGCCTTACTTAGGATATGTTAATACTCTAAATTACACAATGTATAGTGATGCAGTAATGCAATCATATAAATATAGACATTACTTATTTGGTGTACAATATGATGAGTATAACAAGAGAAAGAATTATATATACGCAGTCCCAGGAAATAAAACAGAGCAACCAGATAAAGGTCATACAGGATTTAGAGAATACCAGCCTTGTGACACAAGAAATGATAGCTTAGGATACTGGTTATGTATGATAGATTCAAGAAGTAGAAAAATAATAAAATAGAATAAATTACCTCACATATTGATAATTTTTTGATAATGTTCTAAAATTATAGGTAGACCAAGTATAACTGGAGGAGAATATATGATAAATAATCAAAGACTAATCAATGAATTTTTAGAGCTAGTTCAAATCGACAGTCCATCTTCAAAAGAAGGCAAAATAGCTGAAGTTCTAGTCGAAAAACTAAAAGAAATAGGTTTAGAAGTTGTTATAGATGGTGCTGGTGTAAAAGCTGGTGGAGAAACAGGAAATGTAATTGCTACATTAAAAGGAAATAGAGAAGGTAAAACATTACTTTTCACTTCACATATGGATACAGTTAGTCCTGGTATAGGAGTAAAACCTATAATAGACGAAGCTAATGGCATAATAAAAAGTGATGGAACAACAGTACTAGGGTCTGATGATAAAGCTGGTATAGCTGCTATATTAGAGGCATTAAGAACAGTTAAGGAAAATGATATCCAACATGCAGATATACAAGTTGTATTCTCAATATGGGAAGAAGGCGGATTATATGGTGCTAAGTACTTAGATTATTCTAAAGTAAATGCAGACTATGCATTTGTTTTAGATAGTGGTGGAGCTCCAGGAGAAATAATAATTCAAGCGCCAGCACAAGATGCTATAAAGGTCAAAATAATAGGAAAACCAGCTCATGCAGGTCTTGAGCCAGAAAATGGAGTAAGTTCAGTAATGGTTGCTGCAAGAGCTATAGAAAATATGAATTTATTAAGAATAGATGAAGAAACTACTGCTAATATAGGTATAATAAATGGTGGAATAGCAACAAATATAGTTATGCCAGAATTAGAAATAGCAGCAGAAGCTAGAAGCTTAAGCGAAGAAAAATTAGATGCTCAAACAAACCATATGGTAGATGTATTCAAAAAAGCAGCTAAAGAATTTGGAGCTAAAATAGAAATAGAAACTACAAGAGCTTATGCACCATTTAATATATCTGAAGATGATGAAATAGTAGTGCTAGCTAAAAAAGCTTTTGCTAATATGAATATAGAAGGTCACACAACATCTACAGGTGGAGGTAGTGATACTAATATATTAAATAAAAATGGAATAAAAGCAGTTAACCTAGGTATAGGTATGAAGAATGCTCATACATTAGAAGAATATATAGCTATAAAGGATATAGAAAATTCTGCTAAAATGGTAACTGAGTTAATAAAAGAAGCATAAATTAAAAATTTAAAACTAATTAGAAATAGTATCTAAATTGCTTTTAGATACTATTTTTATGTTAAAAGATAAGAAAAAATGTATAAAAATTAAAAAATGTACAAGTATTTATGTAGAAGGGTGTAGTAATTTCCCTGGAAATAAGTATAATAAGTAATTATGTCTTACAAAAACTACATAAAAGTAATATAATTATCTTATGATTATATGGATAAAGGAGGCGTGAAGATGGCTAAGAAGAAAAAAATCAAAAAAAAGGTTTTAGTAGCTCTTACTGTAGTGTTATTCTTTGTATGCTATTTCTTAGGATTTACCTTGTTCAAAGATACAAAAGACAAAGAACCAGGACAACAAACGACAGAGGCATTAGAAGATGACACAAGATCATTAATAAAACAATTGAGCTCTAAAAGTAAAATATACTTATCAGATTCAAAAGTAGAAAGTGTTAGAATAGAAAAGGATTATTGGGATAATATAACTGTGTTATTTACAGAATTTACAAAAATAAGAAAGCCACAATCATACACTCCTATATACAATGGTAACTCAGATGATGGAATTAGATTTTCAACAGACTTGAATTACTTTAGGGTATACACTGTCAGCAAAGAAGAGTACTATAAAGTTCCGGTTGCTACAAAAAAAGAACTTAGTAAGCTTTTAAGTGAGAGTATATATTTGTCATTTGACTTTATAAAGCAGTATAAGAGTTGGGATACTGTAAAAATAACTTATAAAGATGAAACTAAGAAAATATTTGGCTGGAATTTTAAAGACCTAGCACTTAAAATGGTTCAAAAGAGAATGGTTGGCAAAGTTCAGCCAGAAAAGAGTAAAGAAAGAAGTAAGTACAACTTTACTATAAACATTCAAGGCGAGAACTATGATGCGAAAGTAGAAACAATGGGTAAAGATTATGTAAAAATAACACAGGGTGAAGGAAAGAATAAAATTCAAGCATATTATGAAGTCCACACTGGATTATATGATTATCTTGTAAAAGACATATTTAAATTAGAGGAATAAGTATTTTAATAAGCAAAAAGGATATACTAGTTAGTATATCCTTTTTGTTTATTAATTTTCAACTAATTCTTCAGCTACCTTGTATATAGGTCCTGCACCAGCAGTTATTACTAAATCATTAGAAGAGACATTATCACGAAGATAGTCAACTATATCTTCAAACTTACTTATATAAGCAACATCAACATGGTTTTGATATAACTTTTCAACTAAATCTTTAGAATGAATATCTCCTGGATCATTTTCTCTGGCAGCGTATATGTCAGTTATAATAACTTTATCAGCAGAATAAAATGCTTCAGCAAATTCATTTAAAAGAGACTTAGTTCTAGTGTAAGTATGAGGTTGGAATATACACCATAACTTAGACTTCTTCATCTTTTTAGCAGCAGATAAAGTAGCCTTTAATTCAGTAGGGTGATGAGCATAATCATCAATTATTAATGCATCATTATATTTACCCTTAACCTCAAATCTTCTTCCAACACCAGAATAAGATTTTATATTTTCTCTTATAAGCTCTAATTCTATATTAGAAACATAAGCAACTAATATAGCAGCAGTAGCGTTGTAGATGTTATGAAGTCCTGGAACAGAAAGTTCAAATACACCTAAATTTTTACCATTCAATTCTATCTCGAATATACCATGACCTTTTTCATTGAAGCTTATATTTTTAATTAAAGCATCATTATCTAAATTTGTACCGTATTTTATAACAGTAGCTTTTACGTCGTGTAATATATCATTTGTATTTTCGTCATCTCCATTTATTATGAAATAACCATCTTTAGGAAGTAATTTACCAAATTTATTAAAAGATGCTTTTATTTCATCTAAGCCTGAGAAGTAATCTAAATGGTCTTCCTCTATATTTAAAACTGTTGATATCTTAGGGTTAAAGTTTAGGAAACTATCAACATATTCACATGCCTCTGTTATGAAATGATCAGAGTTACCTATTTTAACATTACCACCTATACTACTTAAATTTCCACCAACTAATATAGTTGGATCTAAATCCGCATATTGGAATATAGTAGATAACATAGAAGTAGTTGAAGTTTTACCATGAGTACCAGAAATTGCTATAGAATTTTTGTACTCTCTCATTATTTGACCTAAGAAAGTAGCTCTGTTTACAACAAGTTTATTCTTTTCTCTAGCTGCAATAAGCTCAGCATTATCATCATGAACTGCCGCAGTGTAAACAACCATATCTACATCATCTGCCAAATGTTCTTTTTCATGTCCTATAAATATATTAGCGCCTTGAGATCTAAGTTTATCTAATAAGTAAGATTCGTTTGAATCTGAACCAGAAACTTTATATCCTTTATTAAGGCATATTTCAGCTAAAGCACTCATGCTTATGCCACCGATTCCAATGAAATGTATCTTCATAAGAAAACCACCTTTCTTTTAATTAAGCCCTACAATATGAACTATGTTTGTGGTATAATAGTATAATGTTCAATATTTAATGATTAATATACATATACTATATTACATATACAATATATTAAAAAATTGCTTAAAACATAACCATTATTATATCATAATAAACATGGTTATGCATTATTTAGTTTATATAGAAGAAGCTGCAATCGTAGGAGGTTAAATGCATGAAATTTAAAAGAACGGAAAGAATTGGTGCCATAGTAAAGATATTATCGGACAATCCAAATAAGATATTTACATTAGGCTATTTTACAAATAAATTTAATGCTGCTAAATCTACAATAAGTGAAGATTTAATAGTAGTAAAAAATGTCTTTGAAAAATTAGAACTAGGGAAAGTAATAACAATATCAGGAGCAGCTGGTGGAGTAAAATATATACCAAAGACATCAAAAGCAGAAAATGAAGAATTTTTAATGGAATTATGTCAAAAAATAAGTGACGAATCTAGAGTATTATCAGGAGGATTTTTATATTTAATAGACTTAATATATGATCCTACTATAGCATCAAAAATAGGTAAAATATTTGCATCAAATATAGATTATGCAGAAGCTGATTGCGTAGTGACAATGGAAACTAAAGGAATTCCAATGGCTCTTATGACAGCTAAAGCAATGAATTTACCACTTGTTATAATAAGAAAAGATATAAAAGTATCAGAAGGACCTACACTAAGTATGACTTATGTTAGTGGAAATACTTCTAAAGTGGAAAGTATGAGTTTACCAAGAAGAGCAGTTAAGCCGAATAGCAAAGTTATATTAATAGATGACTTCATGAGAGGTGGAGGTACAATCAAAGGTATGACAGATCTTATGAGTGAGTTTGGAGCGGAAGTTATAGGAACGGGAGTATTTATATCTACAATGAAGCCAGAAGACAAAATGGTAAAAGATTATATATCTTTAATTCAATTAGATGTAAATGGAGATAATATAATAGTAGAACCAAATTTAAAGACATTTAAAGATGAATATCAGAAAGAATTTGTCGAAGGGGATTGTGACATAGAAGAAATAATAGAAGATTAGGTAAAAAATAAATTTACAAAAACCATAAATTTTCAAAAAATAAAAAAGGATATTCAAATATTTAATAGAATACTAAACTATAAGTAAATATATATATAAAATTTATAAATACATTAATTTGTCAAATTCAAAAGGGGGATATAAAAGGATGAAGATAACTGACGTAAGAATAAGAAAAATAACTGACGAAGGAAAAATGAAGTGTATAGTGTCTATAACTTTTAACAACTTATTTGTTGTACATGATATAAAGGTTATAGAAGGACATAATGGTTTATTCATCGCTATGCCAAGTAGAAAAATAGGGGAAGGTAATTTTAGAGATATAGCTCATCCAATAAACGCAGAGATGAGACAAGTATTAGAAGATGCAGTACTAAATGCATATCATGAAGCAGTTGCTCAATTAGAAGTTGCAGCTGAATAATTAAATAGAATTTTTTTATTGTTTATTATAAAGAGTCGAACTATTCGACTCTTTTTTATATTTAAAATTTTTGTTTAAATGTATACTTTTTTGACAAAAGGTGTTATATTAATTAGTAGTAACAAAGTATTGTATACAAACTATATTATATACATAATATAATAACATAGATAAAATAGTTATAAAGAATGGAGTGGAGAAATGAACTTTAAATCTATAATCCTTGCAGCAGGAAAAGGAACGAGAATGAAGTCTAAATTCCCAAAAGTAATTCATAAAGTATGTGGAAAAGAAATGGTTAACCACGTAATAGATGTATGTAAAAATTCAGGGGTTAACGATATAGTAGCAATATTAGGCCACGAAAGTGAAGTAGTAAAATCAAAACTACCAGAACATACAATGATAGCAATGCAAACGGAGCAATTAGGTACTGGTCATGCTGTCATGATGGCTAAAGAATACATAAATGATGAAGATATAATCGTAGTATTATGCGGAGACACACCTTTAGTAAAAGAAGAAACACTTAAAAAACTATTCGATTATCACATAGAAAATGAGTATCACACAACAGTGCTTACAACAGTAGTAGACAATCCAACGGGGTATGGAAGAATAATCAGAGATGAAAATTCAGATTTACTAAAAATAGTAGAGCAAAAAGATGCTTCAGAAGAAGAAAAGTTAGCTAAAGAGATAAACTCAGGAATATACTGCTTCAATGGAAAGAGTTTAAGAGAATCTTTAGATTTATTAGATAACAACAATGCACAAGGAGAGTACTACCTAACAGATACTATACAAATAATGAGAAATAAGGGTCTTAAAGTAGGAGCTTTCAACGGTTCTACAATAGAAGAACTAATGGGTGTAAACTCAAGAGTAGAGTTATCTAGAGCAGAACAAATAATGAGACAAAGAATAAATGAATCTCACATGGTAAATGGAGTAACAATCATAGATACTAATTCAACATATATAGAAGCTGGAGTTGAAATAGGAAATGATACAGTAATATATCCAGGAACTATGTTAATGGGAAGTACAAAAATAGGTTCAAGTTGTATAATTGGAATGAATTGTAGTATAACAAATTCAGAAATTGGCGATTATACAGAGGTGAAAAATTCAACTATAGTTGATAGTGTAGTAGGAGAAAACACTACAGTAGGACCATATGCATATTTAAGACCTAAGAGTAACATAGGGAACAATGTAAAGATAGGAGACTTCGTAGAAGTTAAGAATGCTACAATAGAAGATAATTCTAAAGCATCTCACCTAGCATATATTGGAGACGCTTATGTTGGAAAAGGTGTAAACATAGGATGTGGAGTAGTATTTGTAAACTATGATGGTAAAAATAAAGCAAAATCTATAGTAAAAGATGGAGCATTCATAGGTTCTAACTCTAATCTAGTAGCACCAGTAACTGTAGAAGAAAAAGGGTATATAGCAACAGGTTCAACTATAACAGACAATGTTCCACAAGGGGCGCTTGCAGTAGCAAGACAAAGACAAGTGAACAAAGAAGGTTGGGTAGAGAAGAAAGATCAAAAGGATAAAAAATAGCAACTAAACAGCTTATTATTTTTTTAGGCAAAAGCCTAGATTTTAAATAAATTAAACAAAGTTTCAAAAATTTTGGGAGGATTTACATGAACACTAGCGGAAGCGAAATAAAAATAATAGCAGGAAATGCATCTAATGAATTAGCTAAGAAAATAGCAGATCATATAGGTGTAGAATTATGTGACTGCCAAGTAAGTACATTCAGTGATGGTGAAATAAGCGTAAACATAAATGAAACAGTAAGAGGTTGTGATGTTTTCGTAGTTCAATCAACTAATAGTCCAGTTAATGACAACTTAATGGAATTATTAATAATAATAGATGCATTAAGAAGAGCATCAGCAGGAAGAATAACTGCAGTTATACCTTACTATGGATATGCAAGACAAGACAGAAAAGCTAAGGCAAGAGATCCAATCACAGCTAAATTAGTTGCAAACTTAATAACAGCAGCAGGTGCAGACAGAGTATTAACTATGGACTTACATGCTGCACAAATACAAGGTTACTTCGATATACCACTAGATCATTTACAAGGAGGAAGCATATTAGCTGATTACTTCAACAAAAAGAATATAGAAGATTTAGTAGTAGTTTCACCTGATTTAGGAAGTGTAACAAGATCAAGAAACTTTGCTAACAATTTAAACGGAGATGTTCCAATAGCTATAATAGACAAGAGAAGACCTAAAGCTAACGTATGTGAAGTAATGAACATAATAGGTGATGTGCAAGGTAAGAATGTTATATTATTAGATGATATGATAGATACAGCGGGAACTATAACAAATGCAGCAAATGCTTTAAAAGAATTTGGTGTTAAAGATGTATATGCTTGCTGTACTCATGGAGTATTATCAGGACCAGCTATGGAAAGAATAGAAAACTCTGCAATAAAAGAATTAATAGTTTTAGATACTATACAACTTCCAGAAGAAAAGAAAATAGATAAAGTACAAATAGAAACAGTTGCTCCATTATTTGGAGATGCTATAAAGAAAATATTTGCTAACGAGTCAGTTAGTAAGTTATTCTAGTCAAATAGATAAAGGATACCTATATAGGTATCCTTTTATTTTATCGCAATTAAAATGGATAAAAGAATATTTGATAAAGTTTAATATGGAATTTAAGGTAAAATAAGTGATTCAGGTAAAATTAAGCTAAAAAAAGATTTAGGACATTGACTATATATATTAGCTTAAATAATTTCTGAAGTAATGAGAGAAGTTGAAGATCAAGGTCAGGAGTTACTAGACCTTGTATTAACAGATACAGAAATAACGAAGTTAAAGAAGCCTTAAAAGTTTTTGAAGAATTTAATCTAAAGCTAGAGGAGATATTTCAGCTAATATCCAATTTATAGTCTATAGATCAGAAAAAGATATCCTTAGGTTAGACACAGATAACCCTCAATACTAAAAAGCCAGAAAAGTATAATCTATTTCAAGATACACTAAAATTAAAAATTTAATATACAACATTCAAATTGCATCTTAAATTTTATAAGATGCAATTTAATTATATAAGTTTACTATAGCAGTATATTTAAAAACTATAATATATGAGGAGAAAATTATGAATATATTTAATTTATTAGAAATGGCAGTAGAGTTAGGAGCATCAGATGTACATATAACAGTAGATACTCCTCCGATAGCTAGGATAAAAGGAAGCTTCGTAAAGTTAAATGAAGAAAGTTTAACTGAAAAAGACACTGAAATTATGGCCAGGGAAATAGCAGGAAATAAAAAATTTAAAATTCTAGAAGAACACGGAGAAGTGGATCTATCCGTATCTTTTAAAAGTGGGGATAGATTTAGAATAAATGCATATAAGCAAAAAGGTAAATATGCAATAGCTGTAAGGACTATAACATCTAAAATACCGTCATTTAAAACCTTAGGATTACCTGATATTATAGCTAGTTTTACAGAAAAGAGTAAAGGGTTAGTACTCGTAACGGGACCAACAGGAAGCGGTAAAAGCACAACTTTAGCTAGTTTAATAGACACAATAAACTCAACTCAAGAGAGACATATAATAACGCTAGAAGATCCTATAGAATATGTTCATCATCATAAAAAAGGAATAGTAAATCAAAGAGAAATAGGTAGCGATACAGAAAACTTTAATTCAGCACTTAGATCAGCGCTTAGACAAGACCCAGATGTTATTTTAGTGGGAGAAATGAGAGATCCTGAAACTGTTTCAATAGCTTTAACTGCTGCAGAAACAGGACATCTAGTTTTCTCAACTTTACATACAGTAGGCTCGGCTAAGACAATAGATAGAATAGTTGATATGTTCCCACCGGAACAGCAACAGCAAATTAGAACTCAATTATCAACAGTATGTGAAGGGATTATATCACAGCAATTAATAAAAACTATAGATGGAACAAATAGAGTCGCAGCATTAGAAGTTATGGTAGCCACACCAGCAATAAGAAACTTAGTAAGAGAAAATAAAACATATCAAATACAAAATATTATACAAACAAGCTCTAAGTTAGGTATGCAATCTATGGATCAAGGTTTGGTAAATTTATACAGAGAAGGAAAAATATCAAGAGATAGTGTATTAAGTAAGTGCTCTGACTACGAATACACATCTAGATTAGTTGGAGGGATTAATTATTAATCAAGCAACTAAATATAAACAGTTTAATACAAAAATATATAGATAAAATTGGAAAATATAATGAGAAAAAGTAAAATTTTTTATAGATGATATAAACTTGATACTAAAATTTAAATGTGACTCAGGATATGTAAACTATTTATAATATGATAAAAAATTAAACAAGGAGATAAATTGACAGATGGGAATGTATTATATATATTTTTTTATATTTGGAATAATATTTGGCAGCTTCTTTAACGTATGTATATACAGAATACCAAATAAACAATCAATATCAAATCCCCCATCACATTGCTACAATTGCAAAACACGACTAAGGCCATTAGATTTAGTCCCTGTACTTAGCTGGACTTTTCTAGGAGGAAAATGCAGATACTGCAAACAAAAGATACCGCCAAGATATGCATTAGTAGAACTTCTAACAGGTATATTGTTTGTATTAGTATATAAAGTATACGGACTAAACACTATAACACTATACTACTTGTTATTAGTATCACTATTAGTAATAATAACCTTCATAGATATAGATCACTATATAATACCCGATGGATTAATAATTTTCGGTAGTATAGGAGCTCTAGCTTTTAATATCCTAGGACAAGGAATCGGGTTAAAAGAAAGTTTACTAGGAGGGCTAATCTGTGGAGGAGGTACACTAGTACTAATATATCTGATAGAGCTATTAGTAAAAAAAGAAGTAATGGGTGGGGGAGACATCAAACTTTTTGGTATGGTAGGACTATTTTTAGGAATGAAATATGGACTACTAACAGTATTATTAAGTGTATATGTAGGAGCAATTTACGGAGTTTGTACTATAATATATAGCAAGATAAAAAACAAAGAATATAATTCAATGATACCTTATGGACCATTTATATCCATAGGAACATTAATTAATGTTCTATGTGGAACATCTATAATAGATTGGTATATGAGTTTGTTTTTATGATTAGATAATATAAATAGGGTCAATAATTAAATTGACCCTATTACTATGTTTAGATTATGATATATATAGTATTAATTTCAATAATAACATCATATATATGCAATAAAAAAATATATAAAATATGTGATGAACTTAATCAAAATAAGCTAAATACAATAATAATTTACACATTAAATCTGTTATCAATGTCTTTAATCTACTACAAATATGGAGTAAACGCAGAGTCAATAAAGTACTTATCGCTAATACCATTTATAATAGTTATATCAATAATAGATTATCATACTACATATATATATGATATAACTGTACTTAGTGGTATAATAATTCAAGGTGGAATTTTTCTAATTACAATAAAGTATGATGTTAACACAATGAGCCATATCATTGCACTATTAATAGGACTTATTGTACCATATATATTAGCCACAACAACAAAATCATTAGGACAAGGAGACATAGGCGTATACTGCTTATGTTGTTTTGTATTAGGGCATAACTATTCAATGTATTTAATCGCCTTATCATTTATTTTAGCTTGTCCGTATTCGATATATATACTTTTGTATAAAAGTAATAAGGAGAGGAAAATACCATTTGCACCATTTATATCTTTAGCAACAATAACAATAATAATAACAAATTATGATATATTAAATTTATATTTTAGCATAATAAGTAAATAGAGGAGGACAAAATATGTACGTAGTAGTAGGGTTAGGTAATCCAGGCAAGAAATATGAAAAAACTAGACACAATGTTGGTTTTGATGTTATAGATATTCTTGCAAAGGAATATAACATATCAGTGACGAAAATAAAGCATAAGGCCTTAATAGGAGAAGGAAGAATAGGTTCTGAAAAAGTTCTATTAGTTAAGCCACAAACATACATGAATTTAAGTGGTGAAACTTTAATAGATATATATAAATACTATAAGGTAGATTTGAGCAATATAATAGTAATATATGATGATATTGACTTAGATGTGGGTAAACTAAGAATAAGAAAAAAAGGTAGTGGTGGAACTCATAATGGTATGAGATCGATCGTTAAGTGTTTAGGTTCAACAGAATTTCCAAGGGTTAGAGTTGGAGTATCTAAGCCTATGCCAGGCCAAGATTTAGCAGATTTCGTTCTTTCAAGATTTAGAAAAGAAGAAGTTGATGATTTAGAAAGAGGTCTTGAAAAAGCATATCATGCTGTTGAGACTATAATAAAGGAAGATATAGATTTATCTATGAACAAATATAATGGATAGTGAGGGGGAATTAATATGAATGATGTATTTGTATACCCTTTGCAAAATTCCAAAGAATATAAAGAAGTTATAAACTCTATACAGAAAAACAAAGGCTCATTACTTATTAATGGGCTTTTACCTGTACAAAAACCTCATATTGCATATTCACTATACAAGGACTTATCTAGACAAATGATAATTATAACAAGTAGTGATTTAGAGGCTAAAAAAGTATATGATGATTTAAACTTTTATATTAAGGATAAGGTGGAGTATTTAGGTTTTCAAGATATTTACTTCTACCATTTAGATGCAAAGGATAGAAATGAAGAAGCTAGAAAATTAAAGGTGTTGCTAAAATTGGCTAAAGGTGAGGAAATAATTTTGGTAACATCTATTGAAGCTGCTTTAAAAAAATATATACCTAAAGATGTTCTTTTAGAGAATATATCAACTCATAAGATAGGTGATACTCTAAATGTAGAATCACTAAGTGAGAGATTAGTTGAGTTAGGATATGAAAGAGTTTCTAAGATAGAAGGTTTTGGTCAGTTTAGTATAAGGGGAGGAATAATAGATATATTCTCCCTAGAATACACAAATCCAATTCGTATTGAGCTATTTGATGATGAAATAGAATCTATACGAACTTTTGATGTTTTTACGCAAAAATCTATTGAAAAGATACAAGAATTTTCTATAACTCCGTCTAGAGAGTTTATATACCCTAAAAATATAGATGAATCTGTGGCTAGAATGAAAAAAGATGTTAGTAAGCATACAGATGATGATGTTTTACAGAATATAGATAAGATATTTAATAAGACTTACTTTGAAGGAATAGAAAATTATATAGATTATATATATACAGATGAAAATAAGAGTATTTTTAATTATTTAAGTGAAGATGCAATAGTATTTATAAGTGATATAAGCAGACTTAAGGAAAGATGTGAAAATTATATACATACTTTCAAAGAAAATTATAAGGTAAATCTTGAAAGAGGATTGGCACTTAAAAATCAAGGGAAACTTTTATATCATTATTCAGATTTAGAATTTATTGCATCTAATAAAAAGTTTGTAATAAACACTTTACTACCAAAGCCTATAAATGATTTTAATATAAAATCAATTGTAAACTTTGAGGCTAGGGAAATACCAACTTTTAATGCTAAGGTAGATATATTAGTAGAGGAATTAAATAGATTAAAATACAATGGATATAAAATAATTTTAGCTACGAATACTCTTGATAGAGCTAAGAAATTAAATTCAGATTTATTGGATTTAGGGCTTGAATCAACTATCTCAGAAAGTAGGGATATAGAGATAAAATCGTCTCAAATAATAATAATACCAGCTCGTATAAGTAGTGGATTTGAGTATAAATCTATAAAGTATGCAGTTATAACTGATAATGAAATGATAGGTGTACATAAAAGAACATCGTCATCTAAGTCTAAAAAATCTAAAAAAGGTAAAAAAATAGAATCTTTCTTAGAGTTAAGTGTAGGAGATTATGTTGTACACGAGAATAATGGAGTTGGTAGATACACAGGAATAGAGCAAATAACTGTGAATGCCGTAAAAAAAGACTATATGAAGATAGTCTATCAAGGTGGAGACAATTTATATGTACCAATAGACCAAATGGACAAAGTCCAAAAGTATATTGGGGTAGAGGAAGAGAAGGTAAAGCTTAATAAATTAGGAACAAATGAGTGGACTAAGGCAAAAGCTAAGGTTAAAAAAGAAATAGAGGATATGACAAAAGACCTTATAGAGCTATATGCTAAACGTGAAAAAGTAAAAGGTTACAAATTCTCTGAAGACACTCCTTGGCAGCTAGAGTTTGAATCATTATTCCCACATCAAGAAACAGATGACCAACTAAAAGCCATAGAAGATACTAAAAAAGATATGGAATCAGATAAAGTTATGGATAGACTTGTTTGTGGAGACGTTGGGTATGGTAAAACTGAGGTAGCTATAAGAGCTATTTTTAAAGCTTGTATGGAGCAAAAGCAGGTTGCAGTATTAGTTCCAACGACAATACTAGCTCAACAGCATTATAATACTTTTAGGGAGCGTTTTGATAATTACCCAATAAGAGTAGAAGTATTAAGTAGATTTAAAACTCCTAAGCAACAAAAACAAATAATTGAAGATGCTAAAAAAGGTTTGGTGGATGTACTTATAGGTACTCATAGAATAGTTTCTAAGGACATAAACTTACCTAACTTAGGATTAGTTGTTATAGATGAAGAGCAGAGATTTGGAGTAAGACATAAAGAGGCTCTTAAAAAGATAAAATCAACAGTGGATGTATTAACTTTATCAGCAACACCTATACCTAGAACACTACACATGTCGCTAAGTGGAATAAGAGATATGAGTGTTATAGAAGAGCCTCCTCAAGAAAGACATCCTGTAATAACTTATGTTACAGAAGCAAAAGAAAGTGTTATACAAGATGAAATAGAGAGAGAACTAGCAAGAGGAGGTCAAGTATTCTTTGTATATAATAGAGTAGAAAGAATTGAAGAAATGGCTAGTATGATACAACGTTTAGTACCAGATGCTCAAGTAGCCGTAGCTCATGGTAGAATGACTTCTAAAGCTTTAGAAGATATAATATTAGGTTTCTTAAATAAAGATTATAATGTATTGGTTTGTACAACTATAATAGAAACTGGTATGGACATATCTAATGCTAACACTATGATAGTATATGATGCAGATAAGATGGGCCTTGCACAACTTTATCAGTTAAGAGGTAGGGTAGGAAGAAGTTCAAGACAAGGCTATGCTTATCTAATGTATGAAAAGGATAAAGTATTAAGTGAAGTAGCAGAGAAAAGACTTAAAGCTATAAGGGAGTTTACAGAATTTGGTTCTGGGTTTAAAATAGCTATGAGGGACCTTGAAATAAGAGGTGCAGGAAATATACTTGGATCTCAGCAACATGGGCATATGGCTGTAATAGGATATGATTTATACGTCAAGATGTTAAATGAAGCTATTAAAAAGGTTAAAGGTGAGGCTATTATCGAAGAAATAGATGTAGAAATAGATTTAAGTGTAAATGCTTATATACCAGATAGTTATATAAGTGATGAGTTAATGAAAATAGAAATGTATAAAAAAATTGCATCTATAGAAGATAAAGAAGATATGAAGGAAGTAGAAGAGGAATTAGAGGATCGATTCTCTGATATACCTAAGTCTGTTAAATGTTTATTAAGAATAGCATATATAAAAACATTGTGTAAAAAGCTAAAGATAGAAAAAGTTAGACAGTTAAAAGATGAAATAATACTTGCTCCAATAACAAGATACAAAACAAGTGAAAAAATAGGGTATAATATAGTGATTGAGTTGGAAGAACTATTAGAAAAGATGTGTAGTATAAAATAAAATTAAATGAGGTGTTCAAATGAAAAAACTAATGTCAGTTGCAGTAGCTATGATGGTAGGGTTATCTGTCACAGCTTGCTCAAACTCGCCTAAAGGTGATGGTACGGTAGCTACAGTTAATGGTCAAAAGATAACTGTTAGTGAATACGAAACAACTCTAGCGTTATACAAGCAATCAGTAGAGGCTATGTATGGAAAAAATGTATGGGACACAGAAGTTGAAAAAGGCGTTAAATATAGAGATAAGTTTAAAGAAAATATCTTAGACCAAATGATAAATGTAGAAGTAGTATATGAACAAGCAAAAAAAGATAATTTACTACCTACTAAAGAAGAAGTAGACAAAAAATATAATGAATTAAAGAAAAATATAGATTCAGATAAAGAGTACAAGAAAGATATGGAAAAAATAGGAGCTAATGATGAGTTCCTAAGAACTCAACAAGAACAAGATTTAGCTGTTCAAAATTATAAAGAACATTTTGATAAGACTATTAAAATATCTGATGAAGAAATGAAAAAGTATTATGAAGACCATAAAAAAGACTACTACAAAGATGAAGTTAAAGCATCACATATATTAGTTTCAACACAAGATAAAAATGGAAAGCCACTTTCTGATGAAAAGAAAAAAGAAGCTAAGAAAAAAGCAGAAGATCTACTTAAGAGAGCTAAATCAGGAGAAGAGTTCTCAGAACTTGCAAAAGAAAATTCTGACGATCCAGGTTCAGCAGCACAAGGTGGAGATTTAGGGTACTTTAGCAAAGGAATGATGGTTCCTGAATTTGAAAAAGCAGCATTTAATCTTAAGCCAGGTGAAATATCAGACATAGTAGAAAGTAGCTTTGGGTACCATATAATAAAAGTTACAGATAAAGTAAATGAACAAACTCCATATAATGATGTAAAAGATTCAATAAAAACTATATTACTTAATGAAAAATTCACTGAACAAGTAACTAAACTTACAAAAGAAGCTAAAATAGAGAAAAATAAAGATGCATTAGACAAAATAAAAATATAAATATAAAGGCTATGCAAATTATGCATAGTCTTTTTTGTATATTTTTCTTATCATTGGTAAAAATAAGCTTAAAGTAATTTATGGAGGGATAAACTAAACATGAGAGCGACAGGAATTGTTAGAAGAATAGATGATTTAGGAAGGGTTGTTATTCCTAAAGAAATAAGAAAAACTTTAAGAATAAGAGAAGGAGATCCTCTAGAAATATTCACAGCTAAAGATGGAGAAGTAATCCTAAAAAAATACTCACCAATTGGAGAGTTAAATGAATTTTCTCAAGAATACACAGAAACTTTAGGAGAAACACTTGGTTTAGGTGTTGTTGTTACAGACTTAGATTCTATAATAGCTGTTTCTAAATTACCTAAAAAAGAATATAAAGAAAAAAGTATAAGTGATGAATTAGAACAATTAATAGAAAATAGAGAAACAAAAACTAGTAAGGATACTAAGCTGATACCTTTACATAAAGATGACAGCATGGATTATAAAAAACAAATTATAATACCTATAATAAGCTCATCAGGTGACTGTATAGGATCAATAGCACTAGTAGCAAAAGAATCAGATGATATGTCAGAAGCTGAAGAAAAAATATTAAAAATAGCAGCAAACTTCTTAGGAAAGCAAGTACAGTAAAAGATATAAAGTCAAAGACCCAAATAAATTTGGGTCTTTTTTATAGGGAATATTAAATTAAATTTTTAAAATGTTGAAAAACTGTAAGTATAAGTAATATCAATTGATTTACATATATAAAAAAGTGATTTAGATTAAGATACAAAGTCGTTTGGTTCATCAATAAAGCTAATTATTTAAAGTTATAGTAATATATTGAACATACTATTGAATATATGATATATTAAAGTTTGTTATACAAAAAATATGGAGGTCGTGTTATGAGTAATAACAAGAACAAAGACTCGTTCTTAAAAGGTGCCCTTATACTTGGATTAGCAGGTATAATTGTAAAGATAATGGGGGCATTCTTCAGAATACCTCTTGGAAACCTAATTGGGGCAGAGGGGATGGGATATTATCAAGCTGCATATCCTGTTTACACTTTATTTTTAACACTAGCAACAGCAGGATTTCCAACTGCACTTGCAAAGTTAGTATCAGAAAAGAACGCAATTGGAGACCATAAGGGTGCTCATAAAATATTTAAAGTGTCATATACAGTTTTATTTATAACTGGTTTAGTGGCATTCTGTATATTCTTCTTTGGAGCAGATTACATAGTAAATGACATAATGGAAAATCCAGGTGCATACTACGCTATGATGGCTATATCACCAGCGCTTTTATTCGTACCAATGATGTCATCTTATAGAGGATATTTCCAAGGTAAAAGAGAAATGACAAAGATAGCTATATCTCAAATCCTTGAGCAGTTCTTCAGAGTTATATTAGGGTTAGGATTAGCTTACTATCTAATGAATAATTATGGTCCAAAACTAGGAGCTGCAGGGGCTATAATGGGGGCTACAATAGGTGCAGTAGCATCTATAGGTTATTTAATACTAGTTTATTTAGGACAAAGAAAACAACGTAAATATGAGAATGAAGCTAGTGCTCATTTCAAAGACGAATCAGTGTCTAGGATAATGAAAAATCTTCTAGTAGTAGCTATACCTATAACAATAGGTGCATCTGTTATGCCTTTAGTAAATATGATAGATAATGTAATAGTTATTAGAAGACTTACAGAAGCAGGATATACTCCTGGTCAAGCATTAGCGTTATTTGGGCAATTAACAGGATTAGCTATGTCTATAATCAACTTACCATCAGTTGTTACAATATCTATGAGTATGAGTTTAGTTCCATCTATATCAGAATCATATGCTGTTAACAACAAAATTAAGGCAAGAAAAGATACAAAGACAGCTATAAAAGTAACTTTACTAATAGTTTTACCAGCAGCATTTGGTATTGCATCATTAGCAGGTCCAATAATGCATTTATTATATCCTAAAGAGCCAGCATACGTAGGAACTATATTATTAGTACTTACACCATGTATAATATTCTTAGGATTAATACAAACAATGAATGGTATACTTCAAGGTATGGGTAAACCAATGGTACCTGTAATAGCTTTATTAATAGGTATGCTATTTAAGGTAGTAATAAGTTATACATTAACAGGTATATATGAAATAAATGTATTAGGTTCAGCTCTAGGTACAGTTACTGCATATCTAGTAGCAGCGCTAATCGAAATCATTTACATAAGAAAAGTGATGAAAGTAAAATTCTCACCAAGTGAATTTATTATAAAACCACTAATAACAGTTATAAGTATGTTTATAGTTGTTAAGTTAAGTTATGGATTCTTATTTGGAATATTAGGTAATACATTATCTACTGTAATCTCAATATGTATAGGTGCTGTCATCTATGGATTAGTACTTATATTTATAGGTGGAATTAAGAAAGAAGAATTATTAACTATTCCAAAAGGTGATAAACTTTATAGAATACTTAAAAAATTTAATCTTATGAAATAGAAAAACACTACTATAGAACATCATATGTTAAAATAATTATAGTTGTTGTTAAATATAGTCAAAAAATTATGCCTAATACTAATAAGAATTAGGCATAATTTCCTTAAAATTAAATAAAAAGGCAGATTCATGAACATAATATTTATGAATTAGATAGTACATATTTATAAGATAACTAACAATTGAAATAAATTAAGAGGAGTGGTATTATGGGTAAGATAAGTATTGTAGGACTTGGCCCTGGAGATTATTCTTTAATTAGTCAGGGAGCATTAGAAGCCTTACAGTCAGCTCAAAAGATATTCTTACGAACAGAGAAACATCCAACAGTGGACAAGCTAAAAGAATCTATAAAATATACTTCTCTAGATTATTTTTATGAAAAAGAAGAAAACTTTGAAGACGTATATACAAAGATTTCAGAATTTATAATAGAAACATCTAAAGAAGGGGACTTAGTATATGCTGTCCCAGGGCATCCAAGAGTTGCAGAAAAGTCTGTAGGTATAATAGAATCTATGGCAAGAGAAAAGGGCATAGAAGTAGAAACAATTGCATCTATGAGTTTTGTAGACGCTATGTTTAACTACTTAGCAGTTGACCCTGCAGATGGATTTAAGTTGATAGATGCATTTGAGATACAAAATTCCTATATAGATACAAATACTGCAATGATAATAACTCAAATATATGATAGCTTTATAGCTTCAAATATTAAGTTACAATTAATGGAGTATTATGATTATGATCAAGAAGTATGTATAGTAAGTGGTGCAGGTGTCAAAAATCTAGAAAGTAAGAAATATGTACCTTTATTCGAGCTAGATAGAATGGAAAATAAATTCGATTATTTAACGAGTTTATATATACCAAAAAGCTCTAAAAAAGTGTATAATACAGTAAATGACTTATATCAAATAATGGAAACTTTAAGAGGTCCAGGTGGTTGTGACTGGGATAAAAAGCAGACTCATGAATCATTAAAAAAATATGTCATAGAAGAAGCGTACGAGCTTTGTCAAGCTATAGATAACGATGATATAGATGAAATGATAGAAGAGCTAGGAGATATCCTTTTACAAGTTATATTCCACTGTCAAATAGGACAAGAAGAAGGATTATTTGATTTAAAAGAAGTTGTAGCTGGTATATGCGAAAAACTTATACATAGACATCCTCATGTTTTCAAAAATGAAGATATTGATATGAATACATTTGATAAAACATGGGAAGAGTTAAAAAAAGAAGAAAAAGGTGAAGACACCGTAACAGAAGGATTAAAAAGAATACCTAAATATTTACCTGCTCTTACAAAGGCTGAAAAAATACAATATAAAGCAGCTTTAGTAGGATTTGACTGGGATAATATTGATGATGTATTAAAAAAAGTTGAGGAAGAATATAAAGAATTACTTGACGAACACAAACAAGGAAATATAAAATACATAAAGGAAGAACTAGGAGATTTATTATTCTCAATAGTAAATTTATCCAGATTTTTAGGTATAAATCCAGAAGAAGCATTAAACCTTACAAGTCAAAAATTTATAAATAGATTTGAATTTGTTGAGGAAGGCTCAAGAAAATTAAACAAAAAATTAGAAGATATGAGCCTTGAAGAAATGGACAATCTTTGGAATGAAGCAAAAGCTAATAAGTTATAATTTTTAGCTAAAAACTAGAATTTAAAAATAAGAATTCTATTATTATATAAATTTTTTAGGAGGTAAGTATCGTGAATAAAGCTGAATTAGTTGCAAAAATGGCAGAAAAGAGTGAATTAACTAAGAAGGAAGCAGAAGCAGCATTAAACGCTTTTATGAAATCAGTAGAAGAAGCATTAGTAGGTGGAGAAAAAGTTCAATTAGTAGGATTTGGAACATTCGAAACTAGAGAGAGAGCTGCTAGACAAGGAAGAAACCCAAGAAACCCAGAAGAAGTTATAGAAATACCAGCTTCTAAAGCTCCAGTATTCAAGGCTGGAAAAGGTCTTAAAGATATAATAAATGGATAATTATTAAATTAAAAAGTGTGGAATTTTATACCACACTTTTTCTATATACTAATATAAATATAATTTTTTAAGGAAGTGAACTTAGATAATGAGATTAGATAAATTTTTAAAAGTGTCTAGAATAATAAAGAGAAGAACAGTAGCTAAAGAGGCTTGTGATAAGGGGATAGTTACTATAAATGGGAAAGTTGCAAAATCTTCATCAGAAGTAAATGTAGGGGATTTATTAGAAATAACTTTTGGAGAAAAAGTTATGAAGGTAAAGATAAATGAAATAAGAGAGCATGTATTAAAAAATGATGCAAAAGAAATGTATGAAATAGTAGAATAAAAATAGGATATCCTCAGTATATTTATAGTAGTATTAATTGAAAATTTACTGGGGGGGTACTATGGAACATAATATAACCTTAAAGGATAGGAGCAATTTAATTGTTTCTGGTGTAGAGCACATCTACTCCTTTAGCGATAAAAAGGTAGAAGTTAAAACAAGCGCAGGTGAAATGGTAATAGAAGGTGAAAACCTAGATATGAGTAAGCTGAGCATAGACGAGAAAGTTATAAATGTAGATGGAACCATAAATGCTATAATTTACTCCAAGGAAAGAAAAACACAAGAAAGCTTTTTTAAGAAGGTGTTTAAGTAGATGACTCCGTTTACTCAAGATGCTAGTTATTTTTTTGCAACTATTTACGGTGGGATAGTTGTAGGCGTATTATTTGATATTTATAGAGTTATAAAATCAAATTTTAAATTTATAAAATACTGCTCTTTAGTTTTTGATGCATTATTTTGGATTTTAACTACAATAACAGTTTTTATAACCGTAAATGCAATAGAATCTTTTGAACTGAGATATTATCATTTTTTAGCCTTATTTATTGGTTTTATTTTATATTACAACACCATAAGCAAATTTGTTTTAGCAATAATGAATAAAGTATTATATATTTTAACAGCATTAATCAAAAATACCACAAAGTACATAGTCAGTATTTTGAAGAATTTGTATTACGTTATGATATACACACTACACTTTTTATTTGATATGATATTTTATATACCTAATATGATTGTACTTATAAATAGGGGAGTGAAGAGAAAAACATTAGGTAAGATAAAAATAAGAAAAAAGGTGTAGGTTAATATGAACTTAAGAAAAAAATTTTCGAGCCAGTTTATAGTATTAACATTATTTTTAGGTGTCATAATAGTAGGCATGATGAGTGGATTTATATTTCAACTAAAAAAGTATAAGGAATATAAAGAAGAAATTTATAGTCTCAATGAGCAAATAAAAGAGACTAGGCTAGAAATAAAAGAGGCTGAAAAAACAAAGAGTAATAACGACCTAGAGACTATGGCTAGAGAACGCTTAAATATGGTTAAGCCAGGGGAAATCATATATATTGATATAAAAGAAGGTAACTAAGTTACCTTCTTTTTAGATGATAAATATTTAAGGTATGTGAATGCATGTAAATATGAGATAATTAACATATATAGTTAAAAAATTAGTTGTACCTTATTATTGAACAAAAAAGACAAAGGAGATATACCAATGAAGATAGGAGCAATTGATATTGGAACAAACTCAATGAGACTTTTAGTGGCTGATTATATAAATGGCAAGATAGAAAATAGAAAAAAATTTATAAATACTACACGAATAGGACAAGGTGTAGATAAAGAAGGATATATAAATAAAGAAGCGATAGATAGAAATATAAAAGCACTAGAAACATTCTCTGATATATGTAAAGAAGAAGGTTGTGAAAAAATATATGTAATGGGAACTTCTGCATTAAGAGACAGCAAGAATAAAAATGAATTTATAGACTTAGCCAAAGAAAAAACAGGCATAGATATAGAAATAATAAGTGGCGTAGAAGAGTCAAATTTAGGATTTAAGGGTGTGTTAGAAGGTCTAAATGAAAAAGATAATATATTAGTAATAGATATTGGTGGAGGATCAACAGAGTTTATAATTGGAAACCGAAAAGGAATAAGTTTTGCTAAAAGTGAAAATGTAGGAGCCTTAAGGATGACAGAAAAATTTTTAAAAAAAGATCCAATAGATAACAAAGAATTTGAAGATATGGAAGTTTTCATAGAAAATACATTAAAAGATACATTAGAGTATATAAAAAGTTGCAATATAAGTTATCTTGTAGGCATAGGCGGAACTATAACATCTTTATCAGCAATTAACCAGGAATTAGAAGTCTATTCTATGGAAAAAATACACAATAGTGAAATATGCAAAAAAGATATAGATATAGTTCTACAAAGTTTAAAGAATATGACACTAAATGATAAAAAAAGATTAAAAGGATTACAGCCTAAAAGAGCAGATATTATAACTGCTGGTGTAAAAATACTAGATAAAATAATGGAAAAACTAGAAAGTCAAAAAATAATTGTAAGTGAATACGATAATTTGGAAGGATTAATCTGTCAAAAATCAAAAAATATGTCTTAATGTTTTTATTATAGAGAACTCATTATGACAAAAACATTACCCCCCTCTTTGTTACAATCTCATTATAAACAAAAGAGGGGGATTTTTTTATGGAGAAGAGTTCAGTAAAATTAAAAGATAAAACTATTAAAATTAATTATAGAAAATTTAATAGATATATGGAATTAAACACAATTGTATTTATATTAATGGCATTTTTGCTAAGTAGGACTATTTTGATGGATACTATAGCACCTCTGGGATTAGCATTTTTCATATATGTATCTAAGATAGAAAAATATAGACTTCCTGCTTTTATGGCAACGTTGTTGGGAATAGTCTTATCCGGAAACACTATGCCTTATATTTTGAAGTATATCCTATGCTTAATTATATATATGTCAATAAACAAGAAAATTAAAGGTGTTAATTTAACCTGGAAGATAGCTCTTTTGGGAACTTTTATTATATTACCTATATCTATTGGACAAGCTCTTTTATCTAATAGATATGTATATGATATTTTTATAGCAATTATGGAATCATCTATAGTATTTATCGGAATATATATATTTTCTTATGGTATTGATTTGCTGAGTAATTCTAATAAGAAAATAACTATGAATGTAGAAGAAATTATATCTTTAAGTATAATAGTTACTTTAAGTATTATGGGAATAGGAGATATGTATATCTTAGGGGTGTCTTTAAAAACAGTCTTGTCTACAATACTTATTCTTATGGCATCTATTATTGGAGGTGCAGCTATGGGGGCTACCTCTGGGGTTATAGTTGGGATAGCATTTATGATAAGTGATATAACTAGTGCTATATATATGGGAGTGTTCTCTGTATCGGGACTAATAAGTGGGGCTTTTAACAAATTAAACAAATATATTTGTATAATAGGGTATATATTATCTTGGTTTATGATATATGGCTATAGTCTAGGTGTTGGATTGGATATTCAACAAATGAGGGATATGTTAATAGGGTGCTTAATAGTATTATTATTACCAAAGAAAGCTTTTGATAGAATAGAAAATAGGATAAGAGTTAATGTGAACTCTAATGAAGTAGTTAATGACTATATAGATAGAATGAAAAGCTTAACTAATAATAGACTATTAAATATGAGCAAAGCTTATGATAGTATAGCAGATACTTTTGATAAGATTAGAGAAAAAGAAAAAGTTGTAGATCAAAAGGACATAGCAAGTATAATAGATATGATTTATATTGATCAGTGTAAAAACTGTGGAATGAAAAGAAGATGCTGGGACTTAAAATTTAATTATACATATACTCTTATGAATGAAATATTACAAAGCATAGAGGAAGAAGGAGAACTTAAAATAGACAGTGTACCAGAGGATTTTATAAAAGAATGTATAACTCCAGAGGGAGTAATTAAAACAATAAATAATTATTATAAGTTATTTTTAGTAGATTATAATTGGACAGTAAGATTTTCAGAAAGTAGAAAATTAATAGCAAACCAAATAAGAAGTATATCAAAATCTATGAAGTCTATATCCTATGATTTAGAAAATAATATTGTGCTAGACTTAGAGAAAGAAAATGATTTAAAAGATGAATTAGAAAGAAACTGCATTTCAGTAAACAAGATAAATTATATAACAAAGAGTGATGATGACTTTGAAATAGTAATAAATAAAGATAACTGCATAGACGGATGTCTATGCGATAAAAAGCTAACAAATATTATATCGGATTATATGGGAACTAGTGTATCTGCTCAAAAGGTTGGATGTAGATCTTTAGGTCAAGAATGTAAAATAACTTTTAGTAGAAGTCAAAAATATAAAGCTATAACTGAAGTGATATCAATGTCAAAAGATGGACATATATTATGTGGGGATAATTATACACATATGGAGATAAGAGATAGTAAATATATGATGGCCATAAGCGATGGAATGGGTAAAGGTCGAAAAGCATATGAAGAATCATCTATAACTATAGATATATTAGAAAAAATGATGGATGCGAAAATTGAAGATGAAATAGTTATCAACACAATTAATAACATGTTATTATTAAAATCGTCAGATGAGATGTTCTCTACATTAGATTTAGGAATAGTTGATTTAAAAAGAGGAATACTAGAAACTATAAAGATGGGGGCATGCCCTACATATATAATGAGAGATAATAAAGATATAGATTTAATATCCTCATCATCATTACCAGTGGGGATTTTATGTGATATAAACTTAGATAGAAAGACAACAAAGGTTAAAGATGGTGATTATATAATTATGGTATCTGATGGAATATTAGATGCTGGTAAGAATAACAATATGGGTGATAACTGGTTAATATACTTCATAAAAGATATGCAAACTACCAATCCAAAAGAGATAGCTAATTTAATACTAGACAAATCTCTTGAAATGCAAGGTGAAACTATAGAGGATGATATGACAGTATTAGTTACTAAGATATATAAAAATTAACTTATCAACATATTGTTAATAACATGTTATTAAAATGTGGATAAGTTTAGAGTTGAGTAATATTAGCCTATATATATTGAAAACACAAAGTTCGACAAAGTAAAACAATAAATAAAAAAATATTTTTTTGATGCAATGAAATTGTATACAAATAAACTAAAAGTATTTATTAACAATATAAGTGAATAACCTACAAAAACTTGTTGATAAGTATTAAATAATTGTTAATAAGTATGTTAAAAGTCAAAATTAAAAAAATTCCAATAGAATAAGAATATTGGAAAAACTAAATATTTGTCGTAATATAGATTGTTAATATGTTGATAAGTATGTGGATAAAGTGTTTATGTATAAATATTTAAAATGGTAATAGTTGAATAATAAGGAACAAAAAAGCCATCCTATAAGTAAGTAGATTTTATTGAAAGGATGGCTTTTTATGAGCAATAAAATATATTATAAAGCAATTATGATTTTGTCTATATCTGTTTTTTGTATAGGAGCTATGCCAGAAATATCTTATGGTAATGATTTTTTGCATAATAAAAGTATTATAGCAATAGACAATCAAGAAGAGACTAAACAAGAAAATAAGAAACCTATTGACTATAATAAGATGTGTTGGAATCTACAAGCATTATATAAAAATGATGCTGAATGGGAAAAAGATTTAAAAAAATTTACAAAAGATATAAAGGAATTAAAAAATTATACAGGTAAAATTACCAAGTCTAAGACTCATTTGGATTTTGCACTAGAAATAAAAGAAAGATTAGATATAAAATTAAATAAGCTTGGAGGATATGTAAAATTAAAAAAGGATATAAGTAAAAATTCGTATAAATACTTAGCAATGGATGAAAAATTAGATAATGTATATAGAGACTATAGAATGGTATGTTCAGGTTTAGAATTAGAGGTTCTGAAATTATCAGATAAAGAATTTAAAGAAATCTCATCTAGTAAGAAAATAAAAAGTAAATATAATAGATATTTGTCAAGCATAAGAAGTTCTAAAGATTATTATCTAGATCAAACTTCAGAAAACATACTTGCAGATGTATCGAAAATAACATCATTACCAGGATATATATATGAACTCTTTAGAAATATGGATAAAAAAACAAATTTAAATCCATCTGAGTATAGTCAAGCTTTAGAATCTTTTGATAGAAATGAAAGAAAATCAGCTTACCAAAATGAATTTGTATCTTATAATGACAATATAAATACTTTAGCAGGGCTATTAGTAGGACAAGTAAATAAGAATATATTTTATTCCACTCAAAGAGGATATGAGTCTTCTTTAGATATGTACTTAAAAAGTGATGGGGTAAACACCAAAGTATATGATAGATTAATCGAAACTGTGAGTGATAATACATCTAGTTTGCATAAATATATATCCTTAAGAAAAAAGGCTCTTAATTTAGATAAAGTATATTATTATGATATGTTTGTTCCGATAGTAGATAGTGTTGATAATAGTATAGGATATGAAAAAGCACAAGGAATTATATATTCAGCATTAGCACCTTTAGGTAAAGAATATAGTGATATAGTATATAAAGCTTTTAATGAAAGATGGATTGATGTATATTCGAAAGATGAAAAAGTAAGTGGTGCATATTGTTTATCTGTTTATGATGCTCATCCATATATATTATTAAATTATGGAAGCAATTTAAGTTCAGTATCTACATTAGCTCATGAACTTGGGCATGGAGTATACTCTTATATGAGTGCCAAAAATCAAAATTATTATAATTCAAATCCATCTATATTCACTCATGAGGTAGCATCAACAACTAATGAAGCTTTATTGTATGAAGTGTTAATAAAGAATGCTACAAATGATAAAGAAAAGGCATATTATATAACTCAATACTTAGACTTAATAAAAGATACAGTATTTATTCAGACTATGTATGCTGAGTTTGAAAAAATTATACATGAGATGATGGAAAATGGAGAAGTTTTAAATACACTAGTATTAGATGATACTTGGGGAAAATTACTTCAAAAATATTATGGTAAAGATTATGAATTAGATCAATTAGCAAAAGTAGGATGGTCTAGAATACCGCACTTCTATAATAGTTTTTATGTATATAAGTATGCTACAGGATGTAGTGCAGGTGTTGCATTTGCACAAGATATCTTAAAAAATGGTTCAGATAATTATATTAGTTTTCTAAAAAAAGGAAGTTCAGATTCCCCTACAAATCTTCTGAAAAAAGCAGGAGTAGATTTAACGAGTACACAACCTATAGAAAATACAATAAATAAATTTGATGAATTAGTTAAAGAGTTAGAAACGATTATAGTTAAATAATATAGGTTATTAGTAATATAACTATATAAAAAGTCCTATTTTTGCTAAGTAGGACTTTTTATATAGGATTGATTATTAATGGAAGGAAAGTCATATATAAGAATATAAAATGATTTTTTAAGCTATCAAAAGCATATTTAATATGATTAATACAATATGGATATAATTGAAGCAAAAAAGTAATTTTAAAAGATACTTATAAATATGGTATAATAGCAGCTAAGTATATAGAAGAGAGATTTTAAAGAATAATTTGTGGAGTACATTAACTCAATTATAGAGAGTATAATAAATAATTTATTTGAGGTGGAATAAATGGCAAAAAATCAAAAGAAAAAAAATAAAATTATAGCAATATCAGTAGTAGTAGTACTTGTTGCTACTAGCATGACGACACTATTTGGATTATTAGCAGCTATGATGTAAGAAACTAACCCTTTGGTTAGTTTTTTATTTTAAAGAAATTAAATTAGGTTCTATATAAAATATTAATTTATAAGATTTGTATTAGACATTAAAAAAATATATCTTTATATTAATTTATCATCTAATAAATTAAGTAAAATTTATTTAAAATATAACATACTAGTATGTGTAGGGTTATTATAATACACTAAATAATAAAAAGTGATACACATGTTTACTAATTAACAAATATAATATATAATTTTTCTTAGTAAAACTAACTAAGGAGATGGAGTATATTATGGATAGAAATTTAGCGCTAGAACTTGTTAGGGTAACGGAATCAGCTGCATTAGTATCTTCTAAATTCATGGGTAAAGGAGATAAAAATGGAGCAGATGGAGCAGCAGTAGAGGCTATGAGGAGAGCTTTTGAATCAATAAAAATAGATGGTGAAGTTGTTATAGGTGAAGGTGAACTAGACGAAGCACCAATGCTTTATATTGGGGAAAAAGTTGGTATGAGAACGAAGGGGAGTATGGAAGTTGATATAGCAGTAGATCCACTAGATGGGACTACATTAATAGCTAAAGGACTTCCAAATGCTATATCAGTAATAGCCATGGGAGCTAAGGGAAGTTTATTAAATGCACCAGATACTTATATGAAAAAAATAATAGTAGGGCCAAAGGCAAAAGGAAGTATAGATTTAAATAAATCTCATGAAGAAAATATAAAAAATGTTGCTAAAGCTTTAGGTAAAAAAACAACTCAAATGACTATAATAGTTCAAGATAGAGAAAGACATAATGATATAATAGAAGCTGCAAGAAAACTAGGGGCTAGAATAAAAATGTTTGGAGATGGAGATGTAGCAGCTGCTATAGCTACTTGCTTCGAAGAAACAGGAATAGATATGCTTATGGGAATAGGTGGAGGACCAGAAGGTGTAATAACTGCTGCTGCCATAAAATGTATGGGAGGAGATATGGAAGGCCAAATATATCCTTTAAGTGAACAAGAGAGAGAAAGATGTCATGAAATGGGATTTTCTGATGAGGACTTACAAAAAGTTTTAACTATTGATGACTTAGCAAAAGGAGATGAATTATTCTTTGCTGCTACAGGAATTACAGAAGGTGATTTATTAAAGGGAGTAATACAAATAGGGAACAATAGGGCTAAGACACAATCTGTAGTTATGAGAGCAAAAACTGGGACTATAAGGTTTGTTGATGCAATACATAATTTAGATAAAAATGATATATTAGTAGATTTAATGAAAAAATATAATATGGAATAGAAGTATAATAAATATAGGTTTATTGTCTGAATAAGCCTATATTTTTTTATCGAGGAAATATAAATATACATAAATAGTTTAAAGTTTTTAAAAATAGTATAATATATAGTATATATAATAATTATTATATATAGCTATGTTTGTATGTTGACCAGTATAGAAGATAAGTGATATTATAAAAATTAATTATAAGTAAATCTTTTCTTTTTCACACCTTTAAATCCCATAGATTAAATGGAAGATATAATAAAGAGATATAGATGAGGAGGATTCTTTTGAATATAGATAACATAAAAGTATCTGAATTAGACGATAAGACTCTACTTCAGTTAAAAGAGATAGCAAAAGAAATAGGCATAAAGTCTATAAGCAAGTATAAAAAGAATGAATTAATAGATATAATAAAAGAAAGTTTAGAAAAAGACAGTGTAGAGAAAGAACAGAAAGTTAAACAAATAGAAGTTAAAGAAGAGAGAAATAGTCAACAAAGAAACGAAGAAAATAGAAATAATCGTAATACAGAAAACAGAAATCATAGAAATAATACGGAAAATAATCATAGAAATCATATAGAAAATAACAATACTAGAAATAATAAAGGATACTATACTCAAAAGGTAGTAGATGAATCTAAAATAATAGATGAATTTAATACATCAAAAGATGATGAGGTAGTAGGAGTTCTTGAAATACTTCCAGATGGGTTTGGATTCTTAAGAGGGTCAAATTACCTATCTACAGAAGGAGATGTTTATGTATCGCCTTCTCAAATAAGAAGATTTAATATGAAAACTGGAGATAAGATAAAAGGAATAACTAGACACCCTAAAACAGGAGAAAAGTTCAGGGCTCTTTTATATGTTCAAAAAATAAATGACGAGAAGCCTGAAACAGCGATACAAAGAAAGGCCTTTGAATTATTAACTCCAATATACCCAGAAGAAAGACTTACATTAGAAAGACATCAACATGATATAGCTACCAGATTAATAGATTTAATATCTCCGATAGGAAAGGGTCAAAGAGGATTAATAGTTGCACCTCCTAAAGCAGGTAAGACAAGCTTATTAAAAAATGTAGCAAATAGTATAGCTAAAAATCATCCTAATGTAGAACTTATAGTACTTCTTATAGATGAAAGACCAGAAGAAGTTACTGATATGAGAGAATCTATTAATGGAGATGTTATATACTCAACATTTGACCAAGTATCTAGCCACCATGTTAAAGTCGCTGAAATGGTATTAAATAGAGCACAAAGACTAGTTGAACATGGAAAGGATGTAGTTATATTATTAGATAGTATAACTAGACTTGCGAGAGCTTATAATTTAACAATATCTCCAACAGGAAGAACTTTATCTGGAGGACTTGATCCAGGAGCATTACATGGGCCTAAGAAATTCTTTGGTGCAGCTAGAAATATAAGACAAGGTGGTTCGTTAACTATACTTGCGACTGCTTTAGTAGAAACAGGTTCTAGAATGGATGATGTAATATTTGAAGAATTCAAAGGAACTGGAAATATGGAGCTTAACTTAGACAGAAAGTTAGCTGAAAAGAGAATATTCCCAGCTGTAGATATATACAAGTCAGGAACAAGAAGAGAAGATCTATTACTTACAGAAGAAGAGAAGTCAGCTTTATATAAATTAAGAAGAGAAATGAGTAATAATTCTGTATTAGAGGTTACAGATAAAGTTATAGAATTATTAAAAAGAACAAAGAATAATGAAGAGTTTATCAAATCGATAAAAGGAATTTAATCTAAAGAAAAACTGCTTGTACCAATAAAAAACTTATGTTATAATGGTGTAGTTGATAATGCAAAACGAAAAAATTAATATAGTTAATTTATAAAATTTGAGAAGAGGTGAATATGATGCAAAAAGATATACAACCAAAATACGAAGCTGTAGAAGTACGTTGTGCTTGTGGGAACACTTTCAAAGCTGGTTCTGTTAAGGACGAGATAAAAATAGAAATATGTTCTGAGTGCCATCCTTTCTATACTGGAAAGCAAAAGAATATAGAAGCAGGTGGAAGAATAGACAAGTTCAAGAAGAGATTCAAAATGGACTAATCTTTACAAAAATGGAGTTGGGCAGCCAACTCCTATTTTAATGTAATCTAACAATCATAGGGGGTACGAAATATGTATAGACCTGTAAATCACGGGTATATAGAGGTTGTCATAGGACCTATGTACAGTGGTAAAAGTGAAGAGCTTATAAGAAGATTGAGAAGAGCTAAAATAGCAAAACAAAATGTAGTAGTATTTAAGCCTCAAATAGATAATAGATATAGTAAAGAGGATGTTGTTTCACATAATGGAGACAGTATAAATGCAATACCTATAAGTAATGCAAGAGAGATATATAATCATATAGATAATAAGACTCAGGTGGTAGGAATTGATGAAGTTCAGTTCTTTGATGAAGAAATAGTTGAAATAGCTATGAACTTAGCAGATAAAGGTATAAGAGTTATTGCTGCTGGTCTTGATATGGACTTTAAAGGAGAGCCTTTTGGACCAACACCAAAGTTATTAGCTGTTGCAGAATTTGTTGATAAGATACAAGCTATATGTTCAGTATGTGGACAGCCAGCTAATAGATCTCAAAGATTAATAAATGGAGAACCTGCAAGATATGATGACCCTATAATACAAGTAGGGGCTGTTGAAACTTATGAAGCTAGATGCAGAAAATGTCATGTGGTTTATAAAGATAAAAAATAATTGAAAGTTAAGGGAGTTTCTTAAAATGATGTTAATCACCAAGGAATGCTCCCTTTTATAATATAAAAAGTCTATTTTAATACATACTCTTATATTATAATAAAGAAATAAGTAAAGTATAAAATAAAGAGGTGGATTAATGAAGAAGCAATCTGTAGGTGGTCAGGCTGTAATCGAAGGGGTTATGATGCAGTCTAAAGAAAAAAGAGCCGTTGCAGTGAGGAAAAGCAATGGGGAGATTGTTGTAAAGAAAAATAGAGTAAAAAGTTGGATAAAAGATAAGAATATAGATAAAATACCATTTTTAAGAGGTTCATTTGTATTAATCGAGACAATGGTAGAAGGTATTAAAAGTTTAAACTTCTCATCAGAATTTTTTTTAGATGAAGAAGAAGAGGATGCTTTTGACAGGTTTTTCAAGAGTATATTTAAAGATAAAGCTAATGATGTGATGATAGGTTTGACTATGATAATATCTATTATTTTATCAATAGGATTATTTGTACTAATTCCTACTGTAGTAGGAGGTTTGTTTTCAAAATATATACAAAGCGATTTCGTATTAAACCTAATAGAAGGTTTTGCTAGAATAGCTATTTTATTTATATACATAGTAGGAATATCTAAGAGTAAAGATATAGAAAGGGTATTTCAATATCATGGTGCCGAGCATAAATCTATATACTGCTATGAAAGTGGAGAAGAGCTTACAGTAGAAAATGCTAGAAAATTTACTAGACTACACCCGAGGTGTGGGACTAACTTTTTATTTATAGTTATGTTTACGTCTATTATACTATTCTCTTTCTTTGGATGGCCTAATCCAATATTAAGAGTGGTTATGAGAATAATATGTATTCCTGTGATTGCTGGAATTTCTTATGAAATAATAAGATTTCTTGGGAAATATAATAATAGTCTTACTAAAGTTGTCGCATATCCAGGAATGTTTTTACAAAACTTTACAACTAAAGAACCTGATGATGAGCAATTAGAAGTAGCACTAACAGCATTAAAAGCTGTAATAGAAGAAAAATAAAGGTGATAATATGACAATAAGAGACATACTTATAAAGTATATGGAGGAATTAAAAGAAATAAGTGACACTCCAAGATTAGACACGGAAATTATTTTACAAAAAGTACTTGGAGATGTGGATAGAATTTATATCCATTTAAACTTAAATAAAGAATTAACTAAAGAACAATATAAAATGTTTTTAAGTTTAATATCAGAAAGGATAAATGGAAGACCGATAGCTTATATAGTAGGTAGTAGAGAATTTATGGGACTTGATTTCTTTGTAAAAGAAGGTGTTTTAATACCTAGACCTGATACAGAACCTTTAGTGGAAGAAATTATTGAACTTTGTAAGGATAAAGAAGTTAATATAGTGGATATAGGAACAGGTTCAGGGGCTATAACTGTAAGTCTAGCTAAGTATATAGAAAAATCTAAAGTTGTATCTTTAGATATATCGGATATACCTTTAGAAGTGGGAAAAATAAATGCAATAAACAATGGTGTAGATGATAAGGTCGTATTTAAGAAATCAGATTTATTTTCAGCTATTGAAAATATAGAAACTAAATTTGATGTTATAGTTTCAAATCCACCATATATACCTAAAAGGGACATAGAAACACTTCATACGCAAGTTAAAGATTATGAGCCATACAATGCCTTAGAAGGTGGAGAAGATGGACTTGATTTTTATAGAGATATAACCAAACAATCAGTAAGATATATTAAAGAAAATGGAATATTGGCATATGAAGTTGGGCATGATCAAGCAGAAGATGTAAAGCGAATTATGGAAGCTAATGGATACACAAATATATATACAAAGAAGGATATACAAGGTATTGATAGAGTTGTTATAGGCTATAAACTATGATATAATGAAAAATTGATATGTTACAATAAACGAGGTGAAAAAGGATGCTAAAAAAATTAGATGTATTAGAAGATAAATACAAAGATTTAACAGAAAAAATAAGTGATCCGGAAATAATAAATGATCAAAAAACTTGGCAAAAGTACATGAAAGAACATTCTGACTTAGAGCCAATAGTAATGAAGTATAGAGAATATAAAAATGTTTTAACTAGTATAGCTGATTCAAAGGAAATACTACAAGAAGAATCAGATGAAGAGTTAAGAGACCTAGCTAAGATGGAATTATCTGAGTTAGAAGAGCAAGTAGAACCTCTAGAAGCGGAATTAAAGATATTATTATTACCAAAGGACCCTAACGATGAAAAGAACGTAATCGTTGAGATAAGAGGAGGAGCTGGTGGAGATGAAGCAGCTCTATTCGCAGGGGACCTATTCAGAATGTATTCAAGATACGCTGAAAGAAGAAGATGGAAAATGGAATTATTAAGTGCAAGTGATACTGGTGTTGGTGGATATAAAGAGGTATCATTCTTAATAAAAGGTAAGGGAGCTTACTCAAGACTTAAATATGAGTCAGGAGTTCATAGAGTTCAAAGAATACCATCTACTGAATCAGGAGGAAGAATCCATACATCTACTGCAACAGTTGCAGTTTTACCAGAAGTTGAAACAGTAGAAGTAAACATAAACCCAAATGACTTAAGAATAGATGTTTTCCGTTCTTCAGGAAATGGTGGGCAAAGTGTTAACACTACTGACTCTGCGGTAAGAATAACTCACATACCTACAGGAGAGGTAGTATCTTGTCAGGATGGTAAATCACAGTTAAAAAATAAAGAACAAGCATTAAAAATACTAGTAGCAAGACTTAATGATAAAGCTATAGCTGAGCAAAACAAAGATATAGCAGCGGAAAGAAAGAGTCAGGTTGGTACTGGAGATAGATCTGAAAGAATAAGAACTTACAACTTCCCTCAAGGAAGAGTTAGTGATCATAGAATAAACTTAACATTATATAAGTTAGATTCATTCTTAGATGGAGATATAGATGAAATGATAGATGCTTTAATAACTGTAGATCAAACTGAGAAAATGGCATCGCTATAATTTGATTAAATCTAATCCTTCTATTAATCCCTATTAATTTAGGGATTTTTATATAACATGAATAAATATGTTCCTTCTTTAAGTATACATTAGTATATAAAATTTAAAGGAGGAGCATATGATACTTAAAATAACATTAATAGGACTTTTAGCAGGTGTAATAGGAACTGGTATGGGTGGTGTTATATCCGCAGTTTTCAAGAAAAATGTGGACAAATATCTTAGTTTTTTTATGGGGATATCTGGAGGCATAATGTTAGCTGTAGTAGTTTTCGATTTGATGAATGAGTCAATGGAGGAAATGGGAATAGCATATACTTCCTTATTTGTATTAATTGGTGTACTTATCACCATGTATATAAAAAATAAGCTCGATATACCTAGTGACTTAAAATCTGGATATCTTGTTTTTATTAGTATATTACTTCACAATCTACCGGAGGGGTTAGCGATTGGATCGTCTTTTATATCGGAGGAATCCTTTGGTATAACTTTAGCAATAATAATTGGAATTCACAATATTCCAGAAGGATTAGCTATGGCACTTAGTTTAGTGGGGTCTAAAATTAAAATACCAAAAGTGATTGGATTTACACTGTTAGCAGGAGTTCCTATGGGTGTGGGTAGTTTTTTAGGTGGTTGTTTTGGGATAGTATTTAATTCTTTAATGGGTATTTTTCTTTCTTTAGCTGCAGGAACTATGATATATGTAGTTTTAGAAGAAATATTTCCAAAGTCAACGACATTACATTGTATAATTGGTTTTTTAGTAGGTACAATAATTGTAAAGTGTATTTAAGCTAAAAATGAAAGTAGGCATACAAAAGATGAAAACAATAATAAGTAAAATAGATGTTAATAACATAAATGTAGAAGAATTAAAAAAACAAGCAGAATTATTAAAAGAAGGAAAGACTGTAATATTCCCGACTGAAACAGTATATGGTCTAGGAGCAAATGCTCTAGATGAAAATGCCGTAAAGAAAATATATGAAGCTAAAGGCAGACCTAGCGATAATCCACTTATAGTACATATATATGATAGAGAAGAAGTTAGAGATCTGGCTAAAGATATAAGTAATAAAGCCGAGATTGTTATGGATAAGTTTTGGCCAGGACCAATAACTATAATACTTAAAAAAAAGGACATAGTTCCTAACACGACTAGTGGAGGATTAGATACGGTAGCTATAAGGATGCCGTCTCATAAAATAGCAAGAGAACTTATAAAACAATCAGGATTACCTATTGCAGCACCATCTGCTAATATGTCAGGTAGACCATCTCCAACTAAAGGTAACCATGTAAAAGAAGAAATGGATGGAAGAGTTAGTGGTATTGTTTTAGGTGGAAATTGTGACTTTGGACTGGAATCTACAGTGTTAGACCTTACAGGTGAGGTACCTATGATACTTAGACCTGGAAGTATAACAAAAGAAGATCTAGAAGAAGTTTTAGGAGAAGTTTTGGTCGATCCTTCTCTATTAAAAAAAGAAGATAATAAAAAAGCAAAAGCACCTGGGATGAAGTATACACATTATTCTCCTGATGCAGACGTATACATAGTGTCAGGGAATGATAAAGATGTTATCAATAAAATAAATCAAATCATACGTGAAAACTCTGAAAATGGTATTAAATCTGGAGTGATGTGTGTGGAAAAAAATAAAGAAGTATATGAAGGAGAAGTTATTTCTTTGGGGAATACTTTAGAAGAAGTAGGAAGCAATTTATTTGATGTACTAAGAGAAATGGACAAAAGAAATGTAGATATAGTTTATTCTGAAGCCTTTGAAATGACTGGTGTAGGTCAAGCTATAATGAATAGACTACTTAAATCGGCAGGATATAAAGTAATAAAAGCATAAAATTATAACAAAAGTAGGTTAAAATATATTATAATAATATAAATTGGAGGACTAGGCAGATGAAAATAGGACTAGGTAGTGATCATGGAGGATATAAACTTAAGGAAGAAATAAAAAAGCACTTAGAAGCTAAAGGCATAGAGTGTGTAGATTTTGGACCAAATAATAACTTAGAATCAGTGGACTATCCTATATATGGGGAAATAGTTGCCAATTCAGTAGTAAATAAAGAGATTGATTATGGAATAATTTGCTGTGGAACAGGAATAGGTATATCTTTAGCAGCTAATAAAGTTAAAGGAATTAGATGTGCTGTAGTATCTGATGTTTTCTCAGCTAAGATGTCTAAAGCTCATAATGATGCAAACATGTTATCTTTAGGCGAGAGAGTTTTAGGAAGAGGATTAGCTTTAGAGATAGTAGATGCGTGGATAAATACAGAATTTGAAGGCGGTAGACACTCAAAAAGAGTTGATATGATAAAAGAAATAGAAAAAAAACACAGCAAATAGGAGGTAGTCATAATGGGCAAAGTAATAATCACAGATCATCCATTAATACAACACAAGTTAACATTAATGAGAGATAAAAACACTGGGTCAAAGGATTTCAGACAACTTTTAACAGAAATAAGTATGTTAATGGGATATGAAATAACAAGAGACTTACAATTAGAAGAAGTGGAGATAGAAACACCAGTAGTAAAAACTGCATCTAAGGTTATAGCAGGTAAAAAGTTAGGAATAGTACCAATACTAAGAGCAGGTTTAGGAATGGTAGATGGACTTATAAGTTTAACACCAGCTGCAAAGGTTGGGCATGTAGGTTTATACAGAGATCCAGAAACATTACAACCAGTAGAATACTACTGTAAATTACCACAAGATATAGAAGAAAGAGAAATGATAGTTGTAGATCCAATGCTTGCTACAGGTGGATCTGCAGTTGCAGCTATAGATGTACTTAAAGCAAGAGGAGCTAAGTTTATAAGATTAGTTAACTTAGTTGCTGCTCCAGAAGGTATAGCAGAAGTTCAAAAATATCATCCAGATGTAGATATATATGTTGCATCAGTAGATGAAAAATTAAATGAGCATGGTTATATAGTTCCAGGTTTAGGAGATGCAGGAGATAGATTATACGGTACAAAGTAATAAGACAACATGGAAAGGTATCTATAAAATTTATAGATGCCTTTTTAATGACGAGTAAGGAAAAGGATATCTATTAAAAGAAAAATAAAAAATAACAATGTAAACTTTTGAATGAAAAATTTTATAAATTATGTTAGTAAGTTTAAATTATTATTGAGAATCAGAATATTTAATTATTAATCTTAAAACATGCATAAATGAGTGAATAGGTAGAATAATATACAAAAACAATTATAATATTATAAAAATATATTAAATATTATTTTAATAGGATAGAAATTGTTTAGTTTGAATAATATATTTATGAAAACATTTTATTCAAGTTATATACCTATAATGGCTTAAATTGGTGCTTTCACAAAACTTCAAATGAATTCAAAAAAAATCAAATTTAATAAAAAAATGTTTAAAAATTGCTGAAAAAGTGGTAATATAGGGTATATGGTTTTTTATATAAAGGGCTCTAAGTGGGTCTCATAAATCATGTACATAAGTAAAATTAATGAATATATAAGAAACTATTCATAGAGAGGTATCTAATGTATGAGTAAACACAAGATATACATGGAAATAGCTAAGATGCTTTCTTTGATAAGTCAAGTAGGATTGATGATATTAATTCCTATATTTGGGTGTACCTTTTTAGGAAAGTTTTTTGATTCCAAATTCAATACAGAACCAATATTTATGATAGTATTTTTATTATTAGGAGTTGGTGGAGCATTTATGGGAGTTTATAAAACTTTAATAGTATACACAAAAAGGAAGTGATTATATGCATACAAAACTACAAGATGAAATAAACTACGTAACAAAGGGAGTTATAGTTTACGATCTTATAGCTATTATATTATTGTTGATAACTTCAACATTTAGCAAAGAAATGCTTTTAGGGTTGATATTTGGTACAATAATAGCTGTACTTAATTTTAGATTGTTAGCTATAACAATAGAAAAATCGGTAACTATGCCTGTTTCTAAGGCTCAAATATACTCAGCTGGTCAATATTTGCTGAGGATGACTGTGACAGGAGTAGTGCTATTTGTCTCTGTAAAAGCCCCATACATACATGTATTAGGGGTTGCAATAGGGTTATTAAGTCCTAAGTTTGTTATATTAACAAAAACATTCTTAATAGACAAACTCAAAAGAAAGGAGGCGTAAGTATGAGCCAAGCAAAATGGGTTATATTTTTCGGTAACTTTAAATTAAGTGAAACCGTAGTAACAAGTTGGTTAATACTTGCAGGGCTTGCTTTAGCTTCTTACTTAATGACAAGAAACCTAAAGAAAGTTCCAACAAGTAAATTGCAAATATTCTTAGAATTTGCTATAGGTGGGCTTGCTAAATTAGTAGAAGATACTATGGGTAAGGAAACTGTAAAAAGAATGCCAAATGTGGTTCCGTACATAGGAAGTTTATTTTTATTCTTTGCGGTTTCTAACTTAATAGGATTATTAGGATTTAGATCACCTACAACAGATTTAGATACTACATTAGCATGGTCATTAATAACATTCGTTATGATTTATTATGCAGGTGTTAAATTTAATGGTCCAGGATACTTCAAAGGATTATTAGAACCAAACCCACTGTTATTACCACTTAACTTAATAGGAGAATTAGCGAAACCAGTTTCACTAAGTTTCCGTCCATTTGGTAATATACTTGGTGGAGCCGTTATAATGGCTTTACTATATGACTTCTTGGGATATCTATCAACATTAATCCCAGGTGTTACAATACCTTTTGGTCAGTTAATAATACCAGTACCACTGCACTTATATTTTGATATATTTGCTGGATTATTACAGTCATTTATATTCATAATGTTAACGATGGTATTCGTAGGAAGTGCAGCAACAGAATAAAAAAATATTAAATAATCAAAATTTTAAAAAATTAGAATTTCTAAGGAGGAAGTAATTATGGAAACAGCTATAATAGCAGCAGCTTCAGCTATAGGAGCAGGTATCGCAGTTGCAACAGGTATAGGAGCAGGAATAGGACAAGGATTCGCAGCAGGTAAAGGTGCAGAAGCAGTTGGAAACCAACCAGAAGCACAAGGTGATATAATAAAAACAATGTTACTTGGAGCAGCAGTAGCAGAGTCTTCAGCAATATACGGACTAGTTATAGCAATAATCCTTCTATTTGCTAATCCATTAATGTAAGGAAATTATGAATGAATATTAAGAAATTTTGTAAATAGGAGATGGGGAGAGCCATCTCCTACTTACGAATTGTGATTAGTAGGAAGGAGGATAACATATGGAATTCAAGCCACTTATAGGCATATCATATGAATTAATATTCCAGCTTATAAATACATTCCTAGTATTTGTAATATTAAAGAAACTTTTATTCAAACCAGTATTAGGAATAATCGAAGCTAGAGAAAAAGACATCAGAGAAAACTTAGCACAAGGAGAAGTTGCTAAGACAGAAGGTTTATCTTTAAAGAAAGAATATGAAGAAAAGATAATCTCAGCTAAAAACGAAGGTCAAGAAATAATAAAACAAGCTACATTAAGAGCAGAGCAAAAAGAATCTGAAATGATAGCTAATGCTAAAAATGAAGCACAAAATATAAGAGAAAAAGCTAATAAAGATATAGAACAAGAAAGACAAAAAGCTATGAATGAAATCAAAAACGATATATCTGATATAGCATTATTAGCAGCATCTAAAGTTATTGAGAAAGATATAGATAAATCTAAGCACAAGGATTTAATAGATAACTTTATAAAAGAGGTAGGCGAAGCTAAATGATGAATGTAGTCGCGAGTAGATATGCTGAAGCCTTATTTCAAGTAGGAGAAGAAACTAACACAACTGCTAGCTTAAATGAAGAATTAGTAGCAGTTGTAAACATACTAAAATCTAACGAAGATTTTTTCAATGTTTTAAAATCTCCTCTTGTAGGAAAAGGAGAAAAGAAAGACTTATTAAAGAAGGTTTTTCAAAATCAGTTGAGTGAAAATTTAAGCAATTTCTTAAAAATAATGATAGATAAAGATAGAGTTTCAGTTATAGAAGCTGTTCAAAACTCATTTAAAGCATTATTAAATGAAAAAGAAAATGTGTTAGAAGGAACTGCAATAACTGCAGTACCTATGTCTCAAGAAGAAATTAAAGAACTTGAGTTAAAACTTTCAAAAAAATACAACAAAAATGTTACTTTAGAAAACAACGTTGATGAATCTATACTAGGAGGAGTTCTAGTTAGACTTGGAAACGAAGAGATAGACGGAACTGTTAAAACTCGTTTAGCAGGAATGAAAAATATACTATCTCAAGTAATATCTTAGAATGGTGGTGAACCCATGAACTTAAGACCTGAAGAAATAAGTTCTATAATTAAAGAGCAAATAAAAAATTATGAGAATAAAGTTGAATTAACAGATACAGGTAGTGTTTTAAAAGTTGGGGACGGTATAGCTAGTGTTTACGGATTAGATAAAGCTATGGCTGGTGAATTATTAGAGTTCCCAGGAGAAGTATACGGAATGGCTCTTAACCTTGAAGAAGACATGGTTGGGGCAGTTATATTAGGTAACGACTCTGGAATAAAAGAAGGAGATATCGTTAAGAGAACTGGTAATATAGTTCAAGTTCCAGTTGGTGATGCTATGATAGGTAGAGTTGTAAACTCACTAGGGCAACCAGTTGATGGAAAAGGACCTATAAACACTAATAAATTTAGACCAGTTGAATCAGAAGCTACAGGAATAATGGCTAGAAAGTCAGTTCATGAGCCTCTACAAACAGGAATAAAAGCTATCGATGCCATGATACCAATAGGTAAAGGACAAAGAGAGCTTGTAATAGGTGATAGACAAACAGGTAAAACATCTATATGTATAGATACAATACTTAACCAAAAAGGTAAAGATGTTATATGTATATACGTTGCAATAGGACAAAAGCGTTCGACAGTTGCACAAGTTGTTAGTACATTAGAAAAAGGCGGAGCTATGGACTACACAATAGTAGTGTCTGCTACAGCATCTGAATCTGCACCACTTCAATTCTTAGCACCATATGCAGGAGTTGCTATGGGTGAAGAATTTATGTTCAACGGAAAACATGTATTAATAGTATATGATGATTTAACTAAGCACGCGGTTGCATACAGAGAAATGTCATTATTACTTAAGAGACCACCAGGACGTGAAGCTTACCCTGGGGATGTATTCTACTTACACTCAAGATTACTTGAGAGAGCAGCTAAATTATCTGATGAGTTAGGTGCAGGATCTATAACTGCATTACCTATAATAGAAACTCAAGGTGGAGACGTTTCTGCTTATATACCAACTAACGTTATATCAATAACAGACGGACAAATATACCTTGTGCCAGAATTATTCTACTCAGGAATAAGACCAGCAGTTGACCCTGGTATATCAGTATCAAGAGTTGGTGGATCTGCTCAAATAAAATCAATGAAAAAAGTTGCAGGACCATTAAAACTTCTTTACTCTCAATATAAAGAACTTGCAGCATTCTCTCAATTCGGATCAGACTTAGATGAAGATACTAAGAAGAGACTTGCTCAAGGGGAAAGAATAGTTGAGGTTCTAAAACAAGGTGAACATCAACCTATGGATGTTAAAGATCAAGTAATAGCTATATTTGCAGTTGTTAACAACTTATTAGCAGATATACCTGTAAATAATATAAAGAGATTTGAAGCAGAATTAATTGAATTCATAGATGCTAATTATCCACAAATAGGAGAAAAAATTCTTGCGAATGGAGATTTCACTCAAGAATTAACAAACGCTATAAACGATTTCAAGAAGAAATTTGTTATAGAAGCGTAATCCTTTTTAAAAAAGGAGGTAACCCAATTGGCAGGAGCTGGAATGAAAGAAATTAAAACTCGTATTGCCAGTGTTGAAAATACTAAGCAAATAACTAAAGCTATGGAATTAGTTGCTTCTTCGAAGTTTAGAAAAGCTAAGGAAAGAGCAGAAAGTTCTAAGCCATATTTTAATACTTTACAAGAAGCTGTTCAAAATATAGCTAAGAATACGAGTGGAGTTAAAAGTGAATTTCTCAAAGAAAGAGAAGTTAAAAATAAATGTTATATAGTTATAGCAGGAGATAGAGGACTTGCAGGAGGATACAACTCGAATGTATTTAAAACATTAGTTGCAGAGACTCAAGGTTCTAATAATGTTAAGGTTGTAGCTATAGGAAAAAAAGCAAAAGAGTTTGTTAGCAAAAGATCTTTTGACTTAATTGGAACAATAGATTCTGTTGAAGACGTTAAGTATGAAGATATAATCGAGATATCTAATAATATAATGGATTCTTATCAAAACGGAGATATAGATGAAGTTAAGTTAATATATACAGAGTTTGTTTCAGCATTAAGTCAAGAGCCAAGAGTAACTAGATTGTTACCAATAGCAGTAGACAAAGATAAAGAAGAGAAGAATAGTAGAGCTTCTGTTCAATACTTACCTTCTCCAGATGCTGTACTTGGTTTTATCGTACCTAAGTATGTTTCAGGAAGAATATACGGAGGTATAGCTGAAGCTTATGCTTCAGAACAAGCAGCGAGAAGAACAGCTATGGAATCAGCTACAGACAATGCTAATGAAATGATATCTAATTTAGAGTTACAATACAATAGAGCAAGACAAGCAGCAGTTACTCAGGAAATATCTGAGATAGTTGCGGGGGCTTCTTCAGCTCAATAATAAGGAGGTTAGGACATGGCAAATGTAGGTAAAATAGTTCAGGTTATCGGTCCAGTTGTTGACGTAAAGTTCGATGATGAAAAAAGCTTACCTAATCTATTAAATGCATTAGAGATAAAGCACGGAGATAAAAAAATAGTTATAGAAGTTGCACAACATGTTGGTGATGACACAGTTAGATGTATATCGATGAGTTCTACTGATGGACTTGTAAGAGGTATGGAAGTTGTTGATACAGGAGCTGCAATAAGTGTACCTGTAGGAGACGAAACTTTAGGAAGAATATTCAATGTATTAGGTGAGCCAGTTGATGGTAAGGAAGCACCAAAAAATGCTCCTAAGAGTCCTATACATAGAGAAGCTCCAGCATTTGACGAATTAAAGCCAGGTGTTGAAATACTAGAAACAGGAATAAAAGTTGTTGACTTACTAGCACCATACTTAAAAGGTGGTAAAATCGGTCTATTCGGTGGAGCCGGAGTTGGTAAGACAGTTCTTATACAAGAGCTTATAAACAATATAGCTACTCAACACGGTGGTATATCAGTATTCGCAGGTGTTGGGGAAAGAACAAGAGAAGGTAATGACCTTTACGGTGAGATGAGCGAGTCTGGAGTTATCAAAAAGACTGCTCTAGTATTCGGACAAATGAACGAGCCACCTGGAGCAAGAATGAGAGTTGCTTTAACTGGTCTTACAATGGCTGAGCACTTCAGAGATCAAGAAGGACAAGACGTTTTATTATTCGTAGATAATATATTCCGTTTCACTCAAGCAGGATCTGAGGTTTCAGCATTACTTGGACGTACTCCATCAGCAGTTGGATACCAACCAACATTAGCTACAGAGATGGGTAAATTACAAGAGAGAATAACATCTACAAATAAAGGGTCTATAACATCAGTTCAGGCTGTATACGTACCTGCCGATGACTTAACTGACCCAGCACCAGCTACAACATTCACACACTTAGATGCTAAGACAGTTTTATCTAGACAAAAAGCGTCTCTAGGTATATTCCCAGCTGTTGACCCATTAGAGTCTACATCTAGAGTACTTGACCCAGCTGTAGTTGGAAAAGAACATTATGAAGTTGCAGTAGCTGTTCAATCTATACTTCAAAAGTATAAAGAGCTTCAAGATATAATAGCTATACTTGGTATGGACGAATTATCTGATGAAGATAAGGTAACAGTACAAAGAGCTAGAAAGATAGAGAGATTCTTATCTCAACCTTTCACAGTTGCTGAGCAATTCACAGGATTTGAAGGTAAATATGTACCTGTTAAAGAAACTGTAAGAAGTTTCAAAGAAATATTAGAAGGTAAGCATGATGACTTACCAGAATCAGCATTCTTATTCGTAGGAAGTATAGAAGAGGCAGTTGCAAAAGCGAAGGAGAGTAGATAATAATGGCAAGCGAATTTGCGGTTAAAATTGTTACTCCTGATAAAATCTTCTATGAAGATAAAACAGAGATGATAATAGTTAGAACTACTGAAGGAGACAGAGGTATATTAAAAAACCATAGACCTTTAGTTGCAGGATTATCTGATGGAACTCTACGTCTAAAAAAAGAAGGTAAATTTAAAGAAGCAAAAATATCTGGGGGATTCATGCAAGTTGAAAAAGAACAAGCTGTTATTTTAACTGAATCTGCAGAGTGGTTATAAAAAAAGACTAGAGTTTAACTCTAGTCTTTTTATTTTAAAAAACATCAGTACTAATAGAAAATTCTAATTATCTATTAAAAATAATTCTACTGTAGTATTATAATAGGCATATGACAGGATTTTATAATGTCGAGTTGAATATATTTATATATATGCAACAAAATAATACTATAATAGGAACCGGAGGCATCTATGAATATATTAGATATTGGTATAGATATAGTGGAGATAGGAAGAATAAAAGAAGCTATAAATAAAAATAATAGATTTTTAGAAAAGATATTTACAGAAAATGAAATAGAATATTTTAAATCTAACAATTTTAGAGTTGAAAGTATAGCAGGGAATTTTTCAGCCAAAGAAGCTATAAGCAAGTCTTTAGGGACAGGTATAAGAAATTTTAATTTTAAAGATATAGAAATATTAAGGAATGAAATAGGAAAACCTATAGTTAAAACCTATAATAATTTGGAGAAGATATGCATAGACTATAATGTTTTAGAAATAAAAGTATCTATATCTCATTGTAAAGAATATGCGGTAGCTAATGCTATAACTATAATTAAGGAGTGATATTATGAACAATAAAATAGCTAAGGACATAATGACAACGGATGTAATAGTGGCAAATAGAGAAGAAAGTATAGTTAATGTTGCAAGGTTACTAATTAAAGAAAGAATAGGAGGGGTACCTGTAGTAGATGAAGATAATAAGGTAGTAGGTATTATTTCTGAGACAGACATAATGAAGAAAGAACAGCATGTAGAAGCTCCTCATATAATTAACTTTTTCCAAGGGTTAATATTTTTAGATGATTACAAGAAGATGGAAGAAGAGTTTAAAGAAATAGCAGCATACAAAGTAAAAGACTTAATGTCAACTGATATAGTAACTGTAAATGAAGAAGATAATTTTGATGATGTAGCTAATATTATGATAAAAAAATCAGTAAATAGAGTTCCAGTAGTAGATAAAGAACATAAATTAAAAGGAATTATATGTAGATACGATATAATTAGAGCTATGTATAATGAATAAGAATTAATATAGGAGGATTTTGTGAGAAGTAAGCTAACGCTACTAGCAGTGCTTATTATAAGTATGCTAGTTATTATTGTAGGTTGCCAAAAAAGGCAATTAACTAAAGAAGAGGCCTATGAAGAATTTCAAAAGGTAATATCTGAAATTGATTCATATACATGTAAGGCTGAAGTAGAAGTAGTTGGCAATAAGAGTTCACATAATTACGTATTTATTCATAATTATAATAAGCCAGATAATTATAAATTAGAGTTAGTATCACCAGAGCATTTAAAAGGTAAAACTATTGAATACAAATCAGATAAAATAATAGTAAAAAACCCAGGAATAAAAGATGAAATTGAACTACCTAATGTAGGTGAAAATGATCAAAATATGTTTATTGGGGATTTTATAAAAAATTACCTGCAAAGTGAAGAGGTTGATATAAAATTATCTGATGGTAGTCTTGCCTTAGAAACGTACATACCAGGTGAAGATGAATATTTTAACAAACAAATATTGTATATTAATATTAAGACTAAACAACCAGAAAAAATGGAAATAATAGATTCTAAAGGAATGATTAGATTCACTATTACTTACAAAGATTTTCAATATGAAAAGTAAGGGGGAACTAAAGAAATGAACAAAATAACAGCTCCGACATGGGCAGAGATAAATCTAGACAATATCAAATTTAACCTTGATAATATAAAAAAATCCTTAAATGAAAATACAAAAATTTGTGGTGTGCTAAAGGCTAATGCCTATGGGCACGGTTCAGTACCGATTGCAAAATTATTAGAAAAAGAAAATGTTGATTATATAGCAGTAGCTAGATTAGAAGAAGGAATAGAATTAAGACAAAATAAAATAATGCTTCCTATACTTTGTTTAGGTTATATTCCGGAAGAAGCATTAGCAACTGCTATAGACAATGATATAACTATTACTATTTACTCAGTAGAAATGGCTCAAAAACTTAATGATATCGCCAAGCATATAGGTAAACATGCTAAAATCCATATTAAAATTGACACAGGTATGTCAAGGATAGGGTTTATACCTAATTCTCAATCAATAAATGATATAAAGTCGATAAATGATTTAGAGTTTGTAGACATTGAGGGTATCTTTACACATTTTGCTACAGCAGATGAAAAAAGTAAAGAATTCACTAAGCTTCAAGTACAAAGATTTAAATATATGGTTGAAGGGTTAGAAGCTATAGATATAAACATACCTATAAAACATGTATCAAATAGTGCTGCAATTATAGATTTACAAGATTTGAATCTTAATATGGTAAGATGTGGAATAATACTATACGGTCATTATCCATCAGAAGAAGTAGATAGAGACATTATTCAATTAAAGCCTGCAATGACTTTAAAAACGAGAGTAGCTCATATAAAAGATGTGGATAAAGGTACTGGGATAAGTTATGGATTAAAGTATAGAAGTGATGAAACAGAAAAAATCGCAACTATACCTATAGGATATGCAGATGGATTTTCTAGAATACAAAAAAATCCTAAGGTGATGATTAAAGGAAATATATTTGATGTCATAGGTAGGATATGTATGGATCAGTGTATGGTCAAAATTAACAAGAATATAGACATAAAAATTGGCGATGAGGTTATAATATTTGGGGAAGAGAAATTGACAGCAGAAGATGTAGCAAAAAGCCTAGAGACTATAAACTATGAAGTGTTATGTATGGTATCAAGAAGAGTAGATAGAATCTATATGGAAAGAAATGCAATTTTACAATCAGATAGTTATTTGATAAAATAATAATGATAGTATACCCCGGGAGGCGATTTTGTGCACAAAAAAAGTAAGGAAAAGATAGTATTTACTTTACCGGATTCCCTCGTTTCTGAGGTAGACCATATCGTTGAGATGGAGAATAGTAATAGAGAAGATTTTGCAAAGGCTGCCTTTCAATTTTATATAACTCAAAAGAGAAAAATAGACATAAAAGAGTCTATGATCAAAGGTTATAAAGAAATGGGGCAAATTAATCTATCGCTGGCTGAACTAGGTATGACAAATGAAGTATCTTCTGAGGATTGTATTGAAGGGAAGATAGCCCAGGGTGAGTATTAACCTAGACATAAAGCGAGGAGATTTATACTACGCTGATTTAAGCCCTGTTGTCGGATCGGAACAAGGTGGAGTTCGTCCTGTTTTAATTATACAGAATGATATAGGAAATAAATATAGTCCAACGGTAATAATAGCTGCTATAACATCACAGATTAACAAGGCGAAATTACCAACACATATAGAAATTAGTGCGAACGAATATGGGCTTAATAAAGATTCTGTTATTCTCTTAGAACAGATACGGACTATAGACAAAAAAAGGTTAAGAGAAAAAATTGGTTGTCTAGATGATAATATGATGGTAAAAGTTGACAGTAGTCTTCAGATAAGTCTAGGACTATTTGCGTTATAAAATTATTGGTATTATTTTTAATATCAATAATTTTTTTTTATTAAAAATGAAATATGATATATTAAAGATAAAAAAAGTGTATCATAAATAATGTCTAATATATATTTTGATATATAAAAATCATAATTGTTAAAAATTATATATCAAAATATATAAAAAGTATACATAATATATCTAAATTAAAAAAATAAAGTAAAAAAAATCTATAAAAGTGATATAATAATATGAGATTACAAAAATATATTACATAAGTAATATTTACTTTATGAAAAACAGGGAGGTAATTACATGAGAGACCATAAGGGATTAAATGAGATTGCACGTATTATCAGAAAAGATATAGTCTCTATGATACATGAATCTAAATCTGGACATCCAGGAGGATCATTATCAGCTGTAGAAATACTAACAGCTCTTTATTTTAATGAAATGAATATAGATCCTAACAATAGCAAAATGGAAGATAGAGATAGATTTGTTTTATCTAAAGGACATGCAGCACCAGTACTTTATGCAACTTTAGCTCAAAAGGGTTACTTTGCTAGAGAAGAATTAATGAAGCTAAGAAAAATAAATAGTATGTTACAAGGTCATCCTGATATGAAGGGAATACCTGGAGTTGATATGTCAACGGGTTCATTAGGACAAGGTTTTTCAGCAGCTTGTGGTATGGCTATGGCATCTAAATTAGATAATGCACCATGGAGAGTGTATACTATACTTGGGGATGGAGAAGTTCAAGAAGGGATAGTTTGGGAAGCTGCTATGAGTGCAGCTCACTACAAACTTGATAATATGGTAGCATTCTTAGATTATAATGGTCTTCAAATAGATGGAGCAGTAGAGAAAGTTATGAACATAGGTCCTATAGTAGATAAGTTTAAAGCTTTCGGATGGAATGTAATAGAAATAGATGGACATGATTTCGATCAAATTTTTGCAGCTTTAGATATGGCTAAAGAAACAGTAGGAAAGCCAACAATGATAATTGCAAAGACTATAAAAGGTAAAGGTGTATCTTTCATGGAAAATGAAGCTGGATGGCATGGAACAGCTCCAAGTGATAGCGATTTAGAAAGAGCCTTAGAAGAATTAGGGGGTGCAGACAATGAGTAAGATAGCAACTAGAGAAGCATACGGAAAAGCATTAGTTAAATTAGGACAAATAAACGATAATGTTGTAGTATTAGATGCAGATTTATCAAAATCAACTAAGACAAATGATTTTTATAAAACATTCCCAGATAGATTCTTCAATATGGGTATAGCTGAACAAAACTTAATAGGTGCAGCTTGTGGATTTGCTGCAGCTGGTAAAATACCTTTTGCAAGTAGCTTTGCTATGTTTGCAACAGGAAGAGCTTTTGAAGTTATCAGAAACTCTGCTTGTTATCCAAAGTTAAACGTAAAAGTTTGTGCTACTCATGCGGGTATAACAGTTGGAGAAGATGGAGCAACACATCAAAGTGTAGAAGATATAGCTATAATGAGAAGTATACCTAATATGACAGTTATGGTTCCTGCTGACGGTGTAGAAGCAGAACAAATGATATTTGAAGCAGCTAAAGTTTACGGACCTATGTATGTTCGCTTAGGAAGAAGTGCAGTTCCTACAATATTTGATGAAAATTATAAATTTGAAATAGGAAAAGGTACAGTAGTTAGAGAAGGAAATGATTTAACAATAATAGCCTGTGGAATAATGGTTAACGAAGCTATAATAGCATCAGAAGTTTTAAAATCAGAAGGTATAAATGCTAGAGTTATAAATATGTCTACTATAAAGCCTATAGATAAAGAGTTAATAATAACTGCCGCTAAAGAAACTGGTGCAATAGTAACTGCTGAAGAACATAGTATATTAGGTGGTCTAGGTTCAGCAGTAAGTGAAGTTGTTACTGAAGAATGTCCAGTTGTAGTTAAAAAAGTAGGTATAAATGATACTTTCGGAGAATCAGGTACACCTGCTGAATTAGTAAAAAAATATGGATTAACATCTAACGATATAGTTAAAGCTGCTAAGGAAGCAATAGCTAAGAAATAATATAAAAAGGATATAGCGTAAGCTATATCCTTTTTAATTATCAAATTTATTTACTATAAAAGATTTTATATTTTCGTTATATTTCACTAAATACATATCATATAATAACATTCCTCAAATAATAGAAGGTAAAATCCAACTAGTTTTGTATCTTAAATAATTCAATAAATTTTAAAATATCGTATTTTAGCAATGAATATAGTCTTTTGATATATTAAGATGTTTGTTAGCACGTAGATTAATCAAGTAAATTTTTTATGAGGTTTTGGAAATATACTAATAAATAATATTCTAAGGCTCGTATAAATTTCATATATTAAAATATATGGGGGTGAAATAAATGAATATAAAATTTAATGTAAAGGGAGTTATATATGGAGTACTTCTATTAATACTAGTAATAGGTGGGTTTATAGTAATCCCAAATATGTTTATGGAAAAGTCAAATCCAGTAGATTACACTATAGTACAAAGAGAATCTATACCAGAAAAGATACTTGATATGATGGACAAATATACAGATGAAGAAAGAGCTTTAGCTGTGAAGTTAAACGAAAAGATATATGTTATTGTAACCAGAGGTAAAGATAATGAAAAGGGAATAGAGATGAATAAAATAGAAATGGTTCAAGAAAATGATAGAAGTTTAATGAAAGTAAAAATTTCATATAAAGAAAAAGAAAAATCATATCCGTACATAGTTGTAGAAACCAATTTAACTGATCTTCCTGAAAATATAGAATTAAATGTGACAGAGGAATAACAGACTACATATTATATTAATAAGAATTTAGAAAAATAAACATGTACATAAGCTAATAAAAATCGCCTTAAAATATTTTAAGGTGTTTTTTTATGTCTAAAAGATATTTTTAAATTTTAAATAAAATAATTAAATTAGATGAATTTATTAAAAAAATATTATTATTGCATATTAACTAATTATTTATCAATAAGCGGGGAAAAATAAAACTTAACATAATATGAAGAGGTGAATGATTGTTGAATATAGATAAATATAAAGTTAGAGTAGAAGACTTAAAACCGAGCTCATTGATAGAGAATCTATCATTTAGTACTACAGAAGAGATAGATTCTAAAAGAGAAATAATAGGCCAAGATAGAGCTGTGAAGGCTATTGAGTTTGGACTTAAGATGAAAAAAAGTGGATATAACATATATGTTGCAGGTACAAATGGATTGGGAAGAGTTAGTTACACTAGTGAACTTATAAAAAAGTATACCAGCAATAATAAACAAAATAATAATAGAGATTGGGTATATGTAAATAATTTTAAAAACATTAATGAACCTACAGCTTTATCTTTCAAATCAGGGGTAGGAAAAATATTTAAAGAAGATATAGAAGAAATAATTCAAAAATTAAAGTGCGAGGTACCTAAATTATTTAATTCAAAAGAATATGAATACCATAGCAGAATACTTATGAGTGAACTTGAAAATAGTATTCAAGGAATAATATCAGAGTTAAATGAATTTGCCAAGCCTAGAGGATTTAAGTTTGAAGTTACAGAAAGAGGACTTGTTAGTATCCCAATAAAAGAAGATGGAACATTAATGCAAGAACAAGAGTTAGGTCAACTAACTCCTACACAAATTAATAAATTAAGAGAAGAGGGTCTTAAGCTAAATCAAGATAGCAAGGAATATATAGATAAGATAAAAAATTGTGAAGATGATTATAAAAATAAAACTATTGATTTAGATAAAAATGTAGGAAGAAGTTTAGTTGGGTTTTATGATAAATACTTACTAGATAAGTATGGAAAAGAAGAAAAAATACAAAGATATATAAATGATTTATGCAATGATATAGTTAATAACATTGATAAATTTAAGGATAAAAATGAAGGTAATCAACAAAACCCTATGGCGCTATTTGGTATGATGGGTCAAAAAAATGATGATAAGTTTTTTAATAGATACAAAGTAAATTTATTTATAGATAATAGTGAGTGTGAAGATTGTAAGATAATAGTAGAAAGCAATCCTACATACTATAATTTGATAGGGTGTATAGAGTATAAAAATGAGATAGGAGCTTTAACAACAAGTTTTACGGAAGTAAAGCCAGGAGCCTTACATAAGGCGAATGGAGGATACTTAATCATAAATGTAAAAGATTTATTATCGAATCCTTTTTCTTGGGATTGTCTAAAGAGAAGTTTAAAAACAGGAAAGATATCAATAGAATCTCTTAATAAACAATATGGATATTTAGTAACATCTACATTAAAGCCAGAACCAATAGATTTAGATGTGAAAGTCATATTAATAGGAGACAGTCGTTATTATGGACTTTTATACTCATATGAAGAAGATTTTAGAAATCTATTTAAAGTGATGGCTGACTTTGATATAGAAATAGATAAAAATGATGAAAATATATATAAGACAATTCAGCTAATAGCTGATACTTGCAACAATGAAAAATTAAAACACTTTGAAAGAGATGCAGTTGAAAAGGTAATAGAATATAGTATTAAGTTAAGTGACAATAAAGATAAATTAACAGCAAGAGTTAGTAATATAATAGATTTAGTATATGAGTCAGAGGCTATAAGTGATGATAGTGAGTTATATGTCACTGCAAAAGATGTTCAAAATGCAATAGAACAAAAAGTATATAGAAATAATAAATATGAAGAAAAATTAAATGAGATGTTTGAAGACAAAACTCTGTTAATTGATATAGAAGGAGAGAAAGTAGGTCAAATTAATGGATTAGCTGTTATGGGTACAGGTGAATATTCATTTGGTAAGCCATCAAAAATAACAGCATCTACTTATAGGGGAAGACATGGTGTAATAAATATTGAAAGAGAAATAAAGCAAAGTGGAAGTATTCATGATAAAGGAGTTTTAATATTAAGTGGATATTTAGGAGAAAGGTATGGAAAAGAGAGACCATTATCTATAACTACATCAATAACTTTTGAACAAAACTATAGTGGTGTAGATGGAGATAGTGCATCTAGTACTGAATTGTACGCTATAATATCTAGTATAGCTGATATACCTATAAAACAAAGTATTGCAGTAACTGGTTCTGTTAGTCAAAAAGGAGAAATACAACCTATAGGCGGAGTGAATCAAAAGATTGAAGGATTTTTTGATGTATGTAAGTTAAAAGGTTTCTCTCAAAAACAAGGTGTTATGATTCCGATACAAAATGTTAAGAATTTAATACTAAAAGATGAGATAGTGGAAGCTGTAAAAGCTGGAACTTTTAGTATATATGCAATAAGTAGTATAGAAGAAGGATTAGAGATACTTACAGGTAAGACTATAGATGAAATAGATAATTTAGTTAAGGATAAGCTTGAGAGTTTAAGACAAATAGATAAAAAAGATAGAGATGATAAAAAGGAATAAAAAATACTAAGGGTTAAAATACTAAGTTTTAACCCTTAGTATCATTTTTAAATTAATATTATCTAAAATTTATTAGGTGTAAGTATTTGGCTTTCTGTAATTATATAGTCAAGTTGAGCATCGTGATCTTCTTTAGGTACAGAATCAAAAATTTGTAAATCAAAAGCAATTCCTACTGTGATAGCATCTTCTCTTAACCTTTCTATGAATCTATCATAAAAGCCACCACCGTAACCGAGTCTATAGCAATCTTTATCATAAGCAACGGCTGGAACTATTACTACATCTATATCTTTAACCTCTACCTCTGGAGAGCATTCAGGTTTTGGTTCCCTTATTCCATAAGCACCGATTTTTACTCCATCTTTTAAATCAATTATTTGAGATGGTATTAATTTTTTTTCTTCTTTAATCGTTATAGGAGATGAGACAGTTTTACCCAAAGAAAGAAGCTTAACTATAAGTTCATCTGTTTTAACTTCATTATTAAAATCAAGATAAAGCATAATATTTTTAGCTTTTTTTATACAATCTAAAGCTAATATTTTTTGAGTTATTATTGATGAGTTTTTACATAAAGATTCATAATTTTGGTTATTTCTATCAGAAATAACTTTTTTTCTAAATTCCTTTTTCATAAAATCTACCCCTTTTACTATGGTATAATATGGATATGTATCCATTATAAATTTTAGTACATAAGTTAAAAACTAAGCAACAAAAATAGAAATGGTAATAAAAAGAATAGCTAGTCATATAATATATACTAGATTAGATAAAGGAGATGCCTAGAATGATATCAAAGAAAAGAGCTATCGTGTATGGAATAGTTTTAGTAATAGTAACAGCTTTGTTTACCTCTACTTTGCAAATAGGATTAGGTAATAAGGTTGTAGTGTCGAAAGATTTATATGAAAAATATAGTAAGTACAATAAGATGATAGGTCTAGAAGGAGCTATAAAAGAAGATTTCTATCAAAAAACAAAAGATGATAATTTGGTTAATGGAGCTATAAAAGGAATGTTTTCAGGATTAGATGATCCATATTCTCAGTATTATACAGAAGATGAGTTTAAAAGATTGAAGGAACAAACGAGTGGGTCTTTTGTTGGTATAGGTGTGATAATAAGTCCTTCTCCAGATGATGATTACTTAACAGTAGTATCTCCTATACAAGGTTCTCCGGCAGAAAAAAGTGGAATAGAAGCGGGAGACAAGATAGTAAAGGTAGATGGAAAGAATGTATTTGCTAAAAATTCAGATGAAGCAATTAGCATGATAAAAGGTAAAGAGGGCACAACTGTAGAATTAACTTTAAAAAGAGATGGCAATGAATTTGATGTTAAAGTTAAAAGAGAAGAGATTGTTTCAAAAAGCGTAGAAGGTAAGATGCTAGAAGATAAAATAGGATATTTAAGAATAACTTCTTTTAGCGAAAATACATATAAAGAATTTAAAACTGTACTAGATAAATTGAAATCAGAGGGAATGAAGGGGTTAATATTAGATGTAAGAGATAATGGTGGAGGACTATTAAATATATGCAAAGATATAGCCGATGAGTTAATAGGAGAAGGAACTATAGTTTACACTAAAGACAATAAAGGAAATACAGAATACTTAAAATCAGATAAAGATAAGCTAGGATTGCCAATAGCTATTTTAACTAATGGGAATAGTGCATCAGCATCAGAAATATTAACAGGAGCTATTGTAGATAATAAAGCTGGTATCTCAATAGGAACTACAACTTTTGGTAAAGGTTTAGTACAAAGTGTAAGAGAACTTAAAGATGGTACAGGTTTTAAATTAACCACTGCTCAATATTTTACTCCTAATGGAGATTATATAAATGGAAAAGGAATAAAACCAAATATAGAGGAAAAAAATCCTGAAAAGCAATTAGATAAAGCTATTGATTGGATGAAAAAGGAAATAAAATAGAATATATCAATAAAAACAGGCATAAAATATAAAAAGTGCCTGTTTTTTAATGAAAAATATAATTAAAATTTATAAAAAAATAGAATGTAAAAATATAACATATTATAAAGAATTAAAATATAAAATATGAATATATTTAAGAAATTTTGTATATTTTATAGAAGGGAATATTAATTAAGTATAGAATTAATATATTAAGTTTATAATTAAAATAGGAAGTGGTTATTATGAAGAAGAACAGAGGAAAAGTTGTTAACTTCAATGAATATAAAGAGCATAAAAAACAAATGGAAGTAGATAGAGTGGAATTATTAAACCTTATAAAGAAGCTAGTTACTACAAAATAGAGAGTGTGAAAACTCTCTATTTTTGTAGTTTAATATCTAATTTTAAAATTTAAAATGAAAAATAAAATTAGTTATGACATCTTTAAATCATTAATATATCCTTGAAATTGATTAAATTCATTTTCATCTGATATCTCAATAGTTTGAGAATCTTCAGAATCAAAATTCTTAAGATATATAGTGTAATTATTATCTGTACAGTTATGGTAAATACATCTGTAGCCATCCTCATATAAATCTTTGATTTTGTTGAAAGTAGACATAGAATTTGTTAGCTATAATTATATATAGCATCTCCTTTCTTAGAGTTTATACAAGTATATAAAGTTGTATTTATTTAATATTTTATGAAGTTTAAGAATTAATATTCAATATCGTGGGTAATATATATGTAAACATTAGTATATATAGTAATTTAAATGAAAAGATAAATAAAATTAGAAAAAAACAAAAAAAGTGTTGACGAAATGGATTTGAGATGGTATAGTTATACTTGTCCTTAAGAAAAGGGCAAACACAAAAGAAAAGGAACAGAAAAAAGTTGACAAAGTAAAATTACTTTGGTAAACTAAAGAAGTTGTAAAAAAGTAGCGCCGACACGGTCGCTTAAAATGAACTTTGAAAATTAAACAGTAGGTTAATTTAAATAACTAATGATTCTTTAAAGAATCGAATACAACCAAGCCAGATATTCAGATAATGATAGTCTGAGCGGGTAACAACTTTTATTTGAGAGTTTGATCCTGGCTCAGGATGAACGCTGGCGGCGTGCCTAACACATGCAAGTCGAGCGATTTACTTCGGTAAAGAGCGGCGGACGGGTGAGTAACGCGTGGGTAACCTGCCCTGTACACACGGATAACATACCGAAAGGTATGCTAATACGAGATAACATGAGAGAGTCGCATGGCTTTCTTATCAAAGCTTTTGCGGTACAGGATGGACCCGCGTCTGATTAGCTAGTTGGTAAGGTAACGGCTTACCAAGGCGACGATCAGTAGCCGACCTGAGAGGGTGATCGGCCACATTGGAACTGAGACACGGTCCAAACTC
>NZ_JBDPHA010000013.1:0-71602 GCF_039841805.1 Romboutsia sp. 1001216sp1
AAAAAATACATATGTACTTAGTATGAATGACATTGTATCAAATTATAATACAGATAAATTATATGAAGATATAGTTACATAAAACAAGATAATCTGTCGTTTTAAAAAACATATATAATATATTTTAAGTATAATAAAAAAAGTGCAACTAAATTAGTTACACTTTTTTATTTCATTATATACCCAAGTCCTCTTCTAGTCTCTATATAATCCTTAAGACCTATTTCTTCTAATTTTTTTCTAAGTCTATTTATATTTACAGATAGTGTATTATCATCAACATATAAGTCTGAATTCCACATGTAGTTCATTAATTCTTCTCTAGTTACTATTTTCTCTTTGTTTTTTATAAGGTAAGATAATATCTTTATATCATTTTTACTAATTTCTAAAGAACCTATAGATGATTTTACAGTTCCCTTTGATAGGTTTAAACTTAAATCCTTGAATTCAAGAATATCCATATTTTCTGAATCATTATAAACTCTTTTTAATACAGAACTTATACGTGCTAAAAGTATTTGTGTATTATAAGGTTTAGTTACAAAATCATCTGCACCTAAATTTATACTCATAAGTTCATCTACTTCATTGTCTCTACTTGTAACTATTATTATTGGTATATTAGAAATTTTTCTTATCTCTCTACATATATAAAATCCATCATATATAGGTAAATTAATATCTAATAATATCAAATGTGGTTTTTCATTTTCTATATCATTTATTATATTTTCAAACTTGTCTGATGCAAATACTTCATAACCATATCTATTAAGTAATGCTTTTAACTCTTCTCTTATAGTCTTTGAATCTTCTATAATCATTAGCTTTTTCATATTTTGTCTCCTTATATGACTACTTAACTTCAATTATACATACATTAGTCTGTGGTGGTATACTTAAGGTCATAATGTTAGAATGATATGCGACTACAAAGTCTCCTATATTTAAATCTTTAACAGATATTTCATTATACTCGTTATCTAGTATTAAAGTTTTATCAGAATATACAAGCCTTGTATAAGTGTATATATTACCTGGCTCTTCGCCTATAGTTATAAATATATACTCACCGTTTTCAAAAATAGTTATATCAATTATAACTCCTTTTTTATAGCTAGCATATTTCATAATATACCTCCTAAAACTCATTTTAATGTATGATATTCTTTAGATTTATATTATGTTAATCTATTCTTTTTAAAACTTTTTAGAGAACATCCTTTATAACTCTTAATGCATTTTTATACATCATTTTATCGATTTCACATTCTTTAAATCCAGCTTTTTTTAGTGAGTAATAAAGTTTTTCCATTTCACCTATATCATAAACTTCGACTGCATTTTCTATTCCATCAAAATCACTTCCTATAGAAATTACATCTATTCCACCAATATTTGCTATATGTTTTATATGATATATTATATCATCTATTTTAGTTATGGAGCTTTTTCCTGTAAAATAACTACAGAAATTTATTCCCATAACACCACCACTATTTGCTAATATTTTTATCATATCATCACTTAGATTTCTAGTTACATTAGTTATACTTCTAGCATTTGAATGTGATGCTACAAATGGCTTTTTAGATATATTCGCTACATCATAAAACCCTCCATCATTTAAATGAGAGACATCTATTATCATATTAAGTTCGTTCATGCATTCAACTACTTTTTTCCCAAATGGCTTTAAAGAATTGTATCTAAAATCGTGATTATTATGAGGATAACCTATTTCATTTTCATAATTCCAAGTTAATGTTATTAATCTAACACCTTTATCATGTATTTTATATAAATTATCTATATTTCCATTTATAGCTCCTCCTTCTTCGATTGAAAGAATTGCTGATATTTTATTATTATTAATATTAGATACTATATCCTGATAACTTGTTACTAGACCTATATACTTCCTATTTTTAATTATCTCTTTATTAAATTTTTCATACATGTCTTCAAACCTTTTATATGGATCTAACCTATATTTATTTAGGTCAAAATATAATGCAAATACTTGTAAAATAGAATTTGATTTTCTTAACTTTTTTATGTCTACAGAAAAATTATTTTCATATAAATCTTTATCTTCTTCCAACAATCTATCTATTGTATCACAATGTAAATCTATAAGCTTCATAATAGTCATCTCCCTTATCTTAATTATATATTAGATTATAGATTTAAAATAAAAATAAAGCTACTAATTTAGCAGCTTTATTTTTATTAATTATTTTATATTATTCACTATACCTGTTAGTATACTATCTAATTCCATACTTATTTCATTTACTCCATTGTGAGTTATATTTATTATTTCTTTAGTCATAGGAAGTTCTCCAAGTAACTTTAAATTCATTTCACTCAAGAATTTTTCAGTTTCTTCTCCTTCAAATAACTTTATTTTTTTATCGCAATCAGGACATTGTATATAGCTCATATTTTCAACTACACCTAATATATCAATATTTAGCATTTTGGCCATATTAACAGCTTTGGCAACTATCATTGATATCATATCTTGAGGAACTGATACCATTACTATTCCAGTTAAAGGAATAGACTGCATAACAGTTAGTGCCACATCTCCTGTACCTGGAGGCATATCTATTAATAAATAATCTAAATCTTCCCACATAACATCTCTATAAAATTGCTTTACAGTATTTCCTATTAATGGACCTTTCCAAACTATTGGCTGATTTTCATTATCTACCATGTAATTTACAGACATAGTTTTTATATTTTCTTTAGTTATTATAGGGTATATATCTTTGCCATTTGGAGATATAGCTCTCTCATTTGATACTCCCATAAGCCTTGGAATACTAGGTCCTGTTATATCAGAATCAAGAATCCCAACCTTATATCCCATTTTATTTAATTTCTTAGCAAGTAGTGCTGTTACAGTTGATTTACCAACGCCACCTTTACCACTCATAACACCTATAACTTTTTTTATATTATTTTTTGGATTATTTTCTATATTACAAGTAGATTGGCTCTTACAACTTGATTTTGATGGACATGAACTACAATTTGACATTTGTATCCTCCTAAAAGTTTTAGTTTATCTAAATTTTAAATTATATATAATATTATTTAATGACTATATACCCATTATATCCTTATATAAACATTTTTAGGCACAAATTTTGTATAGGTTAAAAATCTTTTTATAGATAAATCTATTATTTGAAAGGATATACTATATGAACAACTTTAAAAAAGGTGAATACAAAAAAACTATAGAATATGCTAAAAAGCTTCTTAATAATAATGTAGACATGACAGATATAGTAGCTAAAACTAATTTAAGTGAGTAACAAGTAAAAGATATTATGATAAAAAAAGAAAAAGAGTTAAATGATAAACAAGATAAGTTTTTTACATATATGAAATTTTTTATTTGTTATAGTTTATAAAAGTATTTTAAATTTTCATGAACAAATTTCATCATTTTACTACAAAATAGTTGCATTAAATTTAATATAAATAGTATTATATATAAAGTATGTAAAAGAGGTGAATTAAATGAAAATTTTAGAAAAACTAAAATATAAAAGAAGTTTACTATCTATTGTAATATCAATACCATTATTTTTTGCAGGATGTACTAGTAAAACTTCTAATTCTAAAGTATTAGATAGTCAAATTTCTAATCATAAGAGTAATGTAAGTCAAAGTTTAGATGTAAATTCTAAAGATGTAATAAAAGCTACTGTTGATAGAGTTGTAGATGGAGATACAGTTGAAATAATACTTCCTAATAATAAAGAAGTTGATACTAGATTATTATTAATAGATACTCCAGAAACTAAGCATCCAAATCTTGGTGTACAAAAATATGGTCCGGAAGCTTCTGAATTTGCTAAATCATTGCTAAAAAAAGGAGATACTGTTTACTTTGAACTTGATGGAAAAACTTCAACAGATAAATATGGAAGATATCTTGGATATTTATGGTATACATGCCCTGAACACAAAAAATTAGAAATGTATAATGAAAGAGTTGTAGAAGAAGGATTAGCAAGAGTTGGCTATATATACAACCAAACTAAACATCTTGATGCACTAAATAAAACTCAAAGCGAAGCTAAATCTAATAAGTTAAATATCTGGTCAATTAATGGGTATGTAACTGATAAAGGATATGATATGTCTAAGATAAATGAAGAGGAAAGTTCTAATACTATAAATTCAAATGATAAAAATGTAGTATATGCTAATGGTGGTAATAGTAAGTCTAACTCCTATCATAAATCAAGAACTTCTCATGGAATGAAGGGCGCTATAAAATTGACTGAAAAAGAAGCTTTAAATAAAGGTTACAGTCCATGTTCTAAATGTTTTAAATAAAAAGTACTATTTACATATATATTTTTTAATTTAATATTATTTATTAGAGAATAAAATTAGAAAAAGTACTTACTAAAGTTATTTAACTTTAGTAAGTACTTTTTCCTTTCATTTTACATGGATATTATTTAATTATCGTATATATTCCATCACAATCAGAGCATTTATAATCTGGCTCTTTATTTTCAGTAATTTGAACTGATATAGATTTACATTTATTACATTTTAACTTATAAATATTCCCTTTTTCTAAAAGTGAATCTATTAAAATATTACCCTTTTTACTCATATTTTTCCCTACCTTTTAATAATATGTATTCTTATATTATCATATATTCTCTTTAAGTATATATATCTTCTTCATCTGGTTTAAATAATGAATTTTTCTGAGATGTATATATAGTACTTCTACCTGCAAACACATAGCTTATTGCACAAACTATAAATAGATATTCTATATTCGAAGAACCAAATAGCTCGATTCCCATTATAAATGATGATATAGGAGTTTTGGTTGCTCCAGCAAATACAGCTATCATACCCATACCTGCTAAAAATGAAATAGGTAATCCAACTATTCCAGCAAGTAAATTTCCAAGTGTAGCGCCTATTACAAATAATGGAGTTACCTCACCACCTTGAAAACCTACAGCTAAAGTAAGTGAAGTTAATACTAGTTTTATTATAAATGAATCTTTAGAAACTACTGTTGTAAATGAATCACTTAGTAAATCCAAACTTAATCCTAAATATATTCTGGTTCCAAGTATTAATACAATAATTATAATTATTATTCCGCCTATAAAACTTTTTAAAGTTGAATTTGGTATTTTTTTGCTAAAAAATTTCTTTAATTCATGTGTAAGTTCTGCAAATAGTTTACTTGTAAGACCAAATAAAGCCGCACACAATATTACCTTAAAAAATACATCAACGCCACCTATAACATCAACTACATTGTAATGACTGTGGTGAACATTAAGTAATTTAGCTATAAAATTTCCAATATAACTTGATACAAAACATGGTATTATAGCTTCGTATCTCATTTTGCCAATAGAGCTTACCTCAAGTCCAAATACGGTACCTGCTATAGGTGTTCCAAACACTACTCCAAAACCACTGCTAACTCCACTTATTATTAATATTGTATAATCTAATCCTTTTAATTTTAGTATTCTACCTATCTTTGCTGAAATACTTGCACCTATTTGTACTCCAGTACCTTCTCTACCTGCTGACCCACCAAATAAATGAGTAATAAATGTTCCAAAAAATACCAGTGGAGCCATCCTAAACGGTATATGGCCTTGACCTTCATTAATTCTTTCAATTATAAGGTTATTTCCCTTAGCTGAGTCTCTTCCAAACTTGGCATATAAATAACTTACTAATGCTCCTCCTAATGGAAGTAGGTATAAAAGCCAAGGATTAGATTTTCTTGTATTTGTTGCAAATTGTAAACAATTTAAAAATAAAGATATTACTAATCCAACTACAGCACCAGATATAGATGCTAGCACAAACCATCTTAGAAAGGAAATTAATATCAAGCTACTTTCTTTGATGTGAACCTTAATTTTATGCAACATTTTCACCTCTTATTTCGTTAAATTTCTATTTTTGTACTAACAATATAATACTCTTTTTATTATGGAAGTCAACATTTTTACTTTTTATAAATATGATTTTATATACTTTCACAATAAATATTTTATAAATTATATAGACATACTAACTATAAAGATATGATAGTAGAAAAATTGTTATGAAGAAAAATACTAGTTTAGAATTTAATTCAGAGAGTAATGTCAAAATGACTAATACTACTAAAAAAAGGTTAGAAGGTACTTGCCTTCTTTTGAAAAAAGATCTAAGATGTTTAAAAATGAGAAAAATAAAAAGTATACAAATAAATTTAAATAATAAAAAATAGATTATGGTTATATAACCATAATTTATTTTATCTTTATATAAAATTTAATATATCACTAGGTTCATTTAAACTTATAGTTGCATTTATATTTTTATCTACAGCTCCCCATAAAGCTAAAGCAAAGTCTACTTCACAATTATTAGAACAATTATAGTCCGATATGGAGTCCCCTACATATAATGTATCATATGGATTTATATTTAGCATTTCCATTACTTTTTTTAGTGGTTCTGGGTGTGGCTTATGATATTTTGTATCTTCTTCTAATACTATAGCACTCATATACTCATGAAGTCCTGTAGGCATAAAGTCAATTTCATATTGAGACTTATTTTTAGAACTTACAATGCCACATATTATATTTTTAGAGTGCATATGTTTTATAATATCTTTAATGCCATCATAGAGTGTTGCCTTTTTTTCATATTCATTTACATACTGAACCCATTTTTCATAAGATTTGTCAATATTATTAAAACCTAATATCTCTAAAGTTTTCTTTCCTGGAAGACCCAAGGCAAATAAAAGACTTTCATATGTCATATCTATTTCTTTTTCTTCTTTAATTAGCTTGATTAATGGATATATGTTCATATTTGCTGTATTTAATATAGTACCATCAATATCAAATATTATATTTTTATATTTTTTCATTATATCCCCCCCTTTCCATTTTATAGTACCTTATTTTATATGTATTTTCTACATATCATTTTAGTATTCTAAATTATTTAGATTATACTTTGATAATTCTTTTTTCAATATTTCTCCCTGTTCCTTCGTTATTATATTTTTAGATACAATATTATCTACATTTTTTATTTTAAGTGCATTTTTTTGATATTTATACTTATTGATATGAGCTTCATATCTTTTATTTTCCATTTTATCAGATATATATTTGTTTATAGCTTTAGCATCTGTGTTACTTAATACTTTTTCTTGTCTAAGTTTTTCTATACAGATTCTCCATATAAACTCTGCTCTTTTTACTTTTTGTTGCTCTACGGTAAATTTGTACTCCATTATAGGTTCATTTGCATAAGAATTTATATTAACTGATATAACTAAAAATAAAAATACTATACAAAGTATTGATATGTATTTTTGTATTTTTTTCATGTCTTTACCTCCATAATGTAAAAAGTATTTTTAGTTTATATATAAATATTTTACATATTATATGTAGTAATTTATATATAATGCTAAAATAAAAATTCATATTGGAAAAATATAGATATATCAATCTTTTATTAATTTTTTTATGCTATAATAAAACGACTAAAATTTAATTAGGATGGTGATTTTATGAGAACTAAAACAAAGAAAGGTTTTATAGGAGCTTTAGTTGCAGGAGCTTTAGCTTTAGTTGGATGTTCTTCAAATGATGAAATGGCTGATGAGGTTAGAACTCCACCTGAAAAGCTTCCTATTGCTACTATAATATTTAAAGACTTTGGAACTATTAAGGCTGAACTATACCCTCATATAGCCCCAAATACAGTTAGTAACTTTATATACTTAGCTAATAATGGTTTTTATGATGGCTTGACTTTTCATAGAGTAATAAAAGACTTTATGATTCAAGGTGGGGACCCTGATGGCACTGGTATGGGTGGCCCTGGATATAGTATTTATGGAGAATTTACTAAGAATAAGTTTAAAAATGATTTAAAGCATACTAAAGGAGTATTATCTATGGCTAGAAGTCAAAATAAAAATAGTGCTGGAAGTCAATTCTTTATAATGACTAAGGATTCTCCTCACTTAGACGGCCAATATGCTTCTTTTGGTAAGGTTGTTAACGGGATAGATGTAGTTTCTAAAATAGAAAATGTTGAGACTGACAAAAATGATATGCCTACTAGAAAAGTAATTATAGAGTCAATTAAAGTAGATACATTTGGTACTACTTATGATGAACCTAAAAAAATGTAGCCATATTCTACTTGTAGAATAATTTATTAAACTATAATAAATTATTTCAAATAAATATCACTTCTTGGATAATTTATCTAGCCAAGAAGTGGTCTTTATTTATATAAAGCTTTTTAACCAGTTTTTAGTTTCTTCATCAGAAAATGTTGCTTCTACTGTATTTAAGTATATATTTTTATACTCTATTTTATTAATATTAAACTTCCTGAATATTAAATCTATCTCATTTGTTAAATCTATATTAGATACTGTTCGATTATCTGTATTTAACGTTACATATATTCCATCTTTATAAAAATCATATAATGGATAATTATTAAAATCATCTATTGCTTTAGTTTGAATATTACTTGTTGGGCACATTTCAAGATATACTTTGTTTGATTTTACTAAATCATAAGCTTCTTTCATATCTTTTATTCTAACACCATGGCCTATTCTTTTTGCACCTAGTAAATTTATAGCATCTATAACATTTTGACCACTTGCAGCTTCCCCTGCATGTATTGTTACATTATATCCATACTCTCTAGCTTTATCTATTACAGGTTTAAATTTATTGCAAAATCTTTCTTCCTCACATCCTGCTAAATCTATAGCTACTACTCCCTTATTTATAAATCTTTTCCCTGCTTCTACAACTTTAAGTCCATCTTCTACACTCATAGTTCTTAAACAAGATAATATTACATTACCCTTTATATCATATATATTTTGAGCTTCTTTTATTCCGTCTATTACACTTTGTATTATCTCTTCTACACTTAGTCCTTTATTAGTGTGTAAAAGTGGTGCAAACCTAACCTCTATATATTTTACATTTTCTCTTTGTGCATCTTCTAAAAGTTCAAAAGCTATTTGCTTTAAGCTTACTTTACTTTGCATTACTTTATTTGGTAAGTCAAATTTCTCTAAGTATTCATTAAGCGATGCACAATCTTTTTTTATCATTACCAATTCTTTTATTTCATTTTCTTTATATGAAGGTATCTCTATATTTTCCCTCTTTGCTATATCTATTATTGTTTGTGGTCTAACACTCCCATCTAAGTGACAATGTAGTTCTATTTTGGGTAATCTTCTCATAATAAATTGCCTCCCTAATGTTTTATATTTTTAGTTTTTTGTATAAAAAAATTCTTGATCACAAAGAAGTTTATACATTAAAATCAAGTAAAACTCCTTCGTAATCAAGAATTATAGGTTCTTGGTAGAAACTCCCAAACCATATTATTGGGATTATACGTAGACTATTTAAATTGTTTATTTCTAATGATTTTATTATCTTTTTATAGCATTGTCAATATATTTTTATATTAATAATCTATTTTTTTATGTAAAATAAAGTTAATACATTTATTTGGAGGGTTAAACCATTGCATGAAATTAAATACAAAGATAATTCTATAAAATATTCTATAATAAAAAAATCTAATATAAAAAATATTTATATTAAAGTTAAATATCCTGGTATAGTTACTGTAACTTCACCAAGTGATATATCTAATTTCCATATTAATGATTTATTAAAATCTAAGATTCATTGGATATTAAATAAATTACATGAACTTGATGAGATAAATTTTAGTACAAAAAAACTTGAACTTATAGATGGGGATAATATTTATTACCTTGGAAGTCCATATACATTAAGAATTAATAATAATAAATTCTTATCTAAAAATAGTATATATTTAAAAGAAAATGAGTTTATAGTAGACATAAGTTCTCATATAGGTATATCAAATAGACGTAATGTGATTTATGAATTACTCAAAGAATGGTTTATAACTTCTGGTAATAAAAAAATTAAAGAAAGATTAAATATATACTCTAAAATTTTAAATATATATCCTGAAAATATTAAAGTTAAAGAACAAAAGACTACGTGGGGGACTTGCTCTTCTCTAGGTAATATATACATAAACTGGAGGATATTTTTAGCGCCTATTGATATTATTGATTATGTATTAGTGCATGAGTTATGTCATTTAAAACATATGAATCATTCAAAAGAGTTTTGGAACTTAGTTGAAAGTGTAATACCAAATTATAAAAATAAAAGAAAGTACCTGAGAGATAATTCAAATAAATTAAAAATATAGTTATCTTGTAATACTAGGTAAAATTTATCTTAACTAAAAATGTATATCATCATTAACTTTGGCAAAAATTATTAAATACATAATTACTTACTTTCTATATGTAAATGAAGTATTTAATTTTAAAAGCTGGAGGATATAATGAATAAATTTAAAAATGAAAATATACTAATAGGTGCATTTCTTATTTTATTGTCACTATTTTTGCACTATATACATTACTTAATATTTAAAGATGCTCATCACACTTTGATATTTTTATTTGCAGATATAGCCTTTATACCTATGGAAGTATTTTTCACAACATTATTTATAGACAAATTACTAGAAAAAAGAGAAAGAGCGCATATAGTAGAAAAGCTTAGTTTACTAATAGGCGTATTCTTTACAGAGATAGGAACTAAATTACTGAATCAGTTTACTATTTGTGATAAAAATATTAGTAATATTGGAAATATGGTTGATTTAGATAGACTAATAAATGATGTTGATTATTTTAAAAATATTAAATTAATTACATCTAAATATGACTATAAAATTGATTTAAATAATATTGACTTAACTGTAATAAAAGATTCTCTTCATGAAAGCAAGAACTTACTTGTAATTTTAATAAGTAATGAATATTTACACGATCACGAAACTTTTACAGAAACTATTATGGCACTTTTTCACTTAAAAGAAGAAATTGATACTAGATACAATATAGATATTAAAGAATATGAAAAGGAGCATTTGGAAAGTGATATATCTCAAGTTTATCGATATCTAACTTATATGTGGTGTCATTATATCAATTATTTAAGTTATAATTATCCTAGTTTATATGTAAAAGCACTTATAAACAATCCTTTCGATACTCGCTCTAAGAAAGAAAAAGATGAAGTATATTTAAAGCATTTTAATGTATATAAATAATTTATAAACTTAAAAGATTATATAGTACTTAAAAATTAAAAAAATAAGCAATATACCAAAATAAGTATATTGTTTATTTTAAATCCATTCATAAATAGAATATTGTAATTATCATCTAGAAAATCTAAATATATAATTTATTTTTTACAATATGACATACAACTTTTGGCATATGCTTAGTATACACTTATGTTCTACAAGTAAATATATAAGCATAGAGCTACAAACTTGTTTAGTATATATGAACAACTAGTATAATTGGACGTAAGTGACCTGACCATAGTCTATACATTTTGTCTTTGGTCTTTTGTATTAAAATTTATATATAAATATATGTAGAAGTACATAAAAATACTCCCAAACTATTACTCTGGGAGTATTGCAGCAAATGCACTGTAATTATACTTTTCAAACTGGTTACTTAGCCCTTGAAATATGTTAATTTGCTAGCTATATTTTACTAAGATAAAATATAGCTAATATATAAGATTTTTTTATTTAGTATTTTATTAGAATTATTGTCTACATTCTGTAAAGTCGTAAACATCCATTAATGCCTCGCCAAATCTTTGATAGTGTACTACTTCCCTTTCTCCTAAAAATCTAAATATATCTTTCAAATCAGGATCATCAGTTAAATTTATTAATTGGTAATAAGTCGCTAATGCTTTTTGCTCGGCCGCCATATCCTCATGTAAATTAGTTACAGCATCACCAAACACATTAATATAATCAGTTGTAAAGTTTACTCCATTAGCATCTACTGGTTGAAGTCCATGTCCAAATGTTGCATAATTTGCACCTAGTCCAGCAGCCTTAAGTTCTTCAGGAGTACAATTGTTTGTTAATTGATATAGAATTGAAGAAATTATTTCCACATGAGCCATTTCTTCTGTACCTATATCAGTTAAAAGTGCACGAGATTTTCCAGTTGGCATAGTATATCTTTGTTGAAGATATCTAATTGCTGCAGCCAACTCACCATTAGGTCCACCTAATTGGGTCATTATAAGTTTAGCCATCCTTGGATCTGCATATTTTATGTTAACTGGATATTCTAATGTTTTTTGATAAATCCACATTTTAATGTAGTCCTCCTTAATCTATATTTAATATTTTTAATATTTCTATATTTTTATTCATAAAATTCATTATCCCATGGCCAATAACCACATACCCATCTCCATGGATAATTGCTTGGTGAATACCCAAAATTGGTTAATGGTCCATACTTAATTTCATAATCATATCTGGCTTGAGCATACTTATCGCTATATTGGTTGTATGAATTTAAAGCGTTTTTATCTTCTGGATTATTATCTAAATATAAATTTAATTCTATACAAGCAAAACTGTATTCTAAAACTTTATCTAAAAGATTCCTTCTACTTGATCTCATTCACATCTATCCTCTCTATGTTTAAATTTAACTCTATTCATAGGATTTGCGTATAGCCAATCGTTGTAATTGTTAGATTCTATTAAATCTAATTCTGGAAACAAAGTTCCTCTTCTCAATGCAGTTTTTGGATTATATGAATTATTATAAACCTGACGTTTAACATATGGTCTAGCGAATCCACAACCACACTTTAGTTCAACAGTACTTAAATTATCCATGATTGTCCTCCTTAATTTTTTAATTCGTGAACTTATTTTTTAATAATAGTAAATAATCAAATTGATCTTATTTTCATAGTTAAAATTTTTAAATAATCATTCTGAGTTCTCTATAAATTTTGAGAATATAATATCAATTTAATATATAATATTCATTATTTAGACAATTTGTGAATATATTCAATTAAAAAACATAAAGCATCAAATTTTTCAATAAGATACGACATATACTTATATATCAATAGACTATAATGGACCACTGAAGTACGATCTATCTATGATTAATTTAATCATAAGATTATATATAAATTAAACAGTTATAAAGTAAATTCATATGAATCATTTTAGATAATAACATGATTTTTTAATCCAAAAACAAATTATTAAATGTTTATATAATATTTTTTATAATTTATTTCTTATCATATAAAACACATTGAGTAGAATATTACACTTATTTAATAGATTAAGAAAAAATAATTAAACTTATAAAAAGGGGGAATTTTTAATACATTATCATAATAGGAAAATAAAACGTTAAATTTAATATTTAAGAGGATGGACACTCTTAAAAATAAGAAGTGCAAATATGAAATTATTATTTGAAAGGTTAAATTATCTAAAATCATTTAAAAAATTTAACTTTTTGGCCTTTATAGAACCTAATTACTCTGAAATAGTTGACATAATAAATTTATTAGAAGATCACCCTGTAACAGCTAAGAATTAATAAAAATACTTGATAACTTTCAAAAACATATAAAATGTATTCCTGGTAAATCTACACAAAAAATATTAATAAAGGAATTAAGTATTCTATTTTCACATTTCTTTTTAACTGTTGATTTTCTAGTCTTTTTTGTATAACTTCTAATATATATTTCTTTATCATATAAGATTTCTTCATTTTGTTCTAAGTCTAAAATTCAATTCTGAGCTAATGCATTTTATTTTAAGGGCTGTATTATCTGAAAGTTATAGATTAAAAGAGATCAATGAGAATACATGTAATTTTATATAAAAAGATGAATTTGAAGCACATGTTTATACTAAAGAGGAAACATACAAACGTTACATTAGTGTTATTATCTGGAACAAATATTAAAACTGTTGTTAATAGATTAGGACATAGTGATATTAAGATTAGTATGAATAAATATAGTCATGTTTTAGAAGAAATGGACAAAGAGACTTCTATAAATCTTAGTAATATTTTATTTAAATAATTGTCAGTTTTTATATAAATGTCAGTTTACTGCTATTAAATAATATTCAATATAAAAAATAAATAAGCAATATACCCAAGTTTACTGAGAAAGTATATTGCTTATAGAATGTATTCTACTCGTAAACAGAGTATTGATCCCAAATTTTTTCTAAATCACTAAAGTGTTCTTTTATGTCTTCTTTTTCTTTCATACCAACAGATACTATTAAAGCATTAGCTATACTTAATGCAGGTACTAGTGAATCAACAAATGATGCCATATTACTTTTTACTAATAATACATCATCTGCTAAAGATGCAACTGGTGCAAATAAGCTATCTGTTAATGATATTATATGAGCTCCTTTTTCTTTAGCATAACTTACTATTTGATATGACTTTTTAGAATATCTTGGGAAGCTTATAGCTATTATTACATCTTCTTCATTTATTTTTACTATTTGTTCAAATGCGTCCCCCATATCCATTCTTATTATATGAACGTTATCAAGTATTATATCTAAGTAAAAGCCTAAATATTGAGCTATAGTAAATGAACTTCTCATACCTAATATATATATTTTTCTGGCCTTAAGTATCTTATTTGCAGATTCCTCAAATGCTTTTTCATCTATTGTTTCTAGTGTTGATTTTATATTATCTATATCACCTTTTAGTATTTTATTAAGTATTGTACTATCATCTGAATATTCTTTTGCCATTTCCACTCTTTGAACTGTTGTAAGCTTATTTTTTATAAGTTCTTGTAGTGCTTCTTGAAGTTTAGGGTATCCAGAATAACCTAGTGCATTTGCAAACCTTACTACTGTAGATTCACTAACTCCTACTGTTTCCCCCAATTTGCAAGCTGTCATAAAAGCTACTTTATCATAATTTGATAGTATATATTGAGCTATTAGCTTTTGTCCTTTACTAAGTCTTGGATATTGTGCTTGTATGTCTGAGATAAGTTTTTTACTATCTTTTAAGTCTCTAGTATCTTCCATTTCTTTCTCCTTATAATTTATATATTACCAAAATTTCTAAATTCTTTTAGAAATGCCTCTATATTCAAATTTTCTGTATTTTTAATGTCTGATTGAGCATCGAATATTATTATACCACTTTTACATATATATTTTAAATACTCATTTAAAGATTTTTATATAAAAAACATATATAATTTTATTTTTATCTAGCATCATATAATTAATTCATCTTAAGAAATATTTTTTCAAAAATAAATCAGCTAAAAAAACCATGCTTAAAGCATGGCTTAATATTCTTTTTTCTTTTCTATTAAAATAAGCTCTGGTGGATTATTTATTTGATTTATAAATTTACATTCTAATACATTAAACTCACTTTGATTTAAGCTTTTAACAAAATTATATACACAATTTTTTTCTTCTAGCCCGCCTTCATGTCCTGTATAAATTGCAAGACTTATTACACCATGAGGCTTAAGTAGCTTTAAGCTATTCTCTATAGCCTTTATTGTTGTATTTGGCTTTGTTGTAATCATGTGTTTAGCCCTTGGTAAATATCCCAAGTTAAACACAACACATGAAATTTCTTTGTCAATATATTTGTCCATGTTTTCATGACCATCTAAAATAAGCTTTACCCTAGAAGATAACTCTTCTTTTTCTAACTTTTTAGATGTTGATTGTATAGCTTCTTCCTGAACGTCAAAGCTATATACAAAACCACTTTTTCCTACTTTCTTAGCAAGATATGTTGTATCGTAACCATTACCCATAGTAGCATCTACAACTATATCTCCCTCATTTATTATTTGTTCTAGATACAATTTATTTATGTCTATTACCTTAGTTAGATATTTAGCTTTTATCATAATTCACCTACTTTATACCCTTTAAGTATTTTATCTCATCACTAGTTAAGTGTCTGTAGCTTCCTACTTCAGTTTCTTTTAAAGTTATTTTACCCATAGCAACTCTTCTAAGTCTAAGTACTGGATGATTTATAGCTCTACACATCTTTCTTACTTGTCTATTTCTACCTTCATGTATTTTTATTTGACATATTGAATAATTTTTTTCTTCATTTATTTTTACTATTTTAAACTTAGCAGGTGCTGTTTTATAATCTTCTATATACAAACCTTTCTCAAAGTTTTCTATTTCTTCATTAGTTGGTACACCTTTTACTATTGCCATATAAGTTTTATCTATCTCATGTTTTGGATGAGTTAATTTATATGTTAAATCACCATCATTCGTAAGAAGTAATAATCCGCTAGTTTCATAATCTAGTCTTCCAACAGGATATATTCTTTCTTTTATATCAGTTATTAAATCAAGTACACTTGGTCTGTCAAATTGATCTTTTACTGTTGTTATATATCCTTCTGGCTTATTTAAAACTATGTATACTTCTTTTTCATCTAGTCCTATTTTTTCTCCATCTATTTCTACTATATCTTTAGCTTCATCTACCTGAAATGATAATTCTGTTATAATTTTTCCATTTACACTAACTCTACCATCATTTATAAGTTCTTCGGCTTTTCTTCTTGATGCTATACCACAAGACGCTATATATTTATTTATCCTCATATTACACCTTCTCTTTAATATTTTATCATGATAATAATTCACTAATATAAGACTTTTTATTATTACAATTATATATAATAATACATTGTTGTTAAAAACAAAACCCTAATTTTTTTTCGTTTATATGAAATACTATTAATATATCTAATTTAAGTACATTTTTAAGGAGAATATTATGATTTCAAAGGAAAATATAAAGTATTATGTATTTATAGCTTTTATAACTATACTTATATATAAGTTTATAGATTCACCAGAAAATTTATTATCTAATATAAAGGGTTTATTCATGATTCTAAGTCCTTTTTTTATAGGTATTTTATTTTCTCTATTGATAAACCCATTTATGGTATTTCTTGAAAAAAAGTTTAATATTAAAAGAATTTTAAGTCTTTTAATATCTTATATTGGTATTTTTTTATTAGTATCTATCTGTGCTAATATGATAATCCCCTCTTTAATAAATACATTGAGCACTTTATTAAAGGAGATACCTTATTGTATAAATACTTTACATACAGTATTTACTAAGCATATATCTCATTTAGATATATTAAAACTATTGATATATAAAATAGAAGATGGATTAAATATACTATTAAAAGAACTTAATAATTTATCTTCAAAAACTTCCACTGATATCTTAAATTATATACTTAGTATAACTTCTTTATTTTTTAATATTTTAATGGGTATTATATTGTCTTTTTATATATTATATGATAAAGAAAATATAATACTAAGTTGTAAAAATTTATTATACGCTATTACCACTACTAAAAAAGCTAATTCTTTTTTAGAATTTTTTAAAACCTTTAATTATATATTTTATCATTATATAGTTGGTAGAATATTAGACTCATTAATAATAGGAATACTAGCTTTTTTAGGATTTAAGTTTATAATTAAAATTGATAATGCTATATTTTTATCATTTATAATTTTTTTAACTAATATAATACCTTATTTCGGTCCATTTATAGGAGCTATACTACCTATTTCTATGACTTTTCTTTATAGTCCCCTTAAGGCACTTTGGGTATTTGTATTTATTTTTATTCTTCAACAAATAGATGGAAATATAATCGGACCTAAGATTATGGGAGATCAGGTTGGACTTAGTCCACTTTGGGTTATATCTGCAGTACTTATAGGAGGATCATTATTTGGTATATTAGGTGTTTTTTTATCTGTTCCTTTTGCAGCATTAATAAAAATTTGTTTGGGTAAATACATAAACAATCATATAAATATTAAAGATTCAAAATAAGAATTTTCATCAATTAAATATTCTTTTATATTATCTATATGAAATAAAATTTACAATTTAAGTACAATAAATAGCTATGATTTAAATCATAGCTATTTATTGTACTATACAACCTTATTTTAAAATTTTATCTACTATAGTTCGTATTTTTTGTTCTACAGTTTGAGGAATAGGTTGAGTATCTGGATTTGTTGAAGGGATTATAGGAGGTGTTCCCGGTTGATTAGGAACTATTGGTTGTGTTATTTCCATATTTTCTTTTGAGTTTCGCTCTTCTTTTTGCTTTTCTTCAGCTTCTTTTCTTCTATTTTCCTCTTCTTTAGCTAGTATTATAGCTTGAATACTTGAAACTTGCTTTTGTGCATAAATTACACCTTTTTTAGAAGCTTCTTTTGCATTTTCTTTCCTTTCTTTCTGAGCTTTTTGATACTCTTCATCTAATTTTATAAGTTCTTTTTTCTTAGTTAATGCCTCATTTTTAATACTTGATGAACCATCTTTTATATCTTCTATACGTTCAAGTTCTTTTATAGCTTTTTTATAATTTCCTTGATTTTCATATTCATTAGCTTTTTCCATATTAACAGCTTGCATATACATAGCTCTGGCCTCATCATCTGCACTATCGGCCTGTAATGCATCTGCTAATATGTCCCTAGCTTTATCATATTCATGTTTTTCTAAAGCAACTTTTCCCTGACTAACTAAATCATCGTCTTCTTTAGAACAACCTACCATTACAATTGATATCAATGATAATAGTAAAATTAATTTTAATTTCATTAAATCCCTCCTTATTATCTAGTAATAATTCTATCATATTTGTTGTTCATATAGGAGAAAATATCGAAATTAATATTTTTAAAAACTTTTTTGTTTTATTTTTAGCTAAAGTGTTGTAAATATTCATTTAGAAACCTAATTTTTTAGCTATTATCACTTTAATTAAAAACTTTCTGCAATGTGTTGTATATTTGATATTATTAAAAATATGATTAAACATATTTAAAGTGTAGGCATAATAAATATCTACACTTTTTTAATATTAAATACTATATTATATATAAATACAAATCTTTTATATATATCTAAACAATTTATTTAAAAATATATCTACTATTTCAACTTCACCATCTAACTTATTTACCCTACTTCTTTGTAAATCATCTATTTCTTCCCCTGTTATAACTAATACTTTTGGAGTTTCAAAAAAAGGTATTGTTGATTTTTTTATTTTTTCATCCATGTTTTCATACTTAGAAGTGTTTAATTTCTCATCTATTTTTATGTCTATCAAGATTTGCTTTATATCTCCATATTTATCAATATATTCTACAAATAAATCATACTTTGAATTTCCTACTGATATATTTCTATAGAATCTTTTTATATCATATCCATTATTATTTAGTTTGATTGCCACTTCTGATCCAACAACTACCTTTATAAGTTCTTTACCTTTGTATTGTTTACTTCCATTTAGGTAATATACATATGAATTGTCTTTATACCCTGAATAATTTATATTACATGGATACTTTCTAAGTGTATAATCATTGCACATCTTTCTTAAAGTTTTTTTAAAAGATTTTTTTTTGAATTTCTTCCTTGTCCCAAAAACTTTTCCAAATTGATTTTCCGTCATACACCTAACTCTACTTACTAAAATCAATATCTCTTTTTCTATCCCAAGCATATTGTCTATCTCCTTGAAGTTATTTGATATTAAAGGTCATATATTATTATATTAAGCAAGTACTATAAAATTTACAAATTTTAGGTGATTTATTTAAAAATTCAAATATTATATTTAATTAAACTAAAAAGAAGTAGCAAATTTGCTACTTCTAACTTAAATCATTTATTTTCTTTAGTCATGTTACCTATACTTAAGTTATCAAATTCAACTATATCTACAAATCCCTTTTCCCCTTTTTGGTAAGTTATTTTAACCTTATCTCCTACTTGAGTAAGTGGTAAGTCTATAGATACTTTTGATGTTGCATTAAATACTTTATCACCATTATTTTCTAAAGTCAGATAATAGAAAGTATTCCCTGACTTTACATCTGGGCTAATTCTAGATACAGTACCCTCTACTATTTCTGTTGTTGTATCATTTTCTATTTTTATATTATTTCCTTTCGAAGAAAGTGCCTCTCTATAATTCCTAAGTGCTTCTTCTTTTGTTTCTCCAAGCCCTAATATGCTAAAGTCTTCTACTGATATAAATGCAACCATCTTAACTAATCCTGCTTTATCTTTTAAAGATGAAACATATGTAGGAGTTCCAAGTATATTATACATCACAGGGAATGTTGCTTCATAGTTTTTCTCTTGAACTTTACCCTCTGCAGATCTCATAGCTGCTGCTTCTGTTGCACCTGGTTGTTTATATAATTTAGCTTCTTTAGTACGAGTATCAACTAACATAAACCCTATAGTTGATTCATCTCCACCAGAAGAAGTTATCCCTGTATACCAATATGATTTATCATCATTTCCGTAAACTAAAGATGTTCCTTCAGTTGGAACTAAAACGCCTTCTTCTGATATTACAGAATTTAAAAATCCTTTCACATATAATCCCCAATCATTTATTTGATCTGTTACAAATTCTTGAGGCTGTATTCTATCTATCCATTTTGGTGCATTTTTTATATTATACCTCTTAGTTTCTCCAGTTTCTGCATCTACTGTAGCCACCCCAATAGCATTAGCACCGCTATATCCTATATCATGTTTGTATAATGTTGTAACCCAATAAGGTCTGCCTTCATCATTTATTTCAAGTGTAAAATCTGTCATACCTACATTTACAATTCCTTTTAAATACATATGTCTGTGTAAGTCTTGATGTAGATATGCTTCTGGTTGATATACTATCTTAACAGGTTTCCCGTCTATCTTTTGAACTAATCTTACATCTTGAGGATTACTAGCAGATACCATTACATATCCGTTAGTTCCATCCATGGATGTTATCCATTTTATTAAATCTCTATGTACAAGTGGTGCCACCCAATATAAATTTCCATTTACACTTTGTATATGAAATTTACCAAGTTTAGCAACACTTCCTAACGCTGGTACTTCTCCAACTTTTTTGTCTCCCAATTTCATAGCCATATCTTCATCTACTAAACGAATATCTGCTACACTTACAGGACTTACATCTTTTGTAAAGGTGCTTTCCTTAACCTCTCCTAATAAGTTTCTATATGATTTGGAATGAAGTATTGGTGAAGATGTTATAAATGGAACAGCTATATTATAAGCTATAAGTATTATAGCTATAAAAAAATTGTATTTTGCCATTTTAGAAGTCTTTTCTGACCTATCAAGCATCATGTCTAATATGCCCGATAAACCAAAAAATAGTATAAGTGTTGATGTAAATGATATGAAGTCAAAACTTAAAACTGGTAGTTTTATGATTAAATATATCAAAATGACTATAAGTGATATTATGTACGGTTTTATTTTCTTTCCCATTAAATACTCCCTTTCTTATTATTTGTATTTAATTACATTATATCCATTTATTGTAAAAAAATAAATACCTCTTTAAAATAAGAGGTATTTATACATTAACTGTTCTTCTTAAGTACATATCATTTTTATTTCTATCGTAGTATTTAGAAAGTAATCCTTCGTATTCTAGCACTAAACCTTTATAATCATAAAAATCATTAGGCCTTACTTCATAAGAAGGCTTATTCATAATATCTATATCACTTTTTTCTAGCATATCAGCAACAAAATGTGAACATACATATTTAAATTCTTTTTCTCTAGGTCTATCTATGCTTAGATATAAAAGTGCTTTTACATCATAATCATATTGTTCTCTATTTTCACTTACATTCATTATATTCTTGTATAATTTATGATATTGTTCATCAGTAACATCTAACGAGTAAACACGACACATAGTGTTAGTTCTTATAGCGTATAAACCTTCATTTATATTTTCCTCCACAAACCCTGCAAATATAGGAGTTTTAGGATTTAACCTTCCAAATGAATACATAGGTCTTAATTGTTCATTTAAAGATATTGATACATGTGCATATGGGGTTTTACTTATACGTCTTATAAGAAACGATAATACTGTACCTGTATATGTTGTTATAATATATACTTTTTTCATATTACTCTCCCCCTTCATTAAAATATAACTATAAAATTATATCACAAAAATATATATATAGTAAATGTTTTTGTGAAATTATTTGTCGAAAATTATAAATATTATATTTATATTATTTAATTCTATTTAGGTACATTTCCTGTATGTATTCTATTATTTATTTTTCTTCCAAGTATCCAAGATATAATTACAGCTAAAGCAAATACTACTACTTTAATAGGTTCTTGTAAAACTTTATCCAAATCTTCCCCAATGTAACTTATAAGTAAAAACATTACAAATTTTCCAAATACCATTCCTGATATATAATTTTTTATTTCTGTTCCTGCAAATCCAGATGAAATTGTTACTAAAAAATCTGGTATAAAAGGACATGCATAAGATATAAATATAGTGTTAAATCCTTGCTTATGAATCCAAGAAGTTATCCTTTTTACTTGTTCTTTTGATTTATACTTTTGTATGTATTTTAACCTTGAAAACTTATTTGCTATATAGTATAGAATTATAGATGCAATTGCTGACCCTACCCATGACACTAAAAAACCCATCCACATCCCAAGAACAAAAGCATTTGCTAGCACTATCGCAATTAATGGAAGTATTGGAGCAAAAGTCTCAAGCATTATAAGTAAAAATCCAACTATTATGGCTAATGCCTTGTGGTCTGTTAATGAATATAGTATTTGTTCCATAATTAACTACTCCTAAATATATGTTTATTAGTTTAAAAAATGACTATCATATTATTATTATTTAGACTTATCTAGTAAGTATACATTTTTTTATGGCATTTTAGGATTTAAGTTCACTATTTAAACGGAAATTTATCATAATTTTATATTTATATTATAAAATTTAGTCATTCGTATAATAATTTTAAGTATATATATTTAATTATATCTTTATTTTTTTACAATATTAGATTAAAATTAATATTATGGATTATAGTACTTTTTTGTACTATGGATAAAAAATTAATAAATGAGAGGTACTATTAATATGTCAAACGAAAATGTTTCATCTAATTTCATAAAAAACATTATAGTTAATGATTTAGAAACTGGAAAACATGACAGCATTATAACTCGTTTTCCACCAGAACCAAATGGTTACTTACATATAGGTCATGCTAAAAGTATATGCTTAAACTTTGGTCTTGCAAAAGAATTTAAAGGAAAAGTAAACTTAAGATTTGACGACACTAACCCTGTTAAAGAAGATGTAGAATACGTAAATTCTATAAAAGAAGATGTTAAGTGGTTAGGATTTGATTGGAATAATTTATTCTTCGCATCAGACTATTTCGATACAATGTACGAAAAAGCTGTGCTTCTTATAAAAAAAGGTAAAGCTTATGTGTGTGAATTAACACCTGAAGAAATGAGAGAATATCGTGGTACATTAAGTGAACCTGGTAAAGACAGTCCTTATAGAAACAGAACTGTTGAAGAAAACTTAGACTTATTCGAAAGAATGAGAAACGGTGAATTTAAAGATGGAGAAAAAGTATTAAGAGCAAAAATTGATATGTCATCTCCTAATATAAACTTTAGAGATCCTATAATATATAGAATAGCTCATTCAACGCACCATAACACAGGAGACAAATGGTGTATATATCCAATGTATGCATTTGCTCATCCATTAGAAGATGCAATAGAAGGAATAACTCATTCTATATGTACTTTAGAATTTGAAGATCAAAGACCATTATATGATTGGGTTGTTAGAGAATGTGAAATGGAAAATATCCCTAGACAAATAGAATTTGCAAGACTTAACCTTACAAATACTGTTATGAGTAAGAGAAAGCTAAAGCAACTTGTTGACGAAGGTATAACTGATGGATGGGATGATCCTCGTATGCCTACTATATCAGGTCTTAGACGTAGAGGATATACTCCTGAAGCTATAACAAACTTCTGTAGAGAAATTGGTGTATCTAAAGCTGATTCTAAAGTTGATAGCCAAATGCTTGACTTTTTCGTAAGGGAAGATTTACAACCTAAAGCTCCACTTGCTATGGGTGTTTTAAGACCTTTAAAATTAGTTATAACTAATTATCCTGAGGGTCAAATAGAAATGTTAGAAATCGAAAATAATGCAAAAGACGAAACTAAAGGAAAAAGAATGGTTCCATTCGGTAGAGAACTTTATATAGAACAAGAAGACTTTATGGAGGAACCTGTTAAAAAATACTTTAGATTATTCCCTGGAAACGAAGTTAGATTAAAAGGTGCATATTTTGTAAGATGTAATGAAGTTATAAAAGATGAAAATGGAAATGTAACTGAAATACATTGTACTTATGACCCAGAAACTAAGAGTGGTTCAGGATTTACAGGGCGTAAAGTTAAATCTACTATACATTGGGTTGAAGCAACTACTGCTAAGCCTTGTGAATTTAGATTATATGAACCATTAATACTTGATGATGCTCCTGAAAATGAAGGTAAGCATTTCTTAGAACAAATAAACCCAGATTCTCTAGAAATACTTCAAGGATTTGCAGAGCCTACTCAACTTGAAAATGCTAAAGTTCTAGATAAATTCCAATTTGTTAGAAATGGATTCTTCTCTGTCGATACTAAATATACTACTGATGATAAATTAGTATTCAATAGAGTTGTTCCTTTAAAAAGTTCATTCAAACCTTCAAAATAATAAATAAAAAAGGAAGCTAAATTTAGCTTCCTTTTTTATTTTACTCCAAGTATTTTTATTCCATCTTCTATACATTCTATATCCAGAGGAAAATCTGGCCCTCTTTCTCCATCTATATCAGTTAATAAACCATCACAACAATCTATTCTTACTTTTTTAGTTTTAAAATATAATATCTCACTTTCATTGTATGTATCTAAGTGCTCACCCTTTAATATACTTATAAGCACTGGTATTGATTTTGGTATAGGCATTGCTTTAAATATAATAACATCTAGGTAACCATCGTCTACTTCTGCTTTGTATGCCAAATTTAAATTACCTGCTGTTTTTCCATTAAAGACTAACATAAGATACATATCACCCTTGTACATAACTTCTTTGGAATTTACATTTATATTGAATTTTCTTAGGTGAAGAGCTTCCTCTATACCTGTAATATAATAAGATACTTTTCCCATATAATTTTTTAATTCTGGATTTATCTTCTGAGATACATCAGTAAACATCCCTGCACTAGCTACATTTATAAAATATTTATTATTTATTTTTCCTATATCTATACTTTTAGGCTCTGAATTGAGTATATCTTTAACAGCTTTATTTATATCTAATGAAATATTTAACGCTTTAGCAAAATCATTAGCTGTTCCTGTTGGAAGTATAGCAATAGGTATATCTACATTAAATTCTTTCATAGCATTTAGAACTATGTCTACTGTTCCATCTCCTCCTGCTATTAATAAATGGTCATAAGTTTCATCCATATCTAAAAAGGCTTTACTTATGTGCTGATGTTTACTTAATCTATATGGTATAAGTATGTAGTTATATTTTTGATATATTTTTATTATATTATCAAGTTGGTTTGTTATTTTTTTCTCACCTGAGTTTGGATTATATATAAGCTTTACTTTTTTCATATTTCCTCCTTACTACCCTTGGTGATATACATATTATATATTATTGACAAATTATGTATTCATTATGTGTAGGATAAATTGTATACTATTTTAATACCCAAAACTTTCATTTATAAATATTATATGTATTCTATTTGGTATTCTTTGTTTTTTTATAATAGTATATTCACAGCATATTCGTTCACTGCTACTACAGTCCATACAATAGCCTACCTCTTTACATGGCGTCTTAGTATTTAACCTTTTAGCATTCGCAGGGGCAGATACTACTTTATTTCTATTTATAGCTTCATCTATATTTTTTACTATCTTATTTACTCCACATACTACTATAACTTTATCAGGTCCATAAAGCATGGCAGCCACTCTATTTCCCATTCCATCTACATTGTATAATTCTCCTTCTTCTGTTATAGCATTAGTACTAGTGAAGTATGCATCTGCACAGAAAGATTTTCTAAATATCTCTTTCATCTCCTGAGGTGAGAGATTTTCTTCGTATCTATCTAAAAAATTATATCTACCACTTCTTAATAAATCTATAATACCTGTTTTAAATAAAGTCATAGAGCCACCACAAGCTACTAATGACTTTTCATCAACTAACTCTTTTATTATATTTATAATATCATCCGTATCTTTTGCTAAATAACCATTCATATTGTTTTTTTCTAAAGCTTTAATTGTTTTTTCTATTCTTTTTTCATTGATCCAAGTTATATTTTTATCCACAATAATTCACTCCTTAAAACTATATTTTATATAAATTTTTCAATACATGTTAATTCTATCACAGTTATATACTATTTCTAAATATTTTTATATTACATACTTATATGATTAAAATTTTTATATTAAGGGTATATAATAAACTTATGAAATTCAACTTAAAATATTAATCAATTTTACTTTAATTGGTGTAAGTATAAATTAGTAAATAAATATATGAGAGGTGTAAAATGATTACTATAATTTCTCCTACTACAACTATGAATTTTGATAAGAATATAAGATTGAATAAACAATCTATACCTATATTTAAAGATGATATAGATTATTTAATTAAACTTTTAAAATCATTGAAAAAAGAAGAACTATCAAATCTTATGAATCTAAGTGAAGATTTAACTATATTAAACCATAATAGACATAAAAATCTATCTACTAAAAATAATCCAAAGTGCGAAAGTATCTTAGCTTTTGATGGAGAGGTTTTTAATTGCATGAAAATTTATGAATTTACACATGAAGATTTTGATTTTGCTAATGGAAATATAAGAATACTTTCAGGACTTTATGGTATACTTAAGCCATTTGATTTAATAGAACCCTATAGACTTGAGATGAAGTCTAAATTAGTTAATAATCGTGGGGATGATTTATATAAATTTTGGAAAGATAAAATAACTCAAAATATAATGAATGAATTAAGCACACATAAAAACAAAATACTAATAAATCTAGCTTCTTCTGAGTACTTAAAGTGTATAGATTTAAAATCTATAAAGAAAGACTATACATTTATAGATATAAACTTTAAAGAATATAATTCTAGCAAAGACACTTATCAAACTAAAGGTCTTTATGCAAAACGTGCCCGTGGATATATGACATCTTTTATAATAAGAAATAAAATAGATAAAATCTCAGATTTAAAAAAGTTTAATATTGATGGTTATAGTTTTAATGAAAATTTGTCAGATGATAATAAGCTTGTATTTACTAGATAGTATTTTTTAATATTATTATATATCATATTTAAAGTTATATTTTAAAAGTAAAAAAGTGCTTTTAAGTTAGTATTTATACTACTTTTAAGCACTTTCATTATTTATGTGATATATTATTTCTTCCTTTTTGTTTTGAAAGATAAAGCATTTTATCAGCAGATTCTAAAATAGATTCTACTGTTTTTGTATCTTCATCTAACGTGCTTATTCCAAAGCTTGATGTTATTTTTATAACCTTATCTTTCCATTTAAATTCATGTTTTTCTATTTTATCCTTTATAGCTTGTACTCTCTTAGTTACATTTTTTAATGACATATTATTAAATACAATTATAAATTCTTCTCCTCCATATCTTGCTACCCAATCTATATCTTTTCTTATATTATCTTTTAGTATTTTACCTACTTCTTTTAGTACAAAATCTCCACACAAATGCCCATATGTATCATTTATCTGCTTAAAATAATCTAAGTCTAGCATACAAACTGATAATGTCTTATTTTCATTTATACTATCTAATATATTAAAAGGTAGCATTTCATTTACATATCTTATATTAAAGCAACCTGTAAGTTCATCCTTAACAACTATTTCATTTAATCTGTTAACTTCTTTTGTTATATCACTTATACTTTTTTTACTTATCTCTTCTAATATGTTATCCTCCGTTACATCCTTTAACGCTTCTACTATATATTTTGTACAATTTATTTTGATTAAAGTTGCAATTACAAAATATACTTTTTCTTTATTAAACTCTATTTTTGAAAAAGATTTTTCTTCATTATACGCTCTAATTGATATACAATTTTCACATACTTGATTTCTATTCCAAAACTCATAACAAGGTAGCTTTTCTATATCTACCTCATTTTTTATTTGATGTATAACTACTTTTCTTATTGGATCTACTATTCTAATACAATCAAATAAATTATAAAGTATATCTCTTTCATTTATATATTCATATGTATTCATACCTTATTTATCTCTCCTAATTACAAATAAGTGTCTATTATTATATTTTTTCATTAAATTTATATTTGTATATATTTCTTCTTAAGTAAATTTTAGCATTGATTTCTATACCTATCAATATAGCCCAACTACTTAAATAAATCCACGTTATTAAAACTATTATTCCACCAATACTTCCATATATAACTTCATAATTTGCATAATAATTAGAATAATAAGAATATCCTAAAGATACTAATATCCATCCAAGAGTTGATATTATAGCACCTGGTGTTGCTTCTGACATTTTTACTTTTTTATTAGGGCTATATCTATATATACTTATAAGTATTATAACTAAGGTTAATATACCTATAGTGTATCTTAGTATATCCCAAATATACATAAATATCTTATCAAGCCCAATAAGTCCAAATATAAAGTATCCTATCTTTTCTCCATATACTAAAAATACCATTGATGAAAATATTAAAAATAATAAGGTTATAGTTGATAATATACTTATAAAAAACACCTTTATAAATGATCTAGTTTCCTCTACCTTATAAGATTTATTAGCACCTCTTATCATAGCTCTTACTGCTCTTGATGATGTCCACATAGTTAGCAGAAAACTTGTTATTATAAAATTTTTGCTTTTATTTTTCATAGCAGAATAAATTATAGCTGATATCATATTAAAAGCACTTTCTGGCATCATATGCTCAAATAATAATATATATTTATTTATTTGAATAACAGGCATATATGCTATAGTACTTATAGTAAACATTAAAAATGGAAAAAGGGATAATAGTAAATAAAAAGACATTTCAGCAGCTTTTGAATTTATCTCTGTATAGTTTGAATTTCTAAATACATCTATAATCTTATCTATCTTTTTCATATGCCCCTCCTTATTTTTATAGTGTAAATTTTTCTATTTTATGGTAATATTTTATTCTAAACTAATAATACATAAGCCACTTAAAATATTCACTATTTTACCATTTTATCATACTTTTTAATAAAGTTAAATTTAGGAATATTTCATAAAAAAAGAATGTAGCTAATATACATCCTTTTTTATTATTTGTATTTTTATAGTTTTCACAAAACTATTATATTTTTTTAATATTTAAATATGTAAGTTTTTTGTAGATATGTTCTTTTATTTTTTAGTATTTAATTCTACTAGGAACTTATATTAATAATTATATATTCTTTATTATACAATATAGTGAACTAACTGTATCAAGTTTCATATATATTAAATAAAAATAGCCCTCATAAATGAGGGCTATTTTTATTTAAGCGCTTCTATCTTCAGTTGTTACTGTATTTTTTCTATTGTAAATATCTTTATCGATTTTGCCAAGTGAATTACCAACAGCTATTGAAGTTACCGATGCTCCATTTACATTTATCATTGTTCTACCCATATCTAGTATTGGATCTATTGCAAGTATTCCACCAGCTAATGGGAAATACGCTCCAAGTCCTACTCCTGATACCACTACTGATACTGCCATTGTTGCAGTTCCTGGAAGACCAGCAATTCCTAATGAGCTTATAGTTATAACTACAAGTAGCATTACATAGAAACTTATATCTTTATCTATCCCAGCCATATTTGCAACTGTTATACCCATTAGTGCAGGGTATATACCAGCACATCCATTCATACCCATATTAGCACCTAAACTTGCTGTAAAACTTGCTACACCTTCTTCAACACCATGCTTTTTAACAAGTGTATCTATAGTTACAGGAAGTGTTCCTAAACTTGAACGAGATGTAAATGCAAGAAGTAGTGGTTCTGCCGCATTTTTTATATAAGTAATTGGGTTTAACCCACAAGCTGCTATTATTATTAAGTGAACAACAAATAGTATTGCTGTTGCTACATACAAAGCTACTACAAATTGTACAACAGATATCATTGAAGATAATCCTCTTGCAGTTATAGTATTTGCTAAAAGTGCAACTACAGCATATGGCATAAATTTTATAACTGTCATTGCAACACTTACTATTATCTTATAGAAAGCTTCTACCAAATCTATAAATGGCTTAACTGTATCCATATATTTTTTCTTTGTTCTGTTTGTCGCAAGCCCTAAGAATGTAGCAAATATTATTATTGCTACTATATTTCCATCTGCCATAGATAGTACTGGATTTGATGGTAATAATCCTCTTAAAGTGTCAACTAATGGAGTTATTTCTCTCATTTCTGGTGCTTCTATGCCAGTTGCTTCAAATCCAACTCCTAGTTTCATAACATTTCCTACTACTATACCTATTATTGCTGCTAAACATGTTGTCCCAAGTAGCATTCCTAAAGATTTAAATGTTAATGCTTGTAAATTGTCCCCTTCTTTCATATTTATTATAACTCTTATTATCGATACAAATACCATTGGAACTACTAACATTTTTAATAAATCCATAAATCCATACCCAAATAATCCATACCACTTACTTACTTCTTGTAACCAATCAACTTGTGATGGATCTTCAGGAAGACCTGCCACTAATTGGATTATAACCCCTAGTATAAGTCCTATTATTGTCGCATAGATTGTTCTTGTTGAGAACTTTACTTTCTTCTTTTCAAAGTGTTTAACTATGAAAAACGTCCCTATTAATAGTGCAATAAAAATAATTGTTTTGATGTTTGATATCATCAAAAACCCTGTTAAGAATGAACTCTCTCCCATTTTGTCCTCCATAATATTATTTAATTTTTATAAATTAACCAGTACGTTAATCATTTTTTAATTAACTTGGCTAATTTTTCATCTGACTTTCCAATATTAAAACTTTATAAAAATACGTTTTCATATTTAAAATCATAGTTAAATTTTTGTAAAGTATTTTCTTATTTTTACTTAATATTGTTAAGTTTTTCTCCTCTTATATAAATTATGATATATTATTAACATTCTATTGTCAATATAACTTTTAATATATTTTAAAGTTTTTTATGCTTTTTACTATATTTTTATAAGAATTAATATAATTTACCCGTATAAAACTTAATTTTAATTAGTTTTCTTACTTTTACAAATTCTTACTTTTGTCTTTTTCATACTTTATTTTTTTAACAACTCTAGAATCAATTATTCAAAATAATTATTTTTTAAATACAAAAATAAAAACTACATAATTATGTAGTTTTTTGTACCAATTTATTGTTAATCCAATCTAATATATCTTTTATAACGTCATCTTTATTGGTTTCATTTAGCATTTCATGCCTTCCACCTTCATATAATTTACAACTTACATCTTGTACTCCTAAATTTATGTATCTATCCCTTAAATTAAAAACACCTATTCCAAACTTTCCTATTGGATCTTTATCTCCAGATAATATATATATAGGTAAATCAAGAGGAATTTTAGCCAAGTTATGTTTATCTTCTATTTCTTTTAATCCTTGTATAAAATCATAGAAAAAACCACAAGTAAATATTAATCCACAAAATGGATTATCTATATATTTTTTAACCTCTTCTTCATCCCTACTTAGCCAGTCAAATTCTGTTTTAGTATTTTTAAACTTTCTATTATTTCTACCGAATATTAAGTTATCTATAAATTTACTTCTATATAATCGTCCATGTTTTTTTATTTCTCTATTTATTATTATCTCTGCTAAATTTAATATAAATCCATGGTCTCCATTTGAACCTGACAATATAACTCCATCTATATTATGTGAATACTTCATAATATAGTTTTGACTAGCAAAAGATCCCATACTGTGCCCAAATAAATATATAGGAAGTCCTTCATTTTCATTTTTTATAATATTTGTTAATATGTTCATATCCTCAACCAAATGATAGAAGCCATTTTCCTTCGCTAAATATCCAACATTTTCAACCGTCTTAGCAGTCTTGCCATGACCTCTATGATCATTTATATAAACTATATAACCATTTTTAGTTAAATGTTTCGCGAAATACTCATACCTACTAGCAGTTTCGTTCATACCATGTGCTATTTGAATTATACCTTTTGGCTTGTCTGTTTCCCCTTCATACTTATATACATGTATATCTAAATTATCATTTCCCTTAAAATAAAAATTTGTACACCTCATATATTCTTTCAATTCCTTCTATTCATTTTAATAATTATTATATCAAACTTTTATAATCTATAATATATTTTTTTATATAAATTTACCCAGTATTAACTTTTTATTTTTAAATAAAAAGTTACCAACCTACAATATGTGCATTGATCACTTTACCTTTTTAATCTTTTTCTTTTTATATTTCTTCTTTTTAGGTTTTCTAATTAGATCGGCTATCATTTCATCATCAACAGTCTCTCCTATAGCATCAGCTAGGGTGTCCGTCTCTTCTAATACTTCTTCCTCCTGCTGCTGGCTTAATTCTGTTTCTCTTCCCGCTCTTATAGCTTCTTGCGTTCTTAGCATAACTAAATCTCCATTTAACATATTTATAAAAGATATTAATAAGCTTAAATCTTCCTCATTTAATTCTTCTACTATTGCATATGCTAATGTCGAAGATAGCAATACAAAGTCTGCATAAGAAAACCTATCTAATCCCAGACTTTGAGTACCTTTATTTGATTTAATTTTGGAACACTTATCAATTGCCTTTTTAATTTGTTTATTTTCTCTATTTATATTATTTTTATTATCCATAATTAAATATACTCCTTGTAAAAGTATACGAGTTATAAATATTCTATTTGAAAAATTTATATACTATATGTTATATTCTTACAGTTTTTTAAAAATTCTACTTTGTCTACTTTTTCAATAAATTACATTAGGTTGAAAAATTTTTTTAAACTAGTATAATTAGAGTTGAATTTAATTTTAGACATCTAAGGAGGAACATTTTTGAGTATTAAACATATGAGAAAATCTATAATAACATTGTTATTGTCTTTATCATTTATGTCAAATATGACTATATCAAATGCCCAAAGCTATAAAGTATTTATAGATGCAGGCCACGGGGGAAAAGATAATGGTTCAAGCTATGGTGCTAGAATAGAAGATAATCTAAACCTTCAAATAGCGGAAAAAGTAGAAAAGCTATTAAGAGAAGAAGGCATATACGTTGAGACAACTAGGAATAAAGATGAATATGTATCTTTATCTAAAAGAACTAAAAAATCAAACTTATCTAATTCTGATTTATTTATATCAATACACCAAAATACATCAGAAAGTAAAAGTGCAAATGGTATAGAAACTTATTACTACGATAAAACCAATAAAGGTCTTGCTAATATTTTTCAATCTAATCTATTAAATTCTACTAAAGCTAATGATAGAGGTGTTAAAAAAGGTAACTTGCAAGTTTTAAGAGATAACAATAAGCCATCTATTCTTATCGAATGTGGCTTTATATCAAATGATAATGAAGGATTCAAATTGTCTACAAAAGCATATCAAGAAAAAATAGCTAATGGTATAGTTAATAGTGTCAAAGAATTTTTTAACATTAAAGGAAGTTTTTCCAATATAAAGACTGTATTAAATGACAATGTTAAAGTTAGAGCTGAGAGAGGTACTTTATTTGCACCTATTGGATATTTGCAAAAAGGAGATAAAGTTAAGATAGTAGACACTAAGCATGATTGGCACAAGATAAAATTTGGTAATACTTATGGATATGTATCCTCTGTATATGTTAAGTAAATTTTTATATTATTGTTAGATATAAAAGAGATACCTCTATTTGAGGTATCTCTTTTTTCTTATCATTTATAATATATACCCCAGAAAGTTTCTAAAACATCTTCATCTGGTTCTTTTGTATTTTTAGATATTATTATAAAAGTTATTAATGATAATACTAAGGGAAGTACTATAGTATGCATCCCAAATGGTCTATTCCATATTTGGCTAAATAATATATATGAGCCTATACCTACTATAATAGATGATATAGCACCAGATGAATTCGCCCTTTTCCAATAAAGCCCAAGTATTATTGGCCATAAAAATGTAGAAATTATTCCTGCATTAGCGTATAAATTTAGCCAAACTATTAATTCTGGTGGATTAAAAGCTACTAAATATATTATAATACCAAGAAGTGCGGTACATAATATACTTATCTTTCCGCTTAAATTAGAATTAGTCTTTAAATTAGGATTTATATAATTTGAAATTAAATCATTAACTATAGAACCTGATGCTACTAATAACTGTGAATCTACTGTTGACATTATAGATGCTAATGGTCCTGCAAGTAATATTCCTGCTATTACCGATGGAAATAACTTGGTTGTTAATGTTGGTACAACTAAATCTCCAGATTCTATACCAGTAACTAATGTTGAACCAAATGCCCCTACTAAATGCATTCCAAGAAGTAATATCATAGATACTATCGTTCCATATTTTATACCATCATGCAAACTCTTAGTGTCTTTATAACTCATAGCTCTTTGAGATACTGATGGGATACCTACCACTGCAAATCCCACTAATATCCAAAATGATGTTACCCAAGCTATAGTCATATTTCCTGGTTTTACTCCAAATGGAGTTATCATTCCCTCATTAATAGCTGCCATATTTTGAATTATATTATTTATTCCACCACCTGCAATTATAGTACCTATAAATATAGCTATAGTTGCTATAGTCATTATTACACCTTGAATTGTATCAGATAATGTAACTGCTCTAAATCCACCTACTACAGTGTGAACTATAACTGTTATTCCAAATGCAGTTAATGCAATGTTGTAATCAAGACCTACTGAACCTTGTAAAAGTCTAGCCGCTCCTACCCACTGTGCTGCCATTGCCGCTATAAAAAATATAACTATTGATATCGACGTCATTATAACTACTATGTCTGATTTATATCTTGCTCTTAAAAAGTCTGTTATAGTCACTGCATTTATTTTTCTAGATATTATAGCAAACTTTTTTCCAAGGACCGCTAATGTAAAATATCCTGTTGGCATTTGTGCCATCGCTAAAAACACCCATCCTAGTCCTTCTTTGTAAGCAGTTCCAGGTCCACCTATAAAACTTCCTGCACTTAAATATGTAGTAACTAAAGTCATAGCAAGTACAAATCCACCTAAATCTCTTCCTCCTGTCATATATTCGTCCATAAAAGAATTATCTTTATTTGAATTTCTTGCTCTATTTACAAACTTCATAGAGTAAAAACCTACTCCAAATATAGCTATAAAGTATATAACTATAGGAATTAATACTTTGTAATTTACATTTTCCATTACTTAAACTCCTTTTTGTACATCTCTACTTCTTCTTTGCTTAAACCATCAAGTGGCATATCTTTAAAGAACTTATTTATTGTAATAACTGTAAGTATAGAAAAAAGTATTCCTCCTACTATACAGCTCATAAAAAACCATGCAGGAAAACCTAGTATATATGTATACTCTTTAACTGGTCTATTTGAAAGTCCATATCCAAATCCAAACCACCATATAAGATTTAAGAGTCCAAGAATAAATCCCATTATAGCTTCTTTATTACACTGTTTATATCTTGGATCTTCTACTATTTTTTTATCATCCATAAATTTAATCCTTTCTATATTATTTAAATAATATAACTATTTTAACCACGTCCTATTTTATTATTTTTTGTATTATTTTGTCTAGTAAAAATTTTAAGTAAACAAAATAGCTATCATTTTGATAGCTATTTATTTAGTATTAATATTCCAAAAATTCTTTGGTATTTGTTTTTCATTTATAGGAAGTATTTCATATCCTTCTTCATTTAAATAAGTAAGTACTTCATCTAATGCTTGTACTGTTTGTTTTTTTTCGTGCATAAGTATTACTACTTCTTTTTTATTTTTAACCTGTTCTTTTACAATTTCTATTATTTTATTAGAATCATTTTTCCAATCTTGAGTATCTATATTCCAATCCCAAAGCTTATATCCTGCATCAACTAAATTTTCATATGACTTGACTGGTGTATACGGTTTGCTTCCATAAGGAAGTCTTATTATATTTGATGTCCTTCCAGTTATCTCATAAAAAGTTTCCTTATTTTTATCAAATTCTCTTTTAGCTGAATCGTAATTTTCATAAAGTTTATTTACATCATGCGAAACACTATGAAATCCTGCACTATTTCCACTTTCGACAATCTCTATTACAGCATCCTTATTTACTTTCATATTCATATCTATCATAAAAAATGTCGCATGTGCATCATGCTTTTTAAGGATTTGTAGTATGTCTTTTGTGTACTTGCTTGGACCATCATCTATCGTTATATAAGCGATTTTATTGTTTGTATTAGCAGTTTCATTTACATCATAATATATAGGTAAACAAGTATATTTATCTATATATTCTAAAGCACTTGTGTTATTTGGTATCATAGCAAATGTTAAAAGTCCTACACTTATTGCTAGTTTTAATCTTACATTTTTCATATGAGTTCCTCCTTTATAGTTATTATAAATTTATGCCTTTTAAGGAACATATTTGTATAAATTTTTACGTTTTAAACGTTTTTATAATCTTAGTATTGGTAAAAATCCTTTTTTATATCACTAAAAGATAAAACTTATTCTGTAAATATTTATGTAATAAAAATAAAAATTTACTTTAATTTATAAGTGTATCAATAAAACTCTTCACATTTTTATATTTAACATAAAATCCTTCTAATAAAAAAGTACAAGCAATACGCTTGTACTTTTTTATTAATTAGTTTTATTTTGCATATAATTATAAATTGGTAATCCTATAAGAGTTATTATTATACCTCCTAAAGATATCATTGTTGTTTGTAAACCAGCAAAACATAGTTGGTTTATTACAACGAATAATCCACTTAATATAGCTATAGCTGGTATAAATGGATATAATGGAACTCTGTATGGTCTAAATAAATCTGGTTGATCTTTTCTAAGCTTTATAACACCTATAAATGTTAGTACGTAGAATATCCATATAGCAAATATTGATAAATCTGTTAATAAGTTGAACTGTCCTGATAATGCATATATAGCTGATAATGTTGCCATTGCTATTATTGAGTTAGCTGGAGCTTGAGATTTATTTAATTTAGTTAAAGTCTTGTATCCTGGTAGAGTTTTTTGTTCTGCTAAAGTATACATAACTCTTGGTCCTGTTAATAAGTATCCGTTAAGTGTACCAAATACTGATATTAATATACCTATTGTTATTAATTTACCACCCATTGGTCCAAACATAGCCTCTGCAACTGCTGCTGCTGGTGCTGAATAGTTAGCTAATTCACTTGCTGGAAGTACCCAAAGATATGCTAAGTTTATTACTACATAAACTCCCATAACTACTGCAAGCCCACCAACTATCGCTCTTGGTAAATCCTTACCTGGATTTTTCATTTCTCCAGCTAAAGCACCAACATTTATCCATCCATCATAGGCAAATAATACTGCTATTAATAATTGACCTATAACTCCTGCTGGGCTTATTCCATCTCCTACTAATGGTGTCATTACTGGATTTGTTCCGCTTCCTTTTATAAATCCAAATACCATTATAAGTGCTAAAGGTATTAACTTACATATAGTAGCAATTGTTTGTATAGCTCCACCAGCTTTTGATCCTAATGTATTTAACGCTGCAACAAATAATATAATACCTACTGCTATAGGAAGAGTTAAAGACTCATTTCCTATTAATGAAACTGCTTGTTGTGCAAATATAACTCCTAGTGCTGCTATTGTTGCTGGGAAGAATAATACCGTTTGCATCCACCCTGTTAAAAATCCTAGTTTCTTGCCATATATTTCTTCAATATATACCATCATACCACCAGTTTTTGGTATAGCTGCTGATACTTCAGCTGCCGTTAATCCTGCTGTTATAGTTATGATACCTGCTACTACCCATGCTATCATTCCAAGTCCTGGCTCTCCACCTGTTGTTTGATAAACAGCTTGCGGCTTAAAGAACACACCTGCACCTATAACCATACCAACAACTGTTGATAAAGCTGCAGACATCCCTAAACTTTTTTGAAGTTCTTTACTTTCCATATATGCCTCCTTATTTATTAAGTTTTCTATAATTTCATTATAATATTTTTTGAAATACTTTCAATACATTTTTTTATTTTTTTCGACAACGTTTTTCTAAATTATGTATTTTTAGAAAATTTTTTTAAGATTACTTTAATTTTTATATTTTTATTTATTATATAAATTTTCTGTTATTTTTTATATTTCAGCTATTTAGCCAAATTAACTTTGTATACTTAAATTTAAATATGAATTTTTTTCTTTACAAAGATAATCTATTTAATCTTGTAATTATTTTTTTCAATAAAAAATCTTTTTGAAAAAAACTTAGTTTTTTTGTTTTTTGTGCAAACATTTTCTTAAAGTTAATTTCAATAATTTAGACAAAAAAAATAGAACTTCTAAAGTTCTATTTTTTTACTTTGTGTATTTTAAGTTTTCTATTATTTTTGTGTGTTTTTATTCGTAATTTATTATGCTACCCTTTTTATATCTTTTTCCTTTTGATTCTTCTTCATCATATAATTATATATAGGCAAACCTATAAGAGTTACTACAACTCCTCCTAATGACATCATTGTATTTTTAGGTCCTGCAAATAATAATTGGTTTATTACTACAAATAATCCACCAGCTATTGCTATTAAAGGTATTACCGGATAAAATGGAACTTTATATGGTCTATGTAAGTTTGGCATAGTTTTTCTCATTTTTATAACTCCTACAAACGTTAACACATAAAATGACCAGATAGCAAACATTGATAAGTCACTTAGTAAGTTAAATTGTCCAGATAATGCATAAAGCGCTGATAAAGAAGCCATCACCATAGTTGCATTTGCTGGTACATCATATTTATTTAATTTACCTAAAAATTCAGGTAATGTTTTTTGTTGTCCTAATGTGTATATTATTCTAGGTCCTGTAAGTAGATATCCATTTATACATCCAAATACAGATATTAATATACCCATAGTTATTATTTTACCACCAATAGGTCCAAATATTTCTGTTGCAACAGCAGATGCTGGTGATGCATATTTAGCTAATTCACTTGCTGGAAGTACCCAAAGATACGCTAAGTTTATTACTACATAAACCGCCATAACTAAAGATAATCCACCTATTATTGCCTTTGGTAAATCTTTTCCCGGATCTTTCATTTCCCCCGCTAAAGTACCGACATTTATCCATCCATCATAAGCAAATAATATAGCAACTAATAATTGTCCTATTACACTAGTTGCACTTATTCCCTCTCCTACTAATGGAGTAGTTATTGAATTATTCCCTGATCCACTTATAAATCCAAATACCATTATAAGTACTAAAGGTATTAATTTACACACTGTAGATATTGTTTGTATTGCTCCACTAGTTTTAGAACCTAATGTATTAAGTCCACCAACTAATAATATTACCCCAACTGTCATAGGTATTACTAAATTTTCATTTCCAAGGAGTATCGCTGATTGTTGCCCAAACATAACTGATATTGCAGCTATTGTTGCTGGGAAAAATAATACTGATTGCATCCATCCTGTTAAAAATCCTAATTTTTCACCATATATTTCTTCTATATATACCATCATACCGCCTGTTTTTGGTATAGCAGCTGAAACCTCTGCTGCAGTAAGACCTGCTGTTATTGTCATGATACCTGCTATTACCCAAGCTATCATTCCAAGTCCTGGCTCTCCACCAGTTAATTCATACACTGCTTGAGGCTTAAAAAATACTCCCCCACCTATAACCATACCAACTACTGTTGATAAAGCTGCAGCTGCCCCAAGATTTTTTTGAAGTTGCTTATCTTGCATATTCATATTCCTTTCTTCACCAAGTTTTGTCATAAGTTGTCGCATTTATAATTATAATATAAGTATAATTTTTTTCAATACAAAAATTTTTAATTTTAAAAAGTTTCAATTTCTAACTTTTTAAAATTCAAACTATCATTTTTCCTCAATTTGATTCATTATTTTCTCAAAAAAAATCCACCTAATTTTATAGGTAGATTTTCTAATAATTTTATTTTCCTGTTATATGTTCTATTGTAATTCTTATTACATTAGTGACATTTTTTCATTTAAAATATATTCTATTTCTTCTTTAAAAAAGTCTTTGCTATACTTTTCTATTAATTTTATAAGTGCCCTTCTCCTTCCTTACCATCTACTTTACATGCTATACCAAATCCTATTACTCTTTCATAATTTGTAGAAAATTTACTTGGCAAAATATTTGTATATCCCACTACACTAAAATATACTTTTCATTGATTTTTATATTTTCTATCTTATGACCACTCTTAGCACTATGTAAATATATAAAATTATTATGATAAATATATCTTAAATGAAGACTATATGGATACCCATTCTCACTTATAATTGCTAGTGTCATATACTCCCCTTTGTCTAGTATTTTTTATTCGATCTACATCTAATTTTCTTTTTGTTTTCTCATTGATTTAAACAGCTTTTCCTCCATGTATATTTACTATTATTTTTATAAATTTTAGCATACCTTAGCCTTAGTAGTAAAAATTTCAATAAAAATAGGATATCTAAAAGATATCCTATTTTTATTGAAATTTTTAATTATTAATTTTTTCAATGTAATTACAGTTTGCATCTATATGATTTAAAAAAATAAGTAATCTTTCATATAGAGGATGTGATTTTTCTCCATACTTTAATTCTAGCTCTTTACCAATTTCTTTTACAGTTTTTTTCCCGTCAATATTAGAAAATACAAAGCTGCCATATTCATCTAGTTCAGTCTTTTTATACATTGGAATTTTAAACTTTAATTTTCTAAAAAACTGTTGAATTTTATGATCTTGTTTTTCAAGTATCGTTACAACACCTTCATTTACTTCATAATCTATTTTATCATTTATTTTAAATACAATTTTTAAAATATCTTCATTAGTTTTCATTGTTTTTTACCTTAGAGCTTACAATTGGCCATGTAGTAAGTACAACTAATACTAAAAGAAGTATAATAGCCATCATATTTGAAGCTGCAAACCCACTAGGACCAGCACCTTTTATAACACCTGTTACTTGTAATATTATACCTACTAATCCTATTATAGAACCACCAGCAACAAGCCCTGATGATAAACTTATACCATTAGCAACTTTGACCTCTTTTTCTTTATCACTTCTTGAAGTTTTTTCAACAAATACACGTATTAAAGCTCCTACTAATATTATAGAAGTTGTTGCAATTGGTAAGTAAAATCCTATAGCAACTGTCATTATAGGTAGATTTAAGAAGTATAAAACTATAGCCATAACTACACCAACTATTACCATAACCCAAGGTAATTGACCAGACATAATTCCTGATGTTAATGTTGATATTAAGTTAGCTTGAGGTAATGCAAATGGAGGATTATCTCCTGTTACTACTAATTGATTTGCAAGTAGTAATGTAGTTCCTACAACTACTATTACACCTACTATACCAGCTATTGCAAAATATTTTTGCATTTCATTTTTGCTACCACCTATTATATAAGTTACCTTTTGAGATTGGCTATATCCTCCAGCTATAGATATAGAAACAACTATAAATGTACCAAATAATAATAGTGATTTATTATCTGCTAAATCAGTCCATCCCATTATAACAAATACTAATGTCGCTATAACTAAAGATGCTATTGTCATACCAGATACAGGAAGATTTGATGTACCTATAGTCCCTGTTAAACGTCCAGCAACTATAACAAATAATCCTGCTAATAATAAAGATACTACTACACCAATAATTGTCATTACTATACCATTTGATATAAAGAATGCTCCTACAACTGCTGCTACAATTCCGCCTAATAGTATAATACTTTGTAATGCGCTACCATCTTCACCGTCAACAGATGTTGATGATTTTGCTTTCATAGTTTCTTTTACAGATGCTATTATAGTTGGTATTAATTTAACTGCACCTATTATACCTCCACAAAGCATCATACCAGCCCCTATGTATTTTACATAGTTACCAGCTATATCATTTACACCCATTTGGTTTATCGCCATTGTAGGATCATTCCATACCTTAGCACCTTCTCTTGCCATATCAGTAAAGTATCCTATTAGAGGCATAATACCAAAATGAGATAATAAAGAACCTGCAAACATTGTAAGTGCAACTTCAAGTCCTACTATAAATCCTATCCCTAAAAGAAGAGGATTAACTTCTACTTCAAATTTACATTTATAAAACTTATTTCCAATAAAGCTTATAACATTATTGGCTACGTTTAAAAATGAACCTGTTAATACAGTTATAAGTCCACTTATACCAAATCCCATACCCATATACTTCATTGAATCTCCACCAGCATCTGAAGCAACTAATGTTTCAGATATAGCCATTGATTCTGGGTACATAAGCTTACCATGTTCTTCAATTATTAAATAATTGTACACAAGTGATGCAATTCCAATACCAAATAAAACTCCACCTACTCCAACTATAAATCCTTCTAAAAATGTAACTTGACTACCTATTAATAAAATAGCAGGTAATACGAAAATCATACCACTTGCAACTGATTCACCACCACTTGCCATACCTTGTACAATATTTTTACCAAGAATACCTTTTCCTTTTGCGAATGCTGCTATAAACGCTGAACCTATAATAGAACCTGGAATACCTGCGGCAACTGTAAGACCAGCTTTCATTCCTGAATATGCTGTTGATGCTGCAAATATTACGGCTAAAATAATACCTATTATCAGTACTGCCATATTTGCACCAGTCTTCGATTTGTCTGTTATGTAAGGAACATAGTCTTTACCTGATACTCCTCCATAAGCACCTTTAGATAATTTTTTATTATCCATTGAGATTCACCTTCCCTTTATTTAATTTTCTTTATTATATCATACTATTTCGAATTCTAACTTTTTTACGCAATTTTAATTTAATTATGAACATTTATAATTTTTACTATATTTTACCTATTAAGTATTTTGTATAACAGCTCTCTTAAGTTAGATATTATTATATGGTTATTTTGCACTATTTTTCAATATATATTAGTCTATATTATTAATTTAAATATAAACTATATTATTTACCATATATCAACTTTATTTTAACAATTTACATATACGCAATGATTAGATTAAAAGCATATAGATATGAACTGTGTTTTTTCCCATCATAGTCTTTGATATTATTAGAATATATAAAGAGCTTGGTAGGTAAGTTATAACGATTAGTTCTAATTTTCATAAAGAGAGGATTTTTGTATATTTTTTGGTATAGTGCATAAATATCTATGCACTATATTTTTCTATTTATAAAAATTTATTAAATTTTATTTTTGTCTAATAGAAAGCCAGTTATTGAATAAGATATAAATAAGGAATTGATAAATGTTACAACCAATCTACCAATACCTATAAAAGCACCTGTTTTAACAAAAATAAATATGGAAACAATCATAGTAATTATGAATACTAATACAAGACTTAAGTATATCTTAAATTTGTTTATCTTAAGATAAAAAATATTTTTACCTTTAATAGTATAAAGATATATATATATAAATATAACTAAAAAGCCTATCATTGTACTACCATGTTGGATTATTTTATAAATTGGAATAGACATATTAAATATATTAATGCTATCTCTTAAAAAAGCTATATTGTTAACAAAAAATCCACTAATATGAGTAAAACTATCCCAAAGTACATGAGTTATCATACCTATTAAACATGATATTACAAACTTTAATATTTCTTTTTTATTAGATAATGTGTTTTTTAATTTAGTAAGGTGTATATATTTATTTGATATAAAATTAGGCATACTTAATATAAGTGCTTTTTGTGTATATTTGTAAAATACATAATTTATTAAAAAGCACATTGGAAGATTAAAAAAGAAAAATCCTAAAAATTCATGACCTATATTGCTACTTGGACTAAATAGTACAAAGTATATAAAATCAGGTGCCATAGATCCTAGTATTAATCCACTAAAATTAAAGTACTTATTTTTAAATGGAATTACTATAGCAGGATGAGAAAATGTAAATGGCATATTATAAATTCCTTTCTAATATTAATTAAAAAAATATTATATCATAAATTAATATTAGAAATACATATAGTTATTTTTTTATATATTTTATTATATCTATAAAAATTCTAGGTAATAAAAGATATATTATTTTAATATGTTTCTATAATTCACTTAATAATACAAAAAAATCTAACCTATAAAATCAAGTTAGACTTTTTGTTAATTATTTTTACTCTACATTAATTTATTTATTAAATCTCTATGTGGAGATGCTATAGAAGATGTACTTGTTATCTCCCCACTTTCTTGTAATTCATTTGTACAAGATTTTATAGCAGAATTTATAGATGCTATATCTCCACACATTACTATAAATCCCTTTCCACCAAGGCCTCTTGCAAGTCTTATTTCTATTAATTCAATATTAGATGATTTAAGAGCTATATCTCCAGCTTTTATAGCTGTTAGTGCTGATATTGTTTCTATACATCCAATAGATTTAATATTTACTGGTTCTATAGTACCTGTTAAGGCTGGTATTACATCTTCATGTATATTATTTATCACATGACTTTCAATTAAAAATATTCCTGCTTTATCTTTACCTGCTTTTATAGCATTTTCTACTGAACCTACGTTCCCACTCACTATTATCACATATTTTCCCGGACAAATTGGATTAGCTAATATTAATTCTACATTTGCTGTTTTTAGCATTGTATCTGCAACTTCTATCCCTATGGGAATACTTTTTAATTCCACAAGTCCAATTGATTTTTTCATATTGTGTCCCCCTAATTCTTATCATGTTTGCTAATATGTTTTATCTAAATTATATTTATCTATAATTCAAATATGTAAAATTTTAAAAATTATTGTTTAGTTTTAATTAAAATATGAAGTTTATTATAAATGTACATATAAATATTGAGAATGCCGGTGGATCTATATGAGAGTCACAATTACTATTAAGTGTATTAGCTCCGAAATCTCCAATTAAGCAACTTATAATTCCAAACAATACTCCAAATATGGGATTTCCTGAAACAACAGCTGCAAGTGCTGATATTAATGTTATATGATGTGTTGCTGGTGTAGCCGAGCCTGTTTGTGTAAATATTAAAGAAAGTGCACTTATTCCAAAACATAGTGTTGGGAATAATGATATTACCTTTGGAGCTACTTCAAAGGTATTGGAAAGTGATGCTGCCACATAAGAAACTACTATTCCTAATGATGCACCTAATACTATATTATATCCAAGCATTTTTCCGGTAGATAAGTATTTTCTTTTTTTATTTTTATCATATTTACCAAATAGTCCACTATTTCCAAGAGTTAGCCTTGCTATTACACCCAGTGTAAAAACTGTCATACCTGGAGTATCTGTTGGAAGTACTAGAACTGATGCATATAAATAATTTATTAAAAAACCTAATATCCCAAATATCCCACCAACTAACAAAACTTTATAGTCTCCTGTTAGGTTTAAGGATAAACCTATTGATGTTCCACTTTCTACTTCATCACTACCTAAGATTTTTTCTCCAGTTGATGTTACTTTAGATGTACTTGTGCTTCTTTTGTTTGCTGCATATGCTGCTGCTGCAACCCCACCTGCAAATGCTATATGAGGTCCCAAAAAAGAACCAAAAGCTACATTTCCAACAACTAAATCTGATCCACCTGCCATCCCTATAGCTGCACCTGCTATCGCTATCACACCTGTAAGTATAAATGCTGGTAATGCTCCTATTAAAGCTCCAAATGCTCCTCCTCCAAAAGCTGCTACCATTGCAAATATATCCATGTTACTCCTCCTAATAAAAATTTAGCTTTCTATTAATACATACTTATCATTTACTTCTTTTACTAATCCTTCTATACTTGAATGAATTGATGTTCCTAATTTATCTTCTTTTGTAAATGCAATTAGCTGTCCTTTAAGAACTTTATCTCCTTTTTTTACAATAGGTGTTGCACTTATTCCTATATGCTGATTTAAAAGTATTTTTACCTTTGTAAAATTCTTATAAATATTTGTTATTTCTGCGTTTTTATCATACTTCGAAAGATCTAACTTAGATATTAATTTACTTACTGGATATCTTTTATATTCTCTAAATGGATGTACATCTATTGGTGTATTGTTATTATCGTTTTTTATATTTTTTGCTGACATTTGTTTTTTTAGATTTGAATGTAATTTCCAAGGTTGTAAATTCATAATACAAGCATATTCACATAACCTACATTCACAGCATAAAAATGCTGTTGTTAAACTAGATTTGGTATAGCAAATACTTGAATAACTTGCTATTCTTATTAGTTTATGTGGATTTATATTATGACCCAATAAATTTCTAGGGCATATTTCACTACATAAACTACAATGCATACAAGAAGTTTTAGCTTCTTTTAATGTTTGAGATATATTTTTATTTATAGATTTAACTAGACTATGTTCTTTAGGTAATACTATAAGACCTTTAGTTGTTTTTGTAATTACATCATCTAATGAAACTATTTTCCCCATCATAGGTCCACCATTTATAACAACAAATTCATCTAAATTACTCCCTCCTGCTAAATCTATAACTTCTTTTATGGATATACCTATAGGAACATTAACTGTTATTTTTTCTTTAACATCTCCAGTTACAGTTACATATTTATTAGTAACTTTTAAATAATTGTAATAAGCTTCATATATATTTAATAAAGTCTCTACGTTTAATACTACAGCTCCTACACTAAGTGGAATTGAACCTTCTGGTATTATTTTTTTAATAGTTTCATACACTAATACCTGTTCATCTCCTGCTGGATAAAAATTAGGCATTTTATGCATTTTTATATTTTCATACTCATTAATTATAGTTTCTATATTTTCTATGGCTTTTTTATACTTAGATTTTAATCCAATTATTGCAACTTTAGCGCCAATATATTTTTTAACTAAATCTATAGCGTCTAAAAGTTTTCTAGATTCTTTAGCCATCAGTTGTTGATCTACTCTTAAAAGAGGTTCGCATTCAGCTCCATTTATAATTAAATAATCTGCCTTTGTATTTAATTTTACATGAGTTGGAAATCCAGCTCCACCAGCACCTACTATACCAGCTTCTTTAATAATGCTTATTAAATCTTTTTCCATAATCTCACCTCTTATCTGATATCAAAGCCATCTACAAGTACACATCTTCTTTTTCTAGCAAAGGTTTTAGCGCTTGTTAAACCTTCTCCTGTTGGACCAGCTATTGTAAATGTTGTATATCCTTCTCCACCTACACCTATACCAGAATATGATGGTCCATTTTTAACAAATATAGTAGTTTGAATTAATTTAGCCATTTTACTTAGTTTATCAATATTTTTAGAATGCATTATAGCTGTATGTCTATTTCCATGTTCGACTTCTACGGAAAGTTCTATAGCTTCGTCAACATCTTTGACTCTAACTATCGGAAGTATTGGCATCATTAACTCTTCTATAACAAATGGGTGATTTTTATCTGTTTCCATTATTATTACTTTTATATCATCCTCAACTTGTATTCCTATTTTATCTAATAAATATCTTGCACTTTTTCCAACACATTCAGTATTTAATTTCAAATCCTTAGATAAGACTAAGTTTTGTAATTTATTTAAGGTTTCCTTATCTTTTATTTCATATGCCCCATTTTTTTTCATGTTGAATATTAAATAGTCAGTAATTTCATCTACTGCTATAACTTCTTTTTCTGCTATACATGGAAGATTATTATCAAAGCTACATCCATTAACTATATCTTTTGCAGCTTTTTCTATATCTGCAGTTTCATCAACTACTGCTGGTGGATTTCCAGCCCCTGCTCCTATGGCTTTTTTTCCAGTAGATAATACTGATTTAACAACACCTGGCCCTCCAGTTGCCACTAGCAATTTAACTTTTTCATGGTTCATCATTATATTTGCATTTTCTATTGTAGGATTTTTTACTGTTCCCACTAAATTATCTGGGGCTTTAGCTTCTTTTAATGCTTTATTTATAAGCTTTATAGTAAATAAAGATACTTCTTTAGCCCTTGGGTGAGGACTAAAAACTATTGAATTTCCTGCTGCTAACATTCCTATAGTATTACAAAGAATAGTTTCCGTTGGGTTTGTTGTAGGTGTTATAGACCCTATTACTCCATATGGAGAAAGTTCTACTAAAGTAAGACCATTATCACCTGTATATGCGTCTGTTTTTAAATCTTCTACACCTGGTGTTTTCTCTAGTACTAATCTATTTTTTAAAAGTTTATGACTATAATTTCCCATACCAGTTTCTTCAACTGTCATTTTGCATATTTTTTTTAAATTTTCTTCTTTATAAAATTCATTTTTTATAGCTTTTATGTATTTATCTCTATCACTTAGGCTATGCTTTAAATACTTTCTTTGAGCTATGAATGATGCTTCTATAGCATCGTTCATATTTTCAAATATTCCATACTCACACTCTTTTAAAGAATTTACATTATTTAATTCACTCATAACCTTTTTTACTATTTCCTCAACATTTAACGCACTCACTATTATCCCCCCATTACATTTTGCTTAATTACTTTTAATTTTCATCATTTGTATTGAGTATAAAGCTATCTCCATATCTTCTTCTACACTTCCACCACTTATCCCTATGGCTCCAACTATTTTTTCATTATTATATATTGGATATCCTCCACCAAATACAACTATTTTATTGTCATTAGTATTTTGAATACCATAAAGTGCTTCTCCGCTTTTGCAAAGCTTACCTAGTTTATGAGTTGGCATTTTTAGGGCATTCGCAGTATATGCTTTGTTCATACTTATATTTATACTACCAAGTAATGAATCTTCCATTCTATGAAGTAATATAAGATTACCTCCACTATCTACTGCAGAAAAAACTATAGGAACATTTAATTCTTTTGCTTTTTTTTGGGCATAACTAGCCATTTTTATTATATTTTCTAAGTTAAATTCTATATTCTCTTCACTTTCTTTTTCTACATTATCCATTTTTTTCAACTTATCTATAACCTTATTTTTAATATCATCTATCTTACAATAAGTTTCTTCTAACCTTGCTAAGGCATATAAGGTATCTGATAATCTATTTACATATTTTAATAATTCATCTCTAATATTGCCATTTTCTTTTAATGTAACTATATTTCTTTCTGCTCTTCTTATTATAGTTCTTGCAACATGAATAAATGCTGAAGATTCATTTTTTCCAGGTATTATAAAACTTTTTTGTCTTCCATTTAATTTACTACACTCATCTACTATATGTTCTAATTCTTTTATATCTTCTTCATTGACTGTATATGATAACATAGACAATCCTTTTTCATCACTAGCAAGTTCAGCACCTACTATAAATAATTTTCTTTGTATTTCATTTAAATAATTTTTTATATTTGCATTTTTACTTTGAGAGTACGCAACTCCAAGCATTGATATAGCCTCATCTATTGTTCCATAGCATTCTACTTTATAGTCATTTTTTGATACTCTTTTACCACCAAACAGACTAGTACTTCCTTTATCACCTGTTTTTGTATATAAATTAGCCATATTATATCACCTAATTATTAACTTCTATACTATCTACGATTCCAACTATTGCACAGTCTATAGGAGAATCAGATGAAAATATCTTTCTTGCAGAGCTCCCTGTTGCGACAATTACAGTCTCTCCAACTCCAGCGCCTACTGAATCTACTACGACATGTGTATTTCCAACCACTTCTAATTTTTCATTAAGTTGTTTTACAAGTAGAAGTTTTGTTCCTATTAATCCTTCATTTTTAGTGGTTGATACTACTGTTCCTACTACACTTCCTAGATACATACTTTTCACCTAGCTTTATATTTTTAATATATTTATATTGTATTTTAATGCTTCATCTTTTGCTGATGGCGTGATTATAGCGTTTTGATTTATTTTTATTACTTTATAATTTTTTAGATTATATACATCTATTTTACTTATTATTTTCTTATTTAAGAGTATTTCTTTGCCTTCTATATTTTGTTTATTGCTTATATAATCACTTTTATGTTTATTTAGATTGTTAATATTTAATCTAAAGTTATCGTTATATACTTTTATAACTTTTTTTTCTAAATTTACTGATTTAGCTAATATAATATTGTAATCCTTTAATTTTTTTATATTATTTCTAAGTAAATATTTATATGAATTACTCATATTATCTTTAAATATAGATATTCTTTCTTTGTTATCTGGACAACATCCATTAATACTTGCTATTACTTTTTTACCACTAATTAAAGAGTAGTTTATTATATTAGTAGATATATTATCACTTATTCCATTTGCAATTTTACTGCAGGTATTAACTGTTAATGTAGGTATTATTATAATAGTATTTTCTTTTACTAGGCTTATTATATCTTCATTATCATCTTCTTTTATAACTTTTTCGACTTTAAAAAATTCTTTTATTAAATTTTCATTGAATACATTTAAAGCTCCATTTGATAATACTATTGTTAATTTAAATCCATTACCTTGAAGTTTTTTAATACATTTAAATGCCTCCTCAAATCCAATACTAGCACCAGTAAATACTACTAACAATTTTTTATTGTAGTTATCTAACTTTTCAAATACTTTTTCTACTATATAATCTATAAATACTTTTTCTACGCTTTCATTAATTATATTTTCAAGATTTTTAAAATCCAATTTATCACCTTCTATATACCACAGTTCATTGCTATTCCAAGTGGTGTTACAAGAAGTGGTTCTAATGGCTTTACTGTTTCTATTTTTATTTCTTTTTTAAATACTTTTTCAAATTCACTAAAGCAACAAGCACCACCGACTACATAGATAGTGTCTATATTGTAATCTTTTATATACTTTTTAACTATAGATGCCATTTTTTCAATGACAGGTTTTACTATTATAAACGTATCTTTTTCATACTTTTTCTCTTTTTTTATAACTTCTGCTTCTTCAAAAGGTATTTTATTAAACCCTGCAAGAACTAGTGTCATATGAGTTCCACCTGTTGCTTCATCAGCTGTAAACACGACTTCCCCATTTTTTATTATACTTATCCCAGTAGTCCCTCCACCAACATCAACTACTGCCCCATTAGTTATTTTAAGTACTGTAGCTGCTGCACTTGGCTCATCTATTATATTTAAAACTTCCATATCACAAGATTCTACTACATTACATATAACTTTAGTATTTCCCTCAGTAATTCCTGGAGGGATTGCAGTTGAAGCATAAGTTAATTCACATCCTATAATTTGTTCTACTTCTTCTTTTAATTTTCTAAGTATATTAGTTGCACCTATATAATCTACAACTATCCCATCTTTAACTACAGATGAAGCTTTCATAGCTCCAGCTATAGGATTATTATTTTCATCTACAACAGATAAAACTATATTTGCAGTTCCTAAATCTACTCCTACTTTTAGCCTACCGTTATATTTATTGCACTTTTTTTCTTTTATAAGTCTTGAAAACTCTTTTACCTTATTATTGCAGTCATTTAGATTCACATTCTCACCTATTTTCTACAATTTTAACTAAGTCGTTATTTTTTATTAAGCACGAATTAGCTTCATCCATATCTAAATGCATTTCTAGTTCAAAATTTTCATTTACTCTAATTAATACGTTTCCTAGTATAGCTTTTCTAATCCCCGTTATCTCAACATCTACTATATCTTTATCACATAAATTTAATTTTTTAGCATCATTTGGTGACATATGTATATGTCTTAATGCACAAATTACACCTTTTTCTTTGACAACTTTTCCTTTAGGCCCTATAATTTCAATACCAGGAGTATCTTTTAGATTTCCTGATTCTTTTATAGGTGGATTTATACCTAATTTAAAGCCATCCGATACAGAAATTTCAATCTGAGTTTCATTTCTTAAAGGCCCTAAAATTCGAACTTTTGTTAATTCTCCTTTAGAGCCTTTTATAGTTACACATTCATTTGCAGCATACTGACCTGGTTGCTTTAAATCTCTAAATTTACTTAGTGATTTATCTTTGCCAAATAGTATTTTAAAATCTTCTTCACACAAATGTATGTGTCTATTTGAGATACCGATAGGGATTAAAACTTCTTTTTCTTCTTGTAATTTTTGTATTACTATTTTAGTTATTTTTTCTACTAATTCCTTATTGTTAAAATCCATTTTAATCACCTATTTATATATTATTCTGATTTTGGTAATATCTTTTCAACATCAGTATGAGGTCTTGGTATTACATGCTTAGATACGAGTTCTCCTACTTTCTCAGCTGCTACTGCCCCTGCATCTACAGATGCCTTAACAGCTCCAACATCTCCTCTAACCATAACTGTAACTAATCCTGATCCTATCTTTTCATATCCTACTAGCTCAACATTTGCAGATTTAGTCATCGCATCTGCTGCCTCTATAGCACCTACTAATCCTTTAGTTTCTATTAATCCTAATGCCTCTCCCATTTTCTATTCCTCCTTAAAATCATTTAGTTCATTGTAGTGAATACAACTATTTTTTAATTCTCCTTTTTGTCTTTTACATTCTGGGTCTTTACATAAATTACAAGTATAATTTTCTTTATTATTTAAATTGTTTTCTTCTATGGTATTTCCTAATTCTTCACTTTTTATATAATTTAAATCATCCTCTAGATTAACTATTTTTACATTTTCTACTATATCTTTAACTAATTCTTTATCATCTTCATTGTATAAATCTACATTTTCCTTAGACTGATTATCTATTTGTATTTCTTTATATCCTATAGTTTCTTTGTTATTAATTAATATATCTATTTCTTTACTTGGTCTAGGTATTATTTTATAGGAAAATACCTTGCTTATTTTATTGGCAGCAACAACAGAAGCTTCTATAGCTGCCTTAACAGCACCTACATTTCCCTCTATTTTTAATGTCGCCATACCTCCACCTTTCGAGAGCTCATATCCTATTAAATTAACATTTGCAGATTTTACACATACATCTGCTGCTTCTATACAAGCTGCAAGGCCAATTGTCTCTATAATTCCAATAGCTAATTGGGACATTTTACCCTCCCCCTAATCTAATGTTTAAGTAATATTTATAATAAATATAAAACTTTATACAATTGTTAGATAAACTATATGTATCTTATAAATATTTTAAAGTTCTTTGAAAGGTTTTTTTATGACTAATCTAGCTGCATTTTGACCTAGTGTTCTCATTATAGATTCTTTAGATGATATTTTTATAGTAAAAAGAGGACTATCTTTTTCTAGTTTATTATAGTGAAGTATTATAAAATCTTTATTTACTCCAATCCCCACTCCTAATATAGAGTCATTGCAGGCATTATAGCCTAATTTTATAACATCTTCTTCACAAATTCCTAAAATTTCATAAGGTACATTCTCTTCTTCTATGCCAAGTATAATTTCTCTAAATTTTAACTCATCTATTTGATTTTTGTTATAGTATATTTTTATACTTGGCTTTTTCGTAACACTTATATTCTTAGCCATAAAATTCACCTATTCTTCTTTTAAATGTAAAACAAGTCCTGTTGCAACTGCATTTCTAGGTCCTTCTACACCCCTGATATTTGCTCTTCCTGCAACTACATTATACTGAGATAATGCATTTGTAACTAATTGAGGAATCTCAAAATCAAGTGCACTTCCTCCAACCAAAACTACAAACGCTATATCTCTTACATTATTTGTTGGGCTTACCTTTTTTAGTGCTCTTATAGCATTTGTAACAAATACTCTTTCTTTAGCACTTTTTCTAATTAATTTTATTTTTTCTAGTGATTCATCTATTTCAATAGGAACCATACCTTCTGGTTTTAGTATTACAACCTTTGCAAATAATTTAGAATCTAATGCTTTGTTAAAAAACTCTACAGCTCCACTTTCATGTCTTATATTGAAAAGACTCTCTACCTTAGCTAATGGATACTTTTTTATGTCTTCTGCTAGTTCAAAATCATCTATTCCTAATTCTGATTTTATAAGCATAGTAACCATATTTCCAGCACCTGCTAAATGTATTGACTTTATTTCATTTTCTTTTGTAATTATAGAAGCATCCGTAGATCCTGCACCCATATCTAATATTGCAAGTGGTTTGTTACTTCCTGGAGTAGTTAATGCTCCACGAATTGCCATATCAGCTTCTACTCCACCTACATTGACATTTACCCCTAGGCTTTTTGTTAATTCATCTGCTATTTTTTGCATTTGAAGTTTATCAGCTTTTACCATAGCTGCTATTCCTACTGCATTTTCTAGTGAGAACTCATTAGCAATACCACCTTTTACAATCTGAGGAACAAAAGTATCTACAGATAGTAAGTCTTGTATTTTAATGTTTTTTGGGTGTTGATTTGTTAAATTAGACATAACATGCCTTACTTTTTCAAGCATTCCTCCCACATTAGTCCCAGGTTCTCCTTTAACATCACAAACAATATTTACGCTATTTATAGCATTCATAATTTTTTTAGCACCTTCATCAATTCCAACAAAAGCTTTTTTATTTAGTCCAACTATTTCAATATTTCCAGCAGGTATTTTTCTTTCTTTAACATCTCCCTTAGGAGTTTTTATAACAACTGCTGATCTGTTTCCAATTAATGCCCTAGCTATTGGAACAACATGTTTAGTTTCTTCTGAAGTTAGATTAAACAATGTTGCTATTCCATATGGATTAGATAATACTTCAACAACTCCTCCAATTGGTGCAACTTCTATGGCACACTTCATATTTAGAGGAACTTTTTCAACTAAACTAACCTCATCTACTATAGGAATTTTCTTGTTTAATCTATTATTAATTAGTACTCCATCATCTTTTTTTACTATAGCTCCATTTATATTTAATTTATCTGAATATAAATTTATTAATTTAGATGAAACTTCAAAGTCAAATTCTTTAGGTATAACAACTATTACATCTTTGTTCTTATCTACACTTTCTAATTTATCAATTTTTACAGTTTCACCAACACCAACTCCTACTCCACCTGGTGTTAAAGGGTTATGGCCTATCATTGTAGACTCTGTTATTATGGTTTCTGTTATAGTTTCCATAGCTACGTCTCCTATTACTGGAGCAGCTTCATTTACTCTGATTTCATCTAAATTTTCAATTTTTAAATTAGACTTATCTAAAGAATTTTTTAAAGATTTAAATACTCCATTTATATTTTTCATAGTTCCTTTAATTCCTGTTGTTTTAACTATAGAACTTGATAAAAATTCAATATTGTTTTCATCTATTTTTGCTAAGGCCACTTCAGTAGTAGCATTACCTATATCTATACCAGCTACTATCTTCATTTAATACCCTCCAAACTACTTTTACTCCACTACCTTTAACCTTCCTCTTTGTTCATAAACATTTGCAGCTTCTATAACAAACTCTGCATTTATAGTGCATCCATATTTATTTCTTAGTTCATCTGCTATATCATATAATTCTTGTTTAGTTGATCTATATGGTCTTAGTGCATCGTATATTTCAAGAATTCTATCATCTGGAACTACTATAAGTTCTGCTGCCTTTCTTAAGTTTTGAGCAAATGCATTTCTTCCAACAGATTCAGCTACTTGTGCTTGTAATTCTAAAGTTTCTTTAGATATTCTTATATCTTTAGATCCAATTTCACCTCTTATTACTTTGTCTAAAGTTACATCTGATAATTTTATTCCAGATTGTGATTTTATTTTTTCCGGTATTTTCTCTCCTAATGGATAATTAGTGCTTGTGACTTTATCACTTTTTAAAACATTTTTAACAGCATTTGAAACTTCATTTATATTAGTAGAGTTCATATTTTTTAGTACTTCCTCTACGATTTGTTTTATTAATAAATCTTGATTCATCATTACCCTCCTTGTTTATTTAAATGTTATCTTCAATTCTTGAGGTTTTTTGTTTCTATCAACATGTTCTGTTTCTTTTATATGTAAAAGTGCTGCAATTGCTTGATATTTTGGTCTTGCCATTTGGTCATTTTTCACTGGCACTGGAGCTGGTGATTCATTTTTAGCATATTTAGCTGCATTTTTACCTATTTGTCTAAATGTTTCTAAATCTATAAGTGGAGCTTGGGGGAATAATTCTAAGTTACTTAAAGGAAATAAATCCTTTTGATGTATTATTGTTGTACCTTTTGACTGTATACCTATTCCTATTCCTGAACCACTTAGTTTTGCTGCATCATGTGCTATAAAAGAAACATCAGACGTTCTATAAATTTTTGCTAGTCTATAAGTTAATCCTTCTTCTTCAATACCTGCTATAACTTCTTTTAATACTTTATCGTGTTCTATACCAACTATAGTTTTAGTTTGATGGTTAAAAAATGCTGGCGCTAAACCTATAACTACTTCATCGCTTCTAGTACCTTTTTTCAAATCTCCAACTTCTACTAGTTCTAATTTTTTATTATCATCAAATACTACATTTTCTTTCTTTTCTTCTTTTTTGCTATTGCACTCTACATTATCATTTTCTACCATTTCTTTTAATACTTCTTCTATTACACTTTTTAATAATTTCTCATCTATAGACACAATTTTCACCTCTTTTTCTATTTTTAGAAGTCTTCTGGACTTACTGCATTTTCAATATTTTTGATTTGTTCCCATCTTTCATCACTTATTTGATATCCAGTTTTTGGCCCTCTATAATCATTTGGATAGTTTACGGCACTTTTTACTTTAAAATCTTTGTCAAGTATAGCTGCTGTATGCAAATAATCCCCTGCTATTCTTTGCTTTAACATATTAAACACACTATCTGCTACATCTTCAAATCCACCTTTATAAAGTGCTTTAACTACATCTACCCCTGTAACTTCTTTGTTCATCATTTCTTCAGTAGCTTTTAAATCTTCAACTACATTTCTATTTGGCATATCCTTACTTCCATGTGCATAGGTTGCAGCAGTTACTTCTTCTTCTGTAACTTCTGGAAGATTTAATTCTTTAAATAATACTTGTATAACTCTAGCTGCCTTATTTCTAACTTTAACAACTTCATCTTCACTAACAGGCTTTAGACCGCCATCTATTTTTAAATCTCTTTGAATTATATTCCAATCATCATAATCTTCTGCATCCCAGTTAGAACCTGCAAACATATTATCATAATTTGGAGTTGCACTATATCCTGAACATATAAAATCTGTTCCTGGCACCATTTGCATTAAACTTCTTGCAACTCTTCTTAAATCAGAATGTGTAAATGTTTGGTCATTACTAGATGCACACTCAAGATCTAACATTGCAGCTATTAAGTTTTCTGCAAGTATAGCTCTAACTCCACTAGGTACTCCTGCTGGTACTCCAACACAACTTACTGAACCATTTTGTATTCCTTGAACTCCACAACCTTTAGTTAAGAATAGACATCTAGCTTCGAGATATAGCATTGACTTTCCTTCTGCGTATCCCATTTGAACTTCAGAACCTGTTCCTGATGTAAATCTCATTTTAAGTCCTCTTGATGCATATGAAGATGCTAGGAAACCTTTAGACCAAGGAGTATCATCTCCATCCATAAATACAGACTCTGTTCCATAGACAGATACAGTTTCAGCGTATCCTGTTAATCCTCTCATTCCTAATTTTAATTCTGTTGCTTCTTCAACAGCACATTGAGTAAGTATTCCAGGGCGACCTACTTGAGCTCCAACTAATAAAGCTAGGGCATTAAATGGAGCATATCTTGCTATACCTACTGTAGTTTCTTGTTCATCAAATCCTCTTAAAGCTGCTTCTGCTGCATCTGCTGCAATTTGAACTGGATGATCTTTTACATTAGTAACATGACATTGATTTGAAGGCATCTTTCTAGCTCTCATCTTTGTCATTGACATCATCATTTCAAGTACATTCATCTGGCTTACAACTTCAACTATCTTAGCTGGAGTCATAGCAGTTGTAAGTTTTACTATTTCTTCTCTTCCAACATTTATATCAACAAGCATTCTAGCTAATTCTAATGAATCCATGTTTAAAACTTCTTCTGCTCTTTCTAAATTTATAGCATGATCTGCTATAAAAAAGTCTAGCATATCAAAGTCTTCTCTTTTCTTTCCATCTAATTCTATTACTATTTTATTTTCTATTTTTATACTAGGTGTTGGGTCATTTGGTCCATCCATTGCTATAAGACCAACTTCTGGCCACTCCTTTACAAAACCATCTTGGTTTACTGGTCTATTTTTTAAAACTTCAAAACGTTTAGATTTCAATGTATTCACTCCCCTTATTTAAAATCTTATATGTATGGTATTGTTGATGACTTTAATTCTTCATTACTTAAAGTTAATAATAATTGCTTTCCTACTTCCCTTGCTGCTATTATAGACTGTCTAACAGCTCCTGAATCTCCTGAGAATGTAAGAATTACTTCGTTTGAGTAACTAGTTCCACCATTTCCTGGAGTTGAATATCCTACAACATCAACATTAGCGGCTTTTACAGCAGTATCTGCAAGTAATACTCCAATAGCAGCTGGTGCTCCAACTGTTATCCCAAAAGATTTTCCAATAGGTGCTCCAAACGCTTTATTAAGAGCATAGCTAGCCCTTGCTGTGTATTGGAATTCTAAATGTCCTGCGCTACTTCCATAAACATCACCAAAAGTTCTTTCTAATTCATTTAATGTAACTTCAACAGCTCTTCTAGCATCTGATACATCTTCTGCACCAAATATTATTAAAGAACCATGTCCTGCTCCACCTTCTGTATCTCTAGGAAGCTCTATTAACAATATTTCACTATTAGTTGCCTTTACAGCCTCATCTGCTGCAAATATATGAGGTCCAGCCCCTGTTCTTCCACCAACTATCCCTATTGATCTATATTTTTTATCTATATTCATTAACTCGTGTAAGTTATAATCTACATTAGCTATAACAAGACCTATAGTGTTTCCTATTGCTGTTCCTACAAACTCTGTTAAGCTACAGCTATTAGGCTCTTCATATTTAGCTTCTTCTACTGTTTCTTCTTTAACTTCTAACTTTGGAGTTTCTCCCATTTTCTTCATTACTTCATCCATTATTTTTGACATTAAATCTTCTTTCATGAAAATTTCCCCCTTAACCTAAATTCTTATTTAATATTAGTTATTGCTTGGTAATATCTTTTCAACATCTGTATGTGGTCTTGGTATTACATGAACTGATACAACTTCTCCAACTTTCTCTGCTGCTACTGCTCCTGCATCTACAGATGCTTTAACAGCTCCTACATCTCCTCTTACCATTACTGTTACTAACCCTGAACCTATTTTTTCATATCCTACTAGTTGTACATTTGCTGATTTTACCATAGCATCAGCAGCTTCTATTGCCCCTACTAGTCCTTTTGTTTCAACCATTCCTAAAGCTTCTTTTTGCATAATGGGAGTACCTCCAAAAATTATTCTTGTTCTTATTTAAATTCTAGTATACTTTTATGGAAATATTTTATTTAAATAGTACAAATTTTAAGACTTTTTAAATATTTTTATGATAAATTTTATCTTAATAGGATAATTTTTTGTACTATATTTTTCTTTACATTTTTAATTTAATATTAATACAAAAAAATAGTAAGGAATTATCCTTACTATTTTTTATATTCTAATAATTTATCTATTATTTCTTCTTGTTCTTTCAAATCTTTATTCCTCTTATAAAGTTGTATACCCTATTCCATATTTTTATAATAACTTAAAGATATATTATTAGATTCAATATCTTCAATTATTACACTTTCAGCCTTATTTATCTTTTCGTCAAATACTAAATTTAAATTTAAACCATCCTTATTTAAAGAATAAGATACTAAATTTTCATTATCATTACTAACAAATCCATCTATTTTTTTTAACTTATCATCTATTATTTTTCCTAACTCTAGAGAACTATCTTCCTCTATACTTTCTGCTACTTTATAATATGCTTCATACAAACTACTTTTATTTTCATTTAGTAAGTTTACTAATTCCTTTTGTTCTTGTACGCTTTCTGGATACATCTGAAAACTTAATATTCCATTTGCTTCTAATATGTCTTGATAATAAACTTCTACATAAGTTTCTTCTTTATCTTCCTTAGTTATAATATATGAAGCAAATTTTATATCTTCTAAATTTTCTTTTTTATCATTATCTAAATAAGAAACACTAAGAGATTTATTACCTTCTTTGAATGTATAAATTTTAGTTGAATAATCTTTTTGTTCTCCATTTTCACCAGTTAAATATACAATTCCATCTGAAATATCTACTGTTTTATCCTTAAGCCTTTCTTCTAAATCCACAGCTTTTATTTCATTACTATTTTGTTCACTTTTTACAACTTCAAAGTATGTATTTTTTAAGATTTCTTTATTTTCTATTGTGCTAGTGCATCCTGTAATAAGTAAACTAAATATAGTTGTAAGTCCTATTATTTTAACATGTAAATCTTTTATCACATCTATTTCCCACTTTTTATTTAGTTTATTATTTCTTAATTAAATTGTTTTATATTTCATGTATCCACATTTATTTCAACTTTCATAAAGGTTACTTTTCCTACCAATTGTACTCTACTATATCTATAAGTCTATTAATACACTTTTAAGATTCTCTATCCAATAATATATATTTAAATACTCATATTTATCTTCTAAATTTGAATTAGCTAATAGTGATACTAAATACATTTTGCAGGAAGCTAAAATTCCAACTTTCAATAAAGTGTCCCATGTTCTTCTAGTTAATTTATATCCAATATAATTTTCTAAATTCATTTTATAATAATTTAGTAGTATAGTTTTATCAAATTTAACATTTACAGATGTCATAAGATACCAAAATACATCTAATGTACAAGGTCCACATCCACTATTAGCCCAGTCTATAATTCTTATATCATTTTGATTTATGTAAAGTGTATTATCTGGTCTATAATCTCCATGCAAAAAGGTTTTAGGATAATAAGAAAATATACTATCTATTTCCTTTATTTCATCATATTTATTAAATAAATTTTCTCCTAAAATATCTTTTAATATTATTTCTCCTTTTTGATAATTTTCTTTAAACTCCTCAACTTCACTTACTTTAGTCTTTGTTAAAAAATTACAATATTCATCTACATTTAATAACTCCTTATAATTTGTTATGTCATGTTCTTTAAATTTAGAGTGGAATTTCGCTAAGTTATTTAAATAGTAAAGACACTCTTTCTCTGAGTTATTTGTTTTTTTGTATACAGACATATCATTCATAAGTATTGCATAGCTATTATCCCCTATGTAATAACCTAAATAAATGTCATTTATAAACTCTTCTAATTTTGAATATATATCATCTTTAAATATAGCTAATTCTCTGCCTTCATCTTTATTTACTTTTGCTAGCCAATCTTCCTTTAAATTATTTATTTTTAGATATAGGCTTTTTTTATCTTGCCTAGAAAATAATGTAATTTTATATATTTTAGCTCCTGATAAACCGTTTGTTTTTATATTTTCTAACTTTATATCTCGTAAACCAGGTAGTATTTGCATTAAATAATCCTTACTTAGAAGATCTTTTATTGATTCTTTTTTTAATACACTCAAAAAATTCCTCCCTTAGGTATCTATTTGATCATTCTGTAATGTGCTCCTATACTCACTAGGTGTTAAACCTACTATTTTTTTAAAAACTTTACTAAAATAGTTAGGTTTATTAAAAGATAAATCTATAGATATATTTAGAATAGGTGTATCTGTATCTTTTAACATTTCTTTTGCTAATTCTATTTTTTTATTTGTTATATAGGTTATAAAGTTTATACCAATATCCTTTTTAAAAGTCTTACTCAGATAATTTGGACTTAGATTTATATGATTTGCTACCTCCTCTAGTGTAATATTTTTTTTTATGTTTGAATGAATATAATTTAGTGCTTTGTGTATTTCTTCAGAATATTGTTCGCCCTCTAAATTATATTCTTTTATTAACTCAATATTAGTAGCTCTATCTATTTCGACTTTACTGTTATTAAAATCAGAATTTATTTTGACTATATCTTTATTTATAATATAATTTGATATTTGGTACATAAGATCTGCTGCATATTTGACTTCTTCATAAGTCTTTATCTTTACATCTTTATAGTATTTAGATAATTCTTCATTATATTTATCCTTTAAAACATTGTTTTCTTCTTTTAAATCTTCTTTTAATCTTACTTGACCTCCTAATATTGCTCCTATATATGTATTTTTTGCCATTATAGGTATAGCAAAATCTACTAATCCTGCATGACACTTGTATATATGTGGCTTTTTTGTAATAGCTGATTGTACCCCTCCATATGCATCACATTTATAACACTTTCCTTTTAATTCATCATTATTTCTTATATATGTACAAAACTTAGTGAAATTACTTTCTTTCGTTATAGGTTCACCTTTATAGTCTACTATAATCGCTCCCATACCAAGTGAATTTGCAAAGCTATCTTGGATATTTTGGAGAACTTCAATTTGAGCATACTCTTCTAGTTCAAAAAACTTCTCCATTAAACTCCTCCTTAAATTATTATTCCTAATTTATAATTTATATTATTTAATTATATATATTTCTACTTATATTTGTTAAATCCTGTCATAAAATACATTTTATTTTTTTAGCAAACAAGTTAAATGTATTTCTAAATTATTATAACTGTTCTTATAATACCTTTATAACAATATCCAAAATAAATGTCTTATTGTACAATAAAATAGAGCAATAGTCTTTATACTATTACTCAACTTAATTCTTAGTACATATAAAATTATTCATATAAATATATATTTATAATTAGGTAAATTATAATTTATATAATAGCCTTTATTTGTTTCCATTCATCTTCTAGGATTGCCATCAAAATATCATCCGCATATTCCTTGCCATTCCAAACTGCATCTCTCAATACACCTTCTCTTTTAAATCCAGCAGCTAAATATGCTTTTTCGGCACGATGATTAAACGAATAAACATCTAGTTCTAAGCGATGAAGATTTAATTTTTCAAATGCAAAATCTCTTGTCTTTTTTATAACCCAAGACCCTATGCCTTTTCCACATTCATCAGAATGAAATATCCCAATTCGATAATTGGCACTTCTATTATACTTTCACCAATAATTCTTCCATCAGGTGAAATAATTAAAAAGTCATATCTATCTTCTACACATTTTTTGAAAAATTCAACCACTTCATCGTGATCAAATTTTACTATAAAATCTGTCTTGCTAACTCAAACTCAGAATTTATTTCTTCAAATACTTCAGTTATAACAGGATCAAAAGCTATCCCCTTACCATCTAATATAATTTCAACTGCTTTGTCATGTGTAAAAGCTTCTTTATAAGGTCTCTTTGTTGTTAGCGCATCATAAACATCTGCTATTGCCATTACTCTAGCGCTAAGTGGTATTTCTTCTTCCTTTAATCCATCTGGATAACCTGTTCCATTCCACTTTTCATGATGAGATTGCGCCATATCCTTCGCTATATATAAAAAACTTTCTCCATCAGTTTGATTTATCATCCTTTGAATAGTCTCTCCTCCAAGTTTACTGTGAGTTTTCATAAACTCAAACTCTTTTTCATCTAAATAACCATTTTTAAGTAAAGTTTTATCATTTATACCTATTTTACCTACATCATGAAGTGGAGCTGAACGTATCATATCCTTTACATAATCTTTGCTTAATATATCACTATATATATTTCTTTCTACCAAAGCTTTAGTTAGTATTTCTACATACTTTGCAGTTCTTTTAACATGACCCCCAGTATTTTCGTCCCTACACTCAACAAGCTCTGCGATGGATATCATCATAACATCTTGGAGATGTTCTATCATCTCGGTTTTTTCTATTACTTTTTTTTCTAAATCTATCCTATAGTCATATAATTCTAGATGCATCTTTATACGACTTATCATAATTTGAGGAACAAATGGCTTTCTAATAAAGTCTATAGCTCCTTTTTCAATGCCTTTTAATTCACTTTCTATATCTACTTGTGAGGTTAGAAATATTACTGGTATATCAACTAAATCTTTATTAGATTTTATCTTTTCTAAGGTTTCATACACATCCATATCTGTCATATTTATATCTAAAAATATTAAGTCTGGTTTGTTTTTAGTTAGAAACCTTAAAGTCTGTACACCAGATGTAAGTAAGCTAACTTTGCAATGTGGTTTTAAAATTTGTTCTGCTCTTTTTAAATTTGTTACGCTATTATCTACGATCAATATATGCTTATTTTTCATAAGTTCTCCCTTTTAATCTTTTATATTCCTTTATATTATACTATCATTCATTAGCCTTTCTAATATTTCAATTTAAATTTTTTCTATTGTAAAATATTAAAAATAAAACTAATATATTTCTTAATAATAGTTAACCTTAAATGTTATTTACTATTATTCATTATTTTATACAATGCATGTGAAGCTTAGCCTCACTTCCTTTTACAACATAACCTTGTCCCTTTGAACAAAATATAGAGTTTGATGTATATTCATTATCACTATTTTTATCATAAGACCTGTGTTCTAAGACATAGTCAGAATTATGACACCTATCATATCCATCAAATATGAAGCTAACACTTGAACTTCCCTTACTAAAAGCAGATAACCCTAAGCTATAATCCATAAAAGTAGCAACAGGCCCTCTACCTTCTATGGTTACTAAATTTTCATTGATAATCGGCGTTTCAAATTCTCCATTCATTTTTTGAATATCTGATATGATTCTTCCCATATAATCTAAGTTTGTCTCAATTTTAAACTTATAGTATGGCTCAAGTAATACATTTTCAACTTTTTCTAATCCTTGTCTTAATGCTCTTAAAGTAGCTTGTCTAAAATCTCCACCACTAGTATGCTTTTTATGTGCTCTACCAGTAAGCAAAGTTATATTTAAATCAACTAATGGGTATCCACCTAATATTCCTCTATGCTCTTTTTCAAATATATGAGTTTTAACTAAATTTTGATGACCTATGGCTAAATCATCTACATGTGCTTTGCTATTAAAAGTGATACCTAAATTTCTAGTATTTGGTTCTACTAGCAAATGAACTTCTGCATAATGACCAAGTGGCTCAAAGTGACCATATCCTATAGTACTGTTTAATATACTTTCTTTGTATAGTATTTCACATTTTCCAAAGTCTACATCTAAGTTAAATCTTTCTTTTATTACTTCTTTTAAGATTTCTAATTGAATTTTTCCCATTACATGTATGTGTATTTCTTTAAGATTTTCATCCCATAAAACATTTAATGCAGGTTCTTCTTTATTTAACATCTCAAAAACACTTAATACTTCTTTTATGTTTAATAGACCATCAAATATAACCTTTGATTTTAATGTTGGAGTCATTTCATATTTGGTTTTTATATTATAAATTTTCTCTATTTCGTCTTTTTCAAAACCATGTTCCATTATGAAATCTCCTGCTACAGTATTATTTAAACCGCTTACAACAAATAATTCTCCACAATTAGCCTCATTTACAGCTTCAAATTTGTTAGAATTGTATTTTCTTATGTTATTTATCTTTTCAGTTATTATTTCTTCATTAACTTTATATAAAACTTCATTTTTCACTTTAATACTTCCTTGTAGTGCTTTTATATAAGTTAATTTATTTTTATTGTCATCATGTTTTATCTTATATACTTTACCTATAAATTTTTCTTCTAACTTGTAATTTGTATATGTTAAAAAATCTAGCTTTTCTAGGAAATTATCTATTCCTATATCATTAAGAGCTGACCCACTTAATAGTGGATATATTTTTGATTCCTTTATCATTTCTTTGAAATTTTTAATCCAAAGATTGTAGTCATAGTCATCATTTAAATATTTTTCAAATAATTCATCATCTCTTTCAGCAATAAATTCTATAAGCTCTTCACTTAAAGTATTAGTTATATTAGTATTAGTTATATCTATAGCATCTTTAGTTAAGCTATTTTGTATATCTTTTATCACTAAGTTTAAATTAGAGCTTTCTCTATCCATTTTATTTACAAAAAATATTATAGGAACTTTGTATTTATTAAGTAGTCTAAATACTGTTTTTGTATGTGATTGTATTTTATCTACTCCACTTATTATTATAACTGCGTAGTCCATTATAGATATAGACCTTTCCATATCTGGTGAAAAATCTATATGTCCTGGTGTATCTATTAAGTAATATTTAGAATTGTTGTAATTAAACATTCCTTGTTCTGAAAATATTGTTATACCTCTTTGCTTCTCTATGTTATGATTATCTAAAAATGTATCCTTATTATCTACTCTGCCTCTATTTCTAATTGCATTTGTATGATATAGTACTTGTTCACAAAATGTAGTTTTACCAGCATCAACATGAGCTAATACCCCTATTGTCTTATTCATATGTCTCTCCTATTTATATAAATATCAATATTATCCTTAATTATAATAACATTATGTTTTTTAATTTTATAATTTATATTTTATCATATTTAGTAGTTTTGTAGTATTAGTCATATTTTTTAATAGATTTACGCTTTTGATATAATTCTAATTGCTTTTCTCATACTGATTTAATCAATTAAATATACATAAGTAAGTCTATGTTTTTATAAATATTAAAAAGAGCAATAAATTTTATATTATCGCTCTTTTATATCATAATTTAGTAAAATTTATAATTTTTAAAATTCTAATAAAAATCAATTTGATGGAGAGAATATAATATTCTCTCCATTTTCATATAAATATTATTCACTTACCCTAATTCTTTCTACTATACTTTCTTTAGAAGTTATTTTGTAAACAATTAAGGGAACAGTTACACTTACTAAAAGTACTAACACTATACACATTGCTAAAGCTTCTATTGGATAGGTATATACAGAATATCTAAGCTTCATAATATTAAATCCTAGAAAAGTAGATAAACTACCTAAAGTAAGATTTACAAAGGTTATTATAACTACATAATACATACCTTCTAGTGCTAACATCTTTTTAAGCTGTTTTTTAGTCATTCCTACTGCTTCTAGCATTGCAAATTCTTGATTTCTTGACATTATATTCGTTACCATAGTATTTATAAAATTTAAAAATCCAATTAATCCTATTATAAACACTCCACTCATTCCTATAATAGTTATTGTAACTTGATTTTCTTTAGCTTCTTCTATATATGTTCTTTTTGAAGAAATATGAGTATATGGATTAGAGTACTTTTCATTTAATTTTTCTATATTCTTTTCAACTTCATCTACGTTTTCATCTACATTAACTACTACATTTTGTACATATGATTTTGGTACTATTTTTTTATAGTCATCTTCATTTACATATACATCCATGTTGAAGTTTTCTCCTGCACCAATTATTGCCATTACCTCAAATTCATTCTCTGTATATCCTTCTTCTATAGTATTTCCTTTAAGGTATTTTAACTTAATCTTATCTCCTACTTTTATTTTGCTATTTTCATGTCCTCTAATTATTATATATCCACCTTTGTTAAACTTTTCTATATCTAACTTTCCTTCTATTATGTTTCCATCACTATAATAATCTAACATATTATTTGCTATCATTTCTTTAATTATTTTCCCTGAAGACACTCCGCTTATATCTAATGTTACACTTTTGTTAGTAGCTGCAATTTCTCTATAATCATACCCTTGCCAAAATCTTTTTACATGATCTTCATTTATTGGTTGGCTTAGTAATTCTTCTTTTATTGCTCCTTCATAGGCTACAAGCCCTAAATAATCTTTATATATTTTCTCTACACTTTTTACCCCATCTAAATTTTTAACATCTTTTATAAATTCTTCATCTATTGGTATGATATTTTCATGTATCCTTGAGTTTTGTGCTTCTCCATGTTGTATTTCTATATCACCTAACATCATACCTTCTGCTGCTCTTTTAGGGTCTGAACTACTTATTATAGTTGATACACTTAAAAATATCATACAACTTAAAGACATAGACGTTAAAACTAATAATGCTTTTTTCTTATTTCTAAACATATTTGAAAGTGCCATTTTATGAATTTTAGAACCACTCTTACCTTTTTTTGCTTTACGTTTTATATTACTATCTCTATCACTATATCTTGTAGCATCTACTTCAGATACACTACTTGCAAGTTTTGCAGGTTTCATACAAGATATTCTTACTGTTATATATGAGAATATAATAGCACCTATAAATATAGCAGGATTGCTTGAATCTATTGATTTTAAACTTGATATAGTAGTAAATTTCATAGCCATAGGAAGTAATATCTTTCCTATTATAACTCCTAAAAATAGTCCTATTGGTATTGCTATTAATGATAATCTATTAGCTTGATTTATTATTAATTTTTTTAATTGTTTTGGTGATGTTCCTATAGTTTTAAGAAGTCCATAGTGTTTTATGTCTTTTACTACTGATATATAGAATATATTATATATTAAAAGATAACCACTTGTAAGTATTACAATTACTAATAAAATTACTGGAAGAGCATTTCTTATAAATTCACTAGTATTTGTTACTTGATTATCTAAAAATGCTGGATTTACACTATATTTCCCTGAATATGGCTTAATTTCATTAATTAAACCTTCAATTTGTTTTTCTAAGTTTTTATCATTTTTAAAATTAAAAGTTATACATAAAGGACCTATTTCATTATCTTTTTTATATTCATTGTAAAAATCATCACTTATATATATATCATGAAGTGGTATAGCTGTTGCTGTTTTGTATGTAAAATATCCACTTAATTTAAATTTATATGTTTTATTTTCTCCAGTATAAGTGCCATCTTTAGCTGCTGGAATATCTATATTTACTTCAGTGCCTATTTTGTGAGGTAGTTTTAACATATCTAATACTTCTGTTGGCATAACTATATCTTCTTTAGACTTTGGTAAACTCCCCTTTATCATCTCTGTATTGATAGCATTTTTTACACTTTGACCGTCATAAACTGCTAGATTTACAGTTTGAGTTAAAAACTCTGGATTTTTAGCACTATCAATATTTTTAATTATACCTATACTATTTTGGTCTACACTTTCATCATTTTTTATTATATCTATCTGACTTTTATCTACATCTTGCATCTGTACGTGAGAACTTGTTCCATATTCCATCATCATATAACTATTAAAAGCATCCATCATAGATACTCCTACTGTAAATAGCGATGTAAATAAAACTGTAGCTAATGTTATAGCTATAATAGATATAATATTTCTAATTTTATTAACTTTAAAGCTTCTTTTACTTATCTTTTTTATAATTTTTTGATTGTTATTTTGTAGCATGGCTTTCACCTCTAATTACAACTTTTCCATCCTCAATTCTTATAATTCTATCTGCCATTTGTGCTATTTGTTCATTGTGAGTTATCATTATTATAGTTTGGCTAAATTTATTACTAGTTACTTTTAAAAGTCCTAGTACATCTTGCTCAGTTTTACTATCTAAGTTTCCTGTTGGCTCATCTAGTAGTATTATAGATGGTTTTGTTGCTAGTGCTCTTGCAATTGCAACTCTTTGCTGTTGTCCACCTGATAAGTTGTTAGGTAGGGCATCTACCTTCTTACTAAGTCCTAATGTGTTTATTATTTCATCTATATATTCACTATCTACGCTACATCCATCAAGTTCTATTGGTAGTACTATATTTTCATAAACATTAAGTATAGGAACTAGATTGTAGTTTTGAAATACAAATCCAACATTACGTCTTCTAAATATTGTAAGTTCCTCATCATTCATTTTAAATATGTTATTGTTTTCAATTACCACTTCTCCTTCACTAGGTCTATCAAGTCCTCCTAACATATGTAATAATGTACTTTTACCACTTCCCGACGTACCTACTATAGCAACAAATTCTCCTTTATTTATACTTATATCAACCCCATCTAATGCTTTTACTATGTTTTCTCCTGTTCCATAGTACTTTTTCAAACTTTTACTTTCTAATATTTTCATTTAATTAAAATCCCCTTTTGATTTTTTATTATCTTATCTACTTAAATATTATCATATAAATATTTTAAAAATCCTCACAGTATTGTGATATTGTTTATATAAATCATAACAATATTGAGATATATAAAATAAAAACACTGTTAATATAACAGTGTTTTTATTTTATATATTTTAATTTTTCATATACACATAAAAGGTTGTTCCTACATCCTTTTTAGATTCTACTTTTATATATCCACTTTGCTTGTTTATAATCTCTCTTGCTAGATAAAGTCCAACCCCAATACCTTCTGTATTAATAACATCATTACTTCTATAAAATCGTTTAAATACATTATTTATCTCAGATTCATTAATTCCAATACCAGTATCTATTATACTTATTTTAGTAAATAGCTCCATTTTATTTAGCTTTATATTTATACTTCCATTATTCTTTGTGTATTTTACTGCATTTTCAACAATATTAAATATTGCCTCACTAGTCCATTTTTTATCATGATAAAGTTCTAGCTTTTCATCAATATCTACACCTATAGATATATTTTTTTCCTCTGCCTTTAAGTATACTCCACTAAGTGCACTTGCAATTGTATCACTTATTCTATATTTTTTAATATTTAATGTTATTATTCCATTTTCTAGTCTAGACATTTTTATAAGTGACTTGACTAACCAATCTAATTTATTAACTTGATGTTACATGTTTTCTAAAAATATTATCTGTTTATTTCTATCTAGTTCTCTATTTATTAAAGTTTCATTATACATAGAAATATTAGCTATAGGAGTTTTTATTTGATGAGAAATATCAGATATTAAGGATTTTATATTATCTTTTTCCTCTAAATATATTTTATTTTTATTTTCTATAATTCCTATCATATATTTAAATTTATTTTGAATTTTAGATAATAAAGTATCCTTATTAGTTTCTAAAACTATTTCTTTACCCAATATAAAAGCATCTATATTATCTATAATATCATTACTAAATTTAAGAATATTTGATCTTATAATATATATAAATAATATTCCTATTGCCAATGATAAAAATAAAAAACAAAG